>JBBRLT010000070.1:0-18732 GCA_038231235.1 Terriglobales bacterium
ATTCGTCCGATGCAGCGGTGGCGGCGGCAGGGTGCGCCACAGTTCGTGGTTGTAGACCAGTGGCGTCAGCGTCTTCCTCTGCACCCGGAAGGACATTGGCGGCGGGGTTGGCTGTTTGTCGACCGGGTCGAAGGTCAGCTTGATCTGGTCGCCCTGGCGGGTCCAGTGGGCGAAGCTGGTGATCTCGTCGGTCGCATCGGGAGACTGGGTGAGCGTGGCAGTGCCGTCAGCACCAAGGCTGAGGGTAATGGTGTGGTGGCGGATCGCGTAGTCACCCTCGTGGCTCTGCTCGCGGGTCTCGTCCTGGGCACGCGTCTCGCCTTTGTAGATGCCGGCATATTTGGCCAGCTTGTCCCTGGCAAACATCGGCAGGGGCAAGGTGGGCAGGATTGCCGCCAACAGTGCGAGGGGGAGCAGGCGCCGTTTCATGGTGACCATGCTATCGCGAGACGGCGCCGTTGCACTCCATACTTGAGTGGCGAGTTGAGCCGCGCGCTACCTCGCGATGCGCAACAGCACGACGCCATGCTCTGGCACCACCCAGGGGCCGCGGCTGGTGTCTTTGGGATTCCACACATTCAGGACCTTGCTGTCGGCGCCAACGCCGAGCGACTCAGCGGGCAGCGACATGGGCTCGTCATCATGTCCGCGGTTGAAGAGGGCGACGGCGAGGCCGCCATCGTGGAGCGGCTTCGACCACACTTCCAGCGGACCCGCAGCGCTGACCCGGTCGCCCTGCTTGCCTAGGGAGTCCTGATCGATGGCGATTACGTCCTTGTTGCTGAGGATGGCGAGTGTCTCTGGCGACATCTTCGAAAGATCGTTGCCGGCCAGCAGCGGGGCAGCGAGCATGGCCCATAGCGTCATGTGCGTGCGGTACTCATTGCCATTCATCTTGCCGTTGCCGACTTCGAGCATGTCGGGATCGTTCCAGTGGCCGGGCGATGCATACTTCGAGAGACCGGCCTGCGCGAAGCCGATGTTGGACATGCTCATGTAGCTATCCTCAATGTCGTCAGTGGTGCGCCAGGAGTTGCCGCCGACCTGCGGGCCCCACTGCCACACCAGTCCCCAGCCGTACTGGCAGAGCGAGTAATAGATGGGCCGGCCGGTGGCCTCCAGCGCCTGATGCATTTTCTCGTACGCGGCGCGCATCATCTCGTATTGCTTGGCCTGATCGTTGGGCGCTTCCTGCTGCATGATCTGCCGGTAGCCGCACAGGTCGTACTTCAGGTAGTCGATGCCCCACCCGGCGTAGGTCTTTGCATCCTGCGCTTCGTGCTGGTAGCTGCCTTCGTAGTGAGCGCAGGTCTGGGGGCCAGGTGAGGAGTAGATGCCGATCTTCAGGCCCTTGCTGTGCACGTAGCCGGCCAGCGCCTTCATGTCCGGAAACTTCTCGTTGGTCTGGATGTTGCCCTGGGCATCCCGCTTGCCTTCCCAGGTGTCGTCGATGTTGACGTAGACATAGCCTGCGTCGCGCAGTCCGGTGGAGACGAGCGCATCGGCGGCATCGCGTACGTCCTTGTCCGTGACCTTGCCGGCGAAGTGATTCCAGCTGTTCCAGCCCATAGCGGGCATCATGGCAGCAGGCTTGGTTTGCGCAGCGGCTACGAGGGAGAAGGCGAAAAGGGAAGCAAGGGACAGGAGCGGTATGCGCATGAGACTCCTCTGCAGATGGGCTGACGGCGACGGCTTCCACCGTACGGGGCACAGTGCCTGCCGTCAAGACGCGACAGGGAGGCGCTTTTCAGCGGATTGCAGAACGCATGTACACGCCGCTCTTGCCGCCGGTCTTGCGCTCCAGTTGGATGTGCTCGATGGTGATGCCTTTGTCGAGCGCCTTGCACATGTCATAGAGGGTGAGTGCGGCGATGGAGACAGCGGTAAGCGCTTCCATCTCCACGCCGGTGCCGGCCGTAGTGGCGGCGGTGGCGGTGAGGGCGATGCCGCCTTCTGTGACTGTAGTGGTCACATCAATGAAGCTGAGTGGCAGCGGATGGCACATGGGGATAAGATCCGCGGTGCGCTTGGCGGCCTGGATGCCGGCGAAGCGGGCTACCTCAAGCGGATTGCCCTTGGGGTTCTGCGGCAGTGCAGCGAGCACCTGCGGCGTGAGGGCGACGAAGGCGGATGCTGTGGCCTCGCGGCGGGTGTCTGGCTTGGCGCTTACATCGACCATGCGGGCCTGCCCGGTCTCGTCGTAGTGGGAGAGCTTGTCTCGTGCTTGCTCTGGCATGGGTCGAGTGTAGCCTTGCGCGCTGCACTCCATACATGTCGGGAACCCACCCTACGCGTTGCGTAGGATGGGGCACCCCGATTGCGCTTTCACAATGTGGCGATAAGGCTGCGCTACTTCGGTCGGGATGACAGAGTGGAAAAATGCAGGTCCTTCGCTGCGCTCAGGATGACCTTGCTTTCTTACTGACTTCCTGACCGCTGACCGTTGACTTGCTTTCTAAGCGAGCAGCACTTGCACCGGGTCGCCGGCGTCTACTGCCGTCTCTGGCGGCAGCACGACGAAGCAGTTGGACTGTGCGGTGGCGGCCAGGTCGCCGGAACCTTGCCAGGCGATGCGGCGGACCCGCGCGTAGTTCCAGTCGCCTTCCAGATGTGCGGGCAGGAAGCGGGTGATGCCGCTGGCTGCGGACTCGGGATGGGAGAGATGCGCCTGGGCAAAGCGCGGACCAGTGGCTGCCTCGCCCCCCAGCGCGCGCAGCATGGGAGCGGCAAAGAGCAGGAAGGTCACCATGGTGGAGACCGGATTGCCGGGTAGCCCGAAGAAGGGCAGTGGCTCGCGGTCAAGGCGCGGCAATGCGCCGAAGACGGCGGGCTTGCCCGGCTGGATGCGCACGCCGGTGAAGTGGAAGGAGGCGCCGAGCGCCGCCAGTGCCTGCTCTACCAGATCGTACTTGCCGGCGGAGACTCCGCCCGAGAGCAGCAGCAGGTCGCTCGACTCGCGTGCCTGCGCCAGCAATGCTGCGAGGTGGCCGAGGTTGTCGCGGGCAATCTGCATACGCTGCGGCACACCGCCGGCGCGGATGACCTGCGCAGCGAGTGTGTAGCTGTTGGAGTTGCGAATCTGATGCGGGAGCGGCTGCGTTTCCAGTTCGACCAGTTCGTCGCCCGTAGCCAGGATGGCGACTCGTGGGCGCGCGTAGACCTCGACTATGGCCGCCCCCGCAGCTTCGGCGACGGCAATATGCGGCGGGGCGAGGCGGGTGCCAGCAGCGACGAGCAGATCTCCTGCGCGCGCCTCAGCTCCGGCAGGGACGATGTTGTCGCCGGGGCGGAGTTTGCGATCTGCGTTGAGCCGGATGCGGCCTTCTGCCTGTTCGACATGCTCCAGCATCACCACGGCGTCTGCGCCGGCGGGAACAGGAGCGCCGGTCATGATCTCAAGCGCAGCGCCCTCTGGAAGCGCGCGCGAGGACGGTGACTCACCCGCCCGCAGGGTGCCTTCGATGGGTAGCCATTCGCCAGCCATGAGCGACTGGGCCTGGACGGCGAAGCCATCGCGGGTGGAGCGATGGAAGGGTGGCTGATCGCGGTCAGAGAGGACCGGTGACGCCAGCACGCGACCGAGGGAGTCGAGGAGAGGCACGCGCTCGCGTGTACTCTGTCGTGCATCTGCCAGGGCCTGTGCCTGCTGCGCGATCAGCACGGCTGCTTGCGGGTAGGTAAGAAGCGTCGAGGCCATGAGATGAATACGAGCGGCAAAAGACGAACGGCGCCCCGGTTTGAAGCGGGCGCCGTTGTTGTTGGGTCGGGCTTGCTACTTCTTGCCGGCGGTGTAGGACTTGGCCTGCTTGGTGCCGATCTGTTCCAAGACGGCCTTGGCGTCGCCTGCCATGGGACCGCTGGGATCAAGCTCGAGGTACTTCTCATACGCCTCGGCGCAACCCGGGGGCGCGACGATCTTGCTGGTCTTGGGGTCGACGGTGGCCTTGCCGATGAGCGCCTGGCCCTTCAGGTAATAAGGAATCGGCTTCTTGGGATCGGCGGCGATGGCCTTGTCTGCTGCGGCTGCGGTGGCATCCGCATCCTTGCCGAACTTGGCCAGGATGATGGTTTCGTTGGAATAGAAGAGCCCTGCATTGGCTGGCTGCGCCTTCACGGCTGCATCGTAGGCAGCAGTGGATTCGGTCAGCTTGGGCGGAGCGGATGAAGCATAGGCCTCACCCAGGGCGTTGTTGGCTGCGCCGGCTACTTCGGGGCTTGGCTTCTTGGACGCGGCATCGGTCTCAATCGCCTTCTTGAGCGAGGTGATGGAATCGTCATATTTCTTCTGGCCATTCTGTGCGATGCCCAGCTCCAGCCACAGCACGGCGGCATCCGGCTTGGCCTGCGCATCCTTCTGCATCAGGGTAGCGGCGTCATCGAACTTCTTATCCTTGATGTTCTGCCGTGCCGAAGCCAGGTCAGCGTTCAGGTTCTTGACCTGCGTGTTTTCCTGCTTGATGCCGGCATTCTTGGCCTTGATGTCGGCGAGCTGCTTCTGCTCCTCCGGCGAGAGTTTCTTGATGTAGTCCGGGCGAGAGAGATCGAAGTCCTGCGTGTCGTCCTGTCCGGCAGCGATTGCCACCTTCTCGAAGCGATCGACGGGTTTGGGAGCGGCGTCGTTCGGACCCTTGACGAACATGGTGACGACGTAGGTGCCGGGCGCGATGTTGTCGCCCTTGTAGTCACCATTGGCGTCGGAGGTGAAGGTGTACTTCGCGGTCTTGCCGTCTGTCGAGAGCTGAAACTGCGCGTTGGCGATGGGGTTATTGGCCGGATCCTGCGCATGGCCATGGATGGAGCCGGTGGGTGTTGGAGCGGCCTGTCCCAGTGCTGCCAGCGGCGTCAAAAGGGTTGCAGCAAGCAAGAGTCGGTGATTCATGGACGTTCTCCTCGTAAACTTGGATTCCTGGGCGCGTTGGCGGTTCGCTTCCAGTCGGTAGCGTATGGAATGGGGTCGTTGACTCCTGCTTCGGCAAAGGCGCGAAGGCGCAGGATGCAACTCTCGCACGTACCACAAGCGGCATGACTGCCCGTATAGCACGACCACGTTACATGGAAGGGTGCAGAGAGTTCAAGGCCGTGCCGGACGATCTCATGCTTGCGCATGGCAATCAGCGGCGTCTCGATGCAGATGCCGCTACCCTCCACCCCGGCGCGCGTGCCGGTGCGGATGAGCTCCTGAAATGCCTGATAGTAGGCCGGGCGGCAGTCGGGGTAGCCGGAGCTGTCCTGCTCCACCGCGCCGATGTAGATGGCCTCCGCGCCCAGCACTTCGGCCCAGCTGACCGCCGCAGCGAGGAAGTGCGCGTTGCGGAAGGGCACATAGGTGACCGGAATGGCTTCGCCGATGGCCTCTGCTGTGGCGGGCGCATCGGGCACGTCGATGGCTGTATCGGTAAGCGCGGAGCCGCCGATGATGCGGAACAGATCGATGGAAAGCGGCAGGAACTGTGCGAGCTGCAAGGCTTCGGCGATGGCGCGGGCACTGTCCAGCTCGCGCTGCTGGGTGCGCTGGCCGTAGCTGAAGTGCAGCGCGTAGGTGTCATGCTGCCGGGCCGCCATGGCTGCGCAGACCGCCGAGTCCATGCCGCCGGAGAGGCAAACCACCGCGCGGGAGCGAGTGGTGGCGGTATCTCGGGGTGAAGCGTCGTCGTTCATTTCCATTGCACTCTGATGCGCCAAAAGCGCGGAAAGCAGCGTGCCCCGCCCCTGATAGTGCGCTGGTTCCTATAATTGGAAGAGTGAACACGAAAATACGAGTGATTGGCGGCGGCCTGGCTGGCCCGGAGGCCGCGTTGATGGCGGCCGCGCAAGGCTGCGCGGTGGAACTGTATGAGATGCGCCCGGTGCGGCAGACGCCAGCGCACCAGACTGCGGACTTCGGCGAGCTGGTCTGTTCGAACTCACTGAAGTCGGAGAGTGAGCACACGGCGCCATGGCTGCTGAAGCAGGAGATGCGCCGCGCCGGCTCGATGCTGTTGCGCCTGGCCGATGAGACGGCGGTTCCGGCGGGCCATGCGCTGGCGGTGGACCGCGCGGAGTTCTCGCGGCGCATCGAGCAGGCGATTGCCGAGCAGCCGCGGATCACAGTCCGGCGGGAGGAGGTGACGACGCTCGAGGACTTCGACGGATTGACCATTGTCGCGAGTGGCCCGCTGACCTCGCCTGCGTTGTCAGCAGAGATTGCGCGCATCGCGGGCGCGGAACACCTGGCTTTCTACGACTCGATCAGCCCGATAGTGGATGCCGACACCATCGATCGCGACAAGGTGTACATGGCGGCGCGCTGGGACAAGGGCACAGCGGACTACATCAACTGCCCCATGACGCGCGACGAGTATGACCGCTTCTACGACGCGCTGGTGACGGCCGAGGATGTGGAGGCGAAGGAGTGGGAGAAGCTCAAATACTTCGAGAGCTGCCTGCCCATTGAAGAGCTGGCGCGGCGCGGGCGAGACACGCTGCGCTTCGGTCCGATGAAGCCGGTCGGGCTGCGTGATCCGCGCACCGGCAAGACGCCGCATGCGGTGGTGCAGTTGCGCTGCGAGAATCTGCGTGCTGATTCCTACAACCTGGTCGGCTTCCAGAACCACCTGAAGTACGGCGAGCAGGCACGCGTGCTGCGGCTGATTCCGGGCCTGGAGAATGCGCGCTTCCTGCGCTACGGGCAGATTCACCGCAATACATTTATCGATTCGCCGCGGCTACTGGACCAGACGCTGGCACTGCGCGAGCGGCCGGAGATGCTGTTCGCAGGGCAGATATCTGGAGTAGAAGGCTATACCGAGTCCATGGGAACGGGAATGCTGGCGGGACTGTATGCAGCGCGGCGCGCGCAGGGATTGCAGGCAGAGCCGGTGCCACGCGCTACGGCGCTGGGCTCGCTGGTGAATTACATCACGCGCGCGGAGGTGAAGCACTTCCAACCCGCGAACATCACCTTCGACCTGCTGGAACCGCTGGACGAGGAGACGCGGCGCAGGGTGCGCGACAAGCGGGAGAGGCACCGCATGCAGTGCGAGCGCGCGCTGGCTGCGTTTGACGCCTGGTGGTCCGCGCAGCGCGAGCCGCTGCTGATTTGACCAGAAGGCCTGTCGGGCTGCCAGCTTTGTCGTGGTGTTCGCGCGCGCCTTAGCGGCGGGCGGTTAGTGGGTTATGCCACCGCCTTAACGGCGGGCGTTTCGGGGGGTATTGCGCGCGCGCAGCTTGAACCAGATGGGCGAACCGGCAAAGCCGAAAGCCTCGCGAATCTGGTTCTGCAGGAAGCGCTCATAGGAGAAGTGCAGCTTCACCAGGCGGTCGGTGAACAGCACGAAGGTGGGTGGCGCCACTGCGGCCTGCGTCATGTAATAGATGCGGATCTTCTTGGCTGCCGGGACGGTGGCGCGCTGGAAGTCTACGCGCTCCAGGAAGCGGTTCATCTGCCCGGTGGAGACGCGCTTGCGGCGCTCCGTTGCTACCAGGGTGATGGCCTCGTAGAGGCGATGCAAATTGGTGCGCTGCACGGCGGAGAGGAAGACGATGGGCGCGTAGTCCAGATACTTCAAGACCTTGCGCACCTGCTCCTCGAAGATGTTGCGGTCCGCGGGCGGCTTGCCGTCAGTGCGGGCGGTGGTGATCAGGTCCCACTTGTTGACGACGATGATGACGGAGCGGCCACTCTCATGCGCGTAGCCGCCGATGGTGGCGTCCGTCGAGGTGACGCCCTCGGTGGCATCGATGATGAGCAGGGCCACATCTGCGGCCTCAAGATGGCGGCGCGCCATGATGACCGAGAGCTTCTCTGCCATCATGTGGGTCTTGCCCTTGCGGCGAATGCCCGCGGTATCGACGAAGCGATACTGCACGCCGTTGTGCTCCACCACTTCATCGACCGCATCGCGGGTGGTGCCAGCGATGGGCGAGACGATGGCGCGCGAGGAATTGGTGAGCGCGTTCAGCAGTGTGGATTTGCCCACGTTGGGCCGGCCGATGATGGCGATCGACGTCTCGCGCTGATTGTATTCGCCGTGTGTGCGGTGCAGTGGCTCGGTCTCGTCTTCCGGCTCTGTCGCGAACTCGTCCGCCTCTTCGGCGGGAGCGGGGAAGGTGAGAGTCGCGTAGACCGCATCGAGCAGGTCGCCGATGCCAGTACCGTGCTCGGCGGAGACGGGAAAGACCTCGCGGATGCCCAGCCTGCGGAAGTTCTCCGCCTGCGGCAGCAACTGCTCGGTATCGATCTTGTTGACGGCGAGAAACACGGGTTTGCCGGAGCGGATGAGGATGCGCGCGAGCTCGATGTCCGAAGAGGAGAGCTCAGTACGGCCATCGACCACCATGATGATGGACTCAGCTTCGTCGAGTGCCGTCCGTGCCTGGCGAAAGATCTCCGAGGGAATCAGTTCGGCGTCGTCCGGCACGATGCCGCCGGTGTCTACCAGGCGCGCGGTCTGGCCCGCCCACTCCACTTCGCCGTAGATGCGGTCGCGCGTGATGCCGGGCTCGTCGCCCACGATGGAACGGCGGCTGCCAGTGAAGCGATTGAACAGTGTTGACTTGCCCACATTGGGGCGTCCGCAGATGGCGAAGACCGGCATGGCTGCAAACTGCCGCGACTGGTTGGCGAAGATAGCCCGCGCGGGTGTGCCGTTTTCGGGGTGCTGATGGATGTGCTGGTCGATCAATTGCTCGCGATTGACCTGCGCAGCCACGTCTATTGTGGAGGGCTCAATGCGACGCGCAGCCGCGCGTGCGGCTCGCCGTTCGCCGGGGGTAGCTGCTGCCTTGGGCGTGGCTGCCGGCTTGGCGGCGGACTTGGCCGCGCGCAGGGGCCTGCCCTCTGCCTCGACTGCCTTGCGGGAGCGCGAGCCGAGCTCCGACGCGCGCTGGCGCTTGGTCTTCAGCCGAGTCTCTGTGGCCTCGCGACGGCTCTTGTTGCGGGCGGTGCGCTCGCGGTTGGCCTGCTGCTTCTGCGTCTTCTTCGGTGGTGTCAAGGGAGAGCCACGACTTTCTGGCGCGCGATGGTGGTTGATCCGGGTCGCGCTTCCATCAGCCACAAATGCGCTTTGGCTGAGGCTGGAGCCTGCTTGACTATTATAGGGATAGCGACCGCCGAACCCCCGCTCCCGCCGTGCCATCCTCCAGCCAACTCGTGTCCGCACTGCCCAATGTGTATGACTTCTTCGCGCCCGGAGGGGTGCTGGCCCGCTCCGCGCTGCCGTACGAATTTCGCCGTGGGCAGCTGGAGATGGCGCAGGCGGTAGAGCGCGCGCTGGCCCAGCATCACCATCTGATCGTTGAAGCCGGCACAGGCACGGGCAAGACGCTGGCCTACCTGCTGCCCGCGCTGCGCACCGGACAGCGCGTCATCATCTCCACCGGCACCAAGAACCTGCAGGAGCAGCTCTACTTCAAGGACATTCCATTTCTGGAGTCGCTGCTGGGGCCGCTGCGCGTCTGCTACATGAAAGGCCGCGCCAACTATCTGTGCCGGCACAAGCTGTATGCCCTGCGTGCGCAGCCGATCCTGAATGGTCTGGAAGAGATCGATCAATTCCAGAAAATCGCGGAGTGGGAGAAGACCACCGAGACCGGCGACCGGGCAGAGATTAGCGACTTACCGGAGGCGAGCGCGCTGTGGCACAAGCTGGATGCGCGTACCGAGGCCTGCCTGGGCCAGAGCTGTCCGGACTGGGAGCGGTGCTTCATCACGGAGATGCGGCGCAAGGCGCTGGAAAGCGACATTGTCATCGTGAACCACCATCTATTCTTCGCCGACCTGAGCATCAAGCTGCAGGCGAAGACGGCGCCCGACGCGGGCATTCTGCCCGAGGCAGCGGCGGTGATCTTCGACGAGGCGCATGAGCTGGAAGATGTTGCGTCGAACTACTTTGGCGTGGGCCTCAGCAATGTGCGCTTCGAGGAGCTGGTGCGCGACCTGGAGACGTTGTTGCGTGGAAAGCTCACCATCGCCAGCTCTGTGTTGAGCGCCGGGCAGACCGTTCGTGAGCGGGCGCGGATGTTCTTCGGCGCATTGCCGCAGGATTTCGAAGGCCGCGCCGTGTTCACGCAGCGCGAGGACTTTCTGGAAAGCTTTGGGGATATCTACCTCGGGCTGACCAATGCGCTGCATCGGCTGGAGGGGGAGCTGGAGCGGGTGCGCGGCGTGGACGAGGCGGTTGGGCTGCGCAAGCGTGCCGCAGACATTCGCGAGCACCTGAAGTTCCTGATGGAGGCGGAGCAGAAGAACACTGTGTTCTGGCTGGAGCGGCGCGCCAGCGGACCGCTGCGGCAGAGCGTGCGCAACATTCATATCCAGGCCACACCCATCGACGTCTCCGGGCTGATGCAGCAGTTGCTTTTTGAGAGCTTCTCGACCGTGGTGCTGACCTCCGCGACGCTGACGGTGGCGGGCGGCTTCGCGCACATCCGCAAGCGGCTGGGTATGGAGGAGGCAAAGGAGCTGGTGGTGCCGTCGCACTTCCGCTATCCAGAGCAAGCGCTGCTGTACCTGCCGCCCGACATGCCAGACCCGCGCGAGCCCGGCTTCGCGGCGGAAGCTGCGAAGCGCATGCGACGGGTACTGGAGATTACTCGCGGCCGCGCCTTTTGCCTGTTCACCAGCTACGCGCAGATGCGCGACCTGTATGAGCGGCTGCTGATGGAGTTGGAGTTTCCGCTACTGCTGCAGGGCACGGCGCCCAGGAAGGCCCTGCTGGAGGAGTTTCGCGCCACACCCAATGCGGTGCTGTTTGGCACGTCGTCCTTCTGGCAGGGTGTGGATGTGCAGGGCGAGTCGCTGAGCTGCGTCATCGTAGACCGGCTGCCCTTCGCCGTGCCCAGCGATCCAGTGGTGGCGGCGCGCATGCGCGCGATCGAAGAGGATGGGCGGAGCGCCTTCTTCGAATACCAGGTGCCGCAGGCGGTGATCACGTTGAAGCAGGGCTTCGGACGGCTGATCCGCTCACTCGAAGACCGCGGCGTGCTGATGCTGCTGGACCCGCGGCTGCAGCGGCAACGATACGGGAAGGTGTTCATGGACAGCCTGCCGCCGTACCGCTTGACCAAGGATATTGCAGAGGTGGAGGCGTTCTTCGCTGTGAAAGGCAATGGAGCGTGACCGCTCGCAATCATGATCCACGCTGCTAGCATTGAGTGGAGATGGCGCGGAACCTCTACATCCTGGCTGCTACGCTGCTGCTGTTCTCGCTGATCTCCTGCGGGATGCTGGCCACGGTGAGCGCGCATCAGCCAGACCTGCCGGGCAATGGCTCGCTGTGGAAGACAACCGGGCTGTTCCTCTTCCTGGGCGCGCTGGCGGCGGCGTTTGCTGGCGTGATGCTGGCCATGTTTGAGCAGGTGGAACGGCGCAATGCCGAGCGCGACCGCCGTGAGGGCCGCCGCGGCCATTGAAGATAGAATGGGAAGGGCTCCCTAGGGCCTTCTCTGGCAAAGGAAGACTGCTCTTATGTACGAGGTAACAGTGGAAGCCGGGTTCTCCTCCGGACACTACCTGCGCAACTATCGCGGCAAGTGTGAGAACCCGCACGGGCATAACTACAAGGTGCGGGTGACGCTGCGCGGTACCGAACTGGACCAGGCGGGCCTGCTGCTGGATTTCAAGCAGTTGAAGAGCGTGATGCGCCCGGTGATTGACCGGCTGGACCACCAGATGATCAACGACCTGGAGCCGTTCACCGTGCTGAATCCTTCGGCGGAGAACCTGTCGCGCTACTTCTTCGACCAGACCAATCTCCAGTTGAGCCAGATGACGGGCGGCCGGGTGCGGGTGAAGGACTGCACCATCTTCGAGACCGACACCACGACCGCCACGTATTACGAATAGCGGCCGCATGCATCTGATCGAAGTTTATAAATCTGTTCAGGGCGAATCGAGCTTCGCCGGGCTGCCCTGCATCTTCGTGCGGCTGGCGGGTTGCAACCTGCGCTGCGCCTGGTGCGACTCGGAGTACACCTTCACTGGCGGCTACAAGCAGACCCTTGAGGAAGTAGAAGCTACCGTCGCCGCACTGGCGCCGGTGCGGCTGGTGGAATTTACCGGCGGCGAGCCCATGCTGCAGGAGCGCGAACTGCTGCCATTGATGGAGCGGCTGCTGGAGCAGGGATACACGCTGATGATGGAGACCAGCGGCGAGCGGCTGCTGGGGAATGTTCCGGCGGCGGTCCACAAGATAGTCGACGTGAAGTGTCCCGGCTCAGGCGAGGGCGGCACGTTCCGCACGGAGAATCTGCACGAGCTGACCAGACGCGATGAGGTGAAGTTCGTGATCAGCAACCGTGCGGATTACGAGTTTGCTCGCACTTTCACCAACGAACACAAGCTGGAAGCGCTGGCGGGCGGCGTGCTGTTCTCCCCGGCATTCGTCAAGGCGCCGCGTCCAGAGCGGACAGCGGACAATTGCCTGGTAGACCCGCGCGAATTGGTGGAGTGGATGCTGGCAGACGGTGTGCCGGCCCGGCTAAGCCTGCAGATCCATAAGTTCATCTGGGAGCCGCAGAAGAAGGGTGTGTGAGCGGCGGCGGAGCCGTCGCTCAAGATGACTGCAGATCACTCCATATAACGGTAGATGACTGCAGAAGCTTTGCGTTCACGCCTGCTGGTTATCTGCCTTTGTCTGCTGTTGACTATCTCTTACTGTCCAGATACTTGTCGAACGGCACTTCGAAGGCGAAGAGTTCGTGGCCGGTGGAGTTCTGCATGCGGCGCAGCTCCAGGTGGGCGTGGCGCAGCGGGTCGGCAAGATCGCCGAGGTCGTAGAAGAGGAAGCCGGCGTGGGTGGTGTGCGGCTCGACCACGAGTGAGCTGTACTCGAAGTTCTTGAAGTCTTCCTCAATCTTTTTGTCGCGGTTCTTGCCCTTGCCTCCGATCTTGAACGGACCAACCTGGACCTTCTTGCGTGGGTCGGGTGGACGATCGAGCGCCCGCTCCACATCGCGCGGCTCGGCCGCCGGGATCTTGTCGCCAGATGCGGTGATGAAGTCGATGCGCGCCCGGTCCAGCGAAATAGGCGTGTCGCCTTCGTTGGTGATGATGATGCGGACCGGAAGGATATTGGCGACAACATAGTTGATGTGGAAGATGGCGTTGCGCTCGCCGGTATCGAACGGATCGACTGCGATGGCGATGTGCTCATCCGCGTGGCGCTCGAAGGCGGGGTAATGGGGGGCATCCTGTGCGGGTGGCAAGGGCTGTTGCGCGGCGAGCGGAAGCAGGCAGAACCCGATCATGGCCGGCAGAATGGCGAGGGAACGCATGGCGGAGATTATCGGCGTTGCGCGACGGCCGGTAAAGGGCATATCGATTTTCCTGCCGGTGTCAAAGCAGTTGCCATTGTGACCGTTCTTGAAGGAATGGCCACGCTGAGACTGTGCCCGCGCTTCCCAGCAGCAGGGAATTTGCTCTAGTCTGCGGCAGGACAGGTGATTCTCTTTCTTTACAACGCGGGTCTGCTGCTGACGCTGATGCTGGCTGCCCCGCTGCTGCTGATACGTCCGCGCTGGCGCGAGGGGCTGCGCGAGCGGCTGGGCGCAGGTGCAGCGCGCCTTTCCGGGAGTAAGCAAGTAGTGTGGGTGCATGCTGTCTCCGTGGGTGAGGTGATGGCTATCAGCCGGCTGGTAGAGGAGCTGGATCAGCGCCTGGGATCAGGTGCGGTTGTCGTTTCGACGACCACGCGCACAGCACAGCGGCTGGCGCGCGAGCGCTTCGGAGCGGCACGCTGCTTCTACTTTCCGCTGGACCTGTCCTGGGTGGTGCGCCGGGCGATGCGCGCACTGCGGCCGCGCCTGCTGCTGCTGGCGGAGAGCGAGTTGTGGCCGAATCTGCTGACAGAATGTGAGTGCCAGGGCGTGCCGGTGCTGGTGGTGAACGCGCGCATCTCGGATCGATCCCTGCCGCGCTATCAGCGTCTGCGCAGGCTGTGGCGGCCGTTTCTGCAGAAGCTGACCCTGGTCCTGGCGCAGAGTGAGGAAGACGCGCACAGATTCATCGCGATTGGCGTCCCTGCTGCGCGGGTGCGCGAGGGTGGCAACCTGAAGTACGAGGCACCGCCACCGCAGTCGTCTGCGCTGGTGCGGCAGCTGCGCGCGCAGATTGCTGGCGATGCGCGGGTGCTGGTGGCCGGGTCCACGCTGGAGGATGAGGAAGCCGTGTTGCTGTCGGCATGGCCGGCGATCTGCGCGCAGGTGCCGGCCGTTATGGTGCTGGCGCCGCGGCATCCGGAGCGCTTTGACCGCGTGGCCGCGCTGGTTCAACAGCATGGGACACGGCTGGTGCGGCGGTCCACGTGGGAGGGCAGCGCGATCGATACGGGAAACGTCGTGTTGCTGGACTCGATTGGCGAGCTGGCGGATTTGTATGAGCTGGCGGACGTGGCCTTTGTGGGTGGCAGCCTGGTTGCGTCGGGTGGGCATAATCCGCTGGAGCCGGCGCGCTTTGCCAAGCCAGTAGTGATGGGGACGCACTTCGAAAACTTTCGCGATGCGGTGCAGCGGTTGCGGGCTGCCGATGCGCTCGTGACTGTGGAGCGTGAGGAGTTGCATGCCGTAGTCACTGCATTGCTTGAAGATGCGCGGAGGGCAGCAGCCATGGGTGCGAGGGGCCGGGAGATCTTCGCGCAGCAGGCGGGCGCTACAGACCGCGCTGTCGCAGCGGCATTGGAGCTATTGCAGGAGACACAGGCGTGAGCCGCAGCGCGTTGTGGCCCCTGCTGCCGCTGGTGCCGGTGTATGCCGCGGCGCAGGCGCTGGACAGCATGAGCTACGCGCGTGGCTGGCGCCGCATAGAACGTCTCAACTGGCCAGTCGTCAGCATCGGCAATCTATCCGTCGGGGGCGCAGGCAAGACGCCGCTGGTTATTGCGCTGGCGCGCGCATTGACCGCGCGCGGCTGGCAGGTGGATGTGCTGTCCCGCGGTTACGGGCGCAGCTCTACAGCGCTGGAGCAGGTGGATCCGCTCTTTGCTGGCGATGCTACTGCGCGCTATGGGGATGAGCCCTGGTTGATGGCGCAGGCGGCACTGGTGCCCGTATTCGTCGGTGCGGATCGCGTTGCGGCTGGCAGGCTGGCGGAGCAGCGAGGCGAGATCGTACGCGGTCTGCATCTGCTGGACGATGGACTGCAACACCGCCGGCTGGCGCGCGAGGTTGAGATTGTCGTGCTGCACCGTAGCGATTTCGAGACGACCCTGCTGCCTGCCGGCAGACTACGCGAGCCTCTGGCGGCGCTGGGGCGCGCGGACTTCGTCGTGCTACGCCAGGAGGATGCGGCACTCGCAAAGCGCGCCGAGCGATGGATGCGCAAGGACGCAGCAATCTGGCGCGTGCGCCGGGAACTCAGCGTGCCCGCACTGCCGGGGCCCGCGCTGATCTTCTGTGCGATCGCTCACCCGGAGGAGTTCGTCGCCAATCTGCACGACTGCGGGGTGGAAATCGCGGCAGTCGTGTCATGGCGCGATCATCATCGATTTACGGATGCCGATGTGGAGCGGCTGCGCCGGTACGTCGATCAAAAGCATGCTGCCTGTCTGATCACGACGGAGAAGGACGCGGCGCGGCTGAGTGCGGCGCAGCGTGCTGTGCTGGAGCGTGCTGCCCCGCTGCATGAAGCGCGTTTGACAGTGCACTTCGAGGAGCCTGGCGCGATACTCGATGCGCTTGAGGCGCGTCTTCGACTGGCAGCCGACGCTCCCTGACTGCTGTGAGAAAATCAGCTTTTGCCATACCAATCGCAGCGAGAGAAGGGCCAGCTTCGTGTGCTGGTGGTTCGGCTGGGTGCCATGGGCGATGTGCTCCATGCCATGCCGGCGCTGGCCGCGCTGCGCGAACGGCTGCCGCAGTGTCACCTGGGCTGGGTGATTGAGCCGCGCTGGGCGCCGCTGCTGCGCGTGGATGATGACGCTGTACCGGGGACACCGGCGATGCCGCTGGTTGACCGGGTGCACGTCGCGCATGCACGCGGCTGGGCGCGACGGCCGCTGATGCCAGCGACCTGGCACGCCATGCAGACGCTCCGAAGCGAACTGCAGGCTGAGCACTATGACCTGGCCATTGATCTGCAAGGTGCGGTGCGTTCTGCTCTGATTGGGCGCGCGTCCGGCGCACGGCTGGTGGGCGAGGCTGCGCCGCGGGAGAGCGCAGCACGCTGGTTCTTCGCGCGCAGAGTGAAGACGCATGGGGTTCATGTGATTGAGCAAGCGGCGGAGGTAGTGGCTGCAGCTACTGCGCTGCCAATAAATCCGATGCTGCCGCCCTTGCCAGTGAGTGAAGCAGCAGAGACGACGATCGCCGCGCTGTTGCCGTCGGATTGCCCGCTGGCGGTGCTGCATCCCGGCGCGGGCTGGGGAGCGAAGCGGTGGCCGGCATCCCGCTATGGCGCAGTGGCGGCCGCACTTGCGGCACATGGCTACGCGGTCGCGATCAACTGCGCGCCGGGCGAAGAGGCTCTGACGGCAGAGGCGCTGCGCAGCAGCGGTGGAACTGCCGTGGAGGCCAGGACGGACATGGCAGAGTTGATCGCGCTGACGCGGCGGTGCTCGGTAACGATCGGCGGGGACACGGGTCCCTTGCATCTTGCGTGCGCACTGGGCAAGCCGGTAGTGGGCATCTTTGGACCGACGGATCCGGCACGCAATGGTCCGTATGGTGTGCCTTCGCGGGTGCTGCGGCATCCCGCAAGCCGTCGTGATCACACGCGGCACAGTGAGCCGGAGGCGGGCCTGCTCCGCATCACGGTGGAGGAAGTCGTAGCAGCGGTGCTTGCATTGCGGGATACGGGGGCGTCTGTTTGAGCGCGAGCTGGGGCGCCATCGCGCGGCGCATCCGCGTGCCCATGGGCTTTGCCTTCGCGGCGTTCTTCCTGTGGCAGGCGCGCCCCTCCGCAGGGTCCCTGGCACTGAGCCTGCTGTTGACCGTGCCGGGCGTGGCGCTGCGCGCGTATGCCTCGGGCTATGTCACGAAGAATACGGAGCTGACCACCACTGGCCCCTATGCCTGCACGCGCAACCCGCTCTACCTGGGATCGATGTTGATTGCCTTTGGCTTTGCGGCAGCATCGCGCAACTGGTGGATCGCCGGATTACTGGCTGCACTTTTCGCTGCGATCTACATACCAACTATCCGGTCGGAGGAGGAGTATCTGCGTGGGCGATTCGCAGGCTTCGACGACTACTGTAGCCGCGTGCCGCGCCTGCTGCCCTGGCGGATGTTCACTGTTAGTACCGAGGATGGCGGCTTTTCCGGCGGGCTTTATCGCAGGCATCGTGAGTACAATTCAACAGTAGGCACTCTGGCAATCTACGCGGTCCTGCTGCTGAAGCTTTTCCTGTGGCATCGCGGTGGACAGTGACACGTACTGCGCGAGGAACACGTTTGAGACGATGGCTCCTTCCCCTCCTCGGCGCGCTGTTGGCCAGCGCGGCTGTAGCCCAGCAGATGCCCGCGCCGCAACAACAATATCTGCCGCAGCGCCAGAGCCTGACCTACGCAGTGGACTGGCGCGTATTCCCCGCCGGCACAGCTTCCTTTCACCTGGAGAGTGATGGAACGACGGAGCGCATCCAGGCCAATGGCGATTCCGTGGGGGCAGTGAGTCTTCTGTTCAAAGTGATCGATCGCTTTCAGTCGTCCTTCGACCGGCGCACAGGCTGCTCGCAGACTTTCGCCAAGCAGTTAATCGAAGGGCACCGGCAGGTGACCAGCACACTGCAATTCCAATACGGCGCGAAGAAGCAGGTGCTGGATGAGAAGAACGTAGTGAAGGCGACCAGCCGTCATCAGGAGGCTGCTCTTCCGGGTTGCGTGAGTGACCTGATGTCGGCGATCTTCATCGCGGGCGCGCAGCCGATCGAGGTAGGGCAGAGCTTTTCATTACCGATTGCCGATGCGATGCGTGTTGTCCCGGTGACATTCAAGGCGGAGGCTCGTGAGGAGATCAAAACCGCAGCGGGCACCTTCCAGGCGATTCGCGTGGAGCCGACTGCCGATGCTGGCGTGGTGAAGAATCGCGGCAATATCTGGATCTGGTATTCGGACGACAGCCGTCACCTGCCGGTACAGATGCGGGCGCGGCTGTTCTGGGGCACCATCACCATGCGTCTTGCCAGTGTGGAGCAGAAGTAGCGCTAGCTCCGCCCCCAACGACACGCAACAGGGGACGCGGTCAGGGACAACGATGAAAGCATCCTTTCTGTTGGTGTGTTCTGCGGAGATGTGCTCGGCGGTGCCTTTCCTGACAGAGAGGCCACACAAGCTCTCGTCGATCAGGAACACCTATAGGAAGATTGCTTGAGCGGCCTGCGCAAACCATCGTCCGTGGCGCGTGGCAGCAACCTGCCGCTGTTGGGCCGTACCCGGCTGATGTCGTTCTATCAGCGCCGTGTCACCCGGCTGGCAGCGGAGGAGCCTCGGCCATTGCTGGCGGCATTTCTGCCGCAGCAGGGCATGGCCTGGGTCTCCAGCTACTTCAAGCACATCTTCAAGGGCCGCTACCGGCCGTACCCAACCTACGCTGCCACGGGACACAATGGACGCTATGCCATGCGGTCTGCTGCCGGCGGGCCAGTGCACGTCTCCATCTCCAGCGACTGGGCTACCGGGACCCGCGAGGCAGCGCAGGTGGCAGAGTCGATTCGCGCGGCGGAGCCGGATTACACCATCCACCTGGGCGATATCTACTACGTCGGCGATGAGACCGAGGTGCAGGAGAACTTCGTCGGGACCGCGGTGAATCAGTATTCG
>JBBRLT010000071.1:0-18602 GCA_038231235.1 Terriglobales bacterium
CCGCTTGGGCAGACCGCGCCACTTGCACCCATGCTCGGCTACATAAAGCAGCGCGTTGAGCAACTGCAGGTTCGACAGACTTACGTTGCCACGCTGCACTGGCAAGCTACCCTCGATCCGCGAGTACTGCTCTTCGGTGATCTCCATCTGCCTGCAACTCTACCGCAGTTAGATGGACGTAGTGTTAACACGCCCTAGATTACTCTGCCTTTTCTGCCACTTCGCTTCAAACAGAAAGCTTTCCTTGCCTAACAGAAACGCACCATCAATTTGCTCCCCCACACGTCTAAACGGAGAATGCGGAGCAAGCTCGAACAGCGCGAAAAGCTGATTGAGAAACTCTTCCAAGTCGTAGCCCCTCGCGTTCTCATCCTCCTTGACCACTAACCGCATATAAAGACCATGGAACTCAGATAGCTTTTCTTGGAAAACCCGGCCCTTGCGGGCTTCCTCGATTCGCTGTCGGCGAGCTTCGCGTTCTTCGCTCTCAGTTGCCTTTGCAGCATCGTGTTCCTTCACCCTCGAACGGAGGCTCTCTAACGCTGCTTCGGCCTCCGCTTTTAGCTTTTTACCATCACTAAAACGAAGTAGATGGTCACAATTCTTATATCTTAGGGTCTCATGCAACATTCGCCTCAATGGGCCGATGCCATCTTCGTTCTCGTTAAGAAAATCTACTATTGGTGACAAAATATGGTACTTGTATCTGTCCCAGTCCTGCCCGCTTATAAGTCGCTCATCTACACCGGAAATATTAAGCATTGAACGCAAATCGCTACGAGTCCAGAAGACCTTGACTGCCGCGTCCTTCAGCGCTGAAATAATATCGTGAGTGAAATAACCGGCCATGTGTCCGATCTAATGCGAGTTCCACATCTATTACATCGCGCCCTGAGTGTACCTCAGACACTTACACACATTTTTTCTTCCAGTCGGCATCGAATGCACTGGGCTGATCTATATTGATGGACTATGGCACTCTAGGGTCGGCAACTCGCGCCCGTGAATACTTCCATTGCGATCCCGCAGCGCCCCGCCATTCCGTCCCGCGAAACAAGCCTGCACCTCGCTCAGAATCGAGAGCGCAATCTGCTCCGGCGTCTCTGCACCAATATCCAGGCCAGCCGGCGCGAATAGGTTCCCTGGCAATGACTCTCGCCCCAGGCCCGCCAGCAAGTCCAGCGTCCGCTGCCGCGACCCCAGCACGCCGACATACCCTAGTGGCGCGTCCAGCAGCGCCTGTAGAAAGAAGCTGTCCTGCGCAAAGCTGTGGCTCATCACGATGGCTGCCGTGAACTTGTCCAGATGCACGCTCGCGAGCGCCGCGCGATCCTTCGTCACCCGTACATCCCCCGCATCTGGAAAACGTCCCACCTGTGCCAGATCCGCGCGCTGATCCATCACCACGGCTGACCAGCCCAGCGCCGAGGCCTGCGCCACCATCGGCTGCGCATCGTTGCCCGCTCCGCAGATCAGCAACTGTACGGGTGGCAGAAGCGACTCAACGAATAGACGCGAGCCGCACTTCAGCACCGCAGTGAACGACACCCCAGTCTCCACGGCCCGGTCAAGTAGCGCACGTACAGGAGCAGGTGCGCCCACAGAATGAAAACGCTGCCCCATCCTCAGCACACTCCTCTCGGCAGCCTCAACCACCACCGCGATAGCCCCGGTCCTCCGGTCTTGGTTGACAAGCTCCTGCGCCAGCAGCGGATGCGTCACCGCTCCGCTATCGTTTGGCTCTAATCGCTCCAGCAGCACATCGATGCTGCCGCCGCAGCCCAGGCCAAAGCCTTCGTTGTCCTCCTGGCTTGACGTATCGAAGCGGCGCAGAGCAGAGGGTGACTGCGCAGTCCACCAGTGCGCGCGCCGGCATATCTCGCCCTCCAGGCAGCCGCCGCTCACCGCGCCAATCCGCGTGCCATCCGGCAGCACCAGCATTCGCGCGCCCGGCGACCGGTACGATGACCCGCGCGTGGCCACCACCGTGGCCAGCACACAAGCGCCTCCCGCATCCCGTGCAGCATTCCAGGCAGCCATCATCCGTGCGTGTTCCTGCATACAGATAGTCTATGCACATCTGCTCTGCAGTAGTCGCATCGCCGCATGTCCGTGGCACTGCTACTGTCGATGTCATGGCAACAGCCCAGCCCGCCACCGATCCTGACATGCAGGGCGTCAACGGCATCCTGCTGGCCGCCGGCAGCAGCCAGCGCTTCGGCCAGGACAAACAGGCCGCCGTGGTCGACGGCCAGCCCCTGCTGGTCCGTGCCGCCCACACGCTGCTCGCAGCAGGCTTCGCATTGCCTATTGTCGTGTTAGGGCCGGAATCAGATCCGCGTACTGCCGGGCATCGTCACCTGCTCGCCGCCCTGCCCCTGCGGCTGATCGAGAACCCCGCCGCCAGTACGGGTATGGCCAGCTCGCTGCGGGCTGCAATCGAATCCGCTGGCGCCTGCGAGGCCATCGTCGTCACCGTCTGCGATCAGCCCGCCGTTACCGCATCGCATCTCCGTGGCCTCGTCCAACGCTGGCGCCAAGGCGGCTGCACTCTCGTCGCGTCTGCCTATGGCCCACCCACACCGAGCCAGGCGTACGGGGTTCCGGCACTTATAAACGCGCAGCACTTCCCAGAATTGCATCAGCTCACAGGCGACCGCGGAGCTGGCCCGCTGCTCGCCCGTCATGCAGACGACCTGGCTCTGCTCCCGCTACCCGAGGGCGCCTTGGATCTCGACACACCAGAAGATCTGGAACGCTACACCCGCCAGCACCGGACTGGATGACGACAATCAGGCGATGAAAGCCGGACGATGAAATTCATCCAGCCGTGACGCGCAGTTCCGTACACTCAGCGCCATGCGCGACGAGCCCCTTGTCATGACCGCTGCTTCGGGCCAGCACCCTGATGTGACTGTGATGACTCTCTCCGGCCCACTCACCCTGCAGAACATGTTCGGCTTTCAGCAGGAGATCCGGCAGTACACGCCGCAGGTGCTGATCTTCGACCTGACCCACTCGGATTACATGGATTCGGCCGGGCTGGGCGCGCTGATGAACTGCTACGTCGCCGCAGAGAAAAACGGCCGCAAGGTTCTGCTTGCCGGCGCGAATGACCGCATCCGCGCCCTGCTGGAGACCACCAAGGTCCACACCATCCTGAAGAATTACCCCACCGCTGCCGAGGCTGAGGCGAGCGTCCACCTTTAGCGAAAGCCACCCCCGCGAGTCCATCAGCTGGGCATCCATCAGATAGAACGCCGCTCCCGACTTCCCTTGAGCAGGAATTCACTTACCGATGCAGAAGGTGGAGAATATCCGGTGTAGGATGTCATCCGCTGTTGTCGCGCCGGTCAACTGATCCAGTTGCTGCAGCGCTGCGTACAGATCCAGCAGCAGCATCTCGTGGGGCACGCGCTGCTCCAGGGCTTCCGTTGCGCGCGCGAGTGCCTGACGGCAACCCTCGATCGCTTCGTAGTGGCGCAGGCTGGTCAGCATGCCGCCCTCGGCTGTGTTCGCATTGCCGCGTACGCGGCTGAGCAACCGCGCACGCAGTTCGGCAATGCCTTCGCCGGTCAGCGCGGATACCTCAGCAGGTCCATCTGACGGGTGCGCCGGACGCGCGATGTCTATCTTGTTCAACACGACTATCGGAGAGCGGCCCGCGAGACTCTTCATCAGTCGTTCGTCTTCTGACGTTAGACAAAGCGCGCCGCCCTTGACGTTGGTCGAAGCGTCCAGCAGCAACAGCACCAGGTCTGCTTCGACAATTGCGCCGTGTGTCCGCTCGATGCCCTGCGACTCCGCCTCATCCGTCGACTCGCGCAGTCCGGCTGTATCCATCAGCTCCACCGGAATGCCATCGAGCGAGATGCGCTCGGCAATCACATCGCGCGTGGTGCCTGGCGTCGCCGTCACAATCGCACGCTCCCGCTCCACCAGCTGGTTGAACAGCGAAGATTTTCCAGCATTCGGACGGCCCACAATCGCCATGGTCAGGCCGTTGTGCACCAGCCGCCCTTCATGAAAACTCGCTGCGATCGGCGCCAGTGCGGACTGAATACTCTCAAGCTGGCTCGCAATCTCCGCGTCAGGCGTCACTTCCAGATCGTCTTCCGCAAAGTCGATGCCCGCTTCAAGCAGCGCGATCAGCGCCACCATCTGCTCCTTCACCGGTCCAACGCGCCGGCTCAGCGCACCGCCCAGCTGCTCCGCTGCTACGCGCGCCTGGTACAGCGTCTCCGACGCAATCAGGTCACGCACTGCCTCCGCCTGCGTCAGGTCCAGCCGTCCGTTCAGAAAGGCGCGCTCGGTAAACTGGCCCGGCCGGGCCAGTCGCGCACCCGCCTCCAACGCTCGACGCACCAGCAGATCCAGAATGACCGGCGAGCCATGCGCGGCCACTTCCAGTACATCTTCGCCAGTGTAGGAGTGTGGCGCTGCGAAGTAGGTCACCACCGCTTCATCCAGGCGCACGCCCTGGTCGACGATCGCGCCGTAGCGTGCGCGTCCATGCTGCAGCGGTGTATGTAACTGAAGCAGTGGCGTAAGCAGCAGCCGCGCCTCTGTACCGGAAAGGCGCACGATCCCGATGCCGCCCCGGCCGGGTGGCGTGGCAATCGCGACAATCGTCTCTTGTCCGGAATCCGGTCTGGCAGAACTCAGCCCCGTCATCGCCATGACCGCGCGAGCAAGGGATCGGCGCTCAATAACTCAGCCGCGCGGGCCGCGCGGACCACGGCGATCTCCACCCGGACGATCCCCCCGGCCACGACCCGGGCCACCCCGATCGCCGCCGCGCCCACCACCTCGCGAGGGTCCACCGCGGCCGCTCCGTTGAAATGCAACAGGCGCAGGGGCCAGGTGCTTCTCGCCCTTGCGATAGACGACTACGAAGCGTTGCAGGCCTTCACCGCTGCTCTCTGTCTCCAGATCGTCAAACTGCCGGAAGGCCAGGTGCAGCATGCGCCGTTCACGCGAGCTCATTGGGGCAAAGCTGTAGGGAGCGCCGCTGCTCCGTACGCGTTCGGCTGCAGTATCGGCCGCCATTTTCATCTCGCGCGCGCGTAGCGCCTTGAAGTTACCGCTGTCGAAGGAGATGCGGTCATGCTCCTCCGGCTCCAGCCGCACCATCTTCGCCGCAATGTGCTCGAGAGCCCGCAGCAGTTCGCCGTTGCGCTGTGTCAGCATCGGCGCGTCTGGCCCCGCGATCTCCACGTAGATCTCGCGCGCCTCCAGCCCATCTGGATCCGCAGCGCCCTCGCCCGCCGTGATGCGGTACTTCAGCCGCAGGCCCCCGGTCGAGACCAGCAGCTTCAGAAAGTCTGCAATCGTACTCGCCGCAGCGCGGTAATCTTCGATCGGCATAGCTCTCTATCCTATATCGGGCATTGCGGGCTTCGGAACAGCAGACGCCTGCTAGGTGGTTCGCTGCCGCGCATTGCCCCGGCCCAGCCGCTTCGCCGCGCGTTTCGAGGCGATCTCCTTCATCTGCTTACCCATACCGGTACGGTTCATGATCAACTGCTGCACCGTATTGATCAGGTTGCCCGCCGCCCAGTAGAGGGCCACGCCAGAGCCAATATTCCACATGATGAAGCCAAACATGACCGGCATCATGAAGGCCATCATCTTCTGCTGCGCCGGATCGACGCCGGGCGAGGGCGACAGGTACTGCGTCGTGAACATGGTCAGGATGACGAAAACTGGCAGGATATGCAGCGGGTCTGGTGCGGCCAGATCATGCAGCCAGCCCCAGTGCGCCTGGCGCAGCTCGATCACGTTCATCAGCATGCGGTAGAAGCCGAACAGCAGCGGGTACTGCACCAGCATGGGCAGACAGCCGCCGAACATGTTCACGCCCTCGCGCTGTTGCAGCGCCATGATCTCCTTGTTCATCTCTTGGCGCTTTGGATCGGTAGCCTTGTACTTCTTGTACTTCTCCTTGATCTGCGACATCTCCGGCTGAATCCGCTGCATCTTCATCGCGGACTTCATCATGGTGATGCGCGTCGGCAGCATGGCCAGGTTGATCACCAGGGTCAGCAGCAGGATGGCCCAGCCCCAGTTTCGGATGATGTGGTCATAGGTAAAGCGCAGCGCCGCAAACAACGGCTTGGCAACCCAGCCGAACCAGCCGAAGTTCAGGATCGACTCGATGTTCGGACCCGTCTCCGTGCCGTTGTTGGCCATCGCCTTCACGCCGGTCAGCACGTCAATCACCTTGGGGCCGACGAAGACGCGCATCGAGGCCGGCGTGCTCAGCGATCCCATCGCCACGCCCAGCAGCTGCGCCGGATCGCTCTGGCCCTTCGGCTGCTTCGCGTCCCGCGCCACACTCCACGCATTGTTCATGGAGACGGTAGTGGCCTGCTCCGGCTGATCGGGCAGGAAGATCGCGCCAAAGTACTGGTCGCTGACACCCGCGTAGTCGAACGGACCATTCAGTGTCTGGCCGCCGCTTACCTTCTTGGGAGCGATCTTGTCGAACTTGCCGCTCTGCGACGTGTCAAACTGTGCGGCAGCATACGCAGGCAGGTTGGTCTGGTCGCCTAATCCCGCTGGCCAGCTGAGCAGCGTGGGCAGCGCGCTGCCGTTATTGGTGACCGATGCGGTTGCGTGAATGACATAGCTGGCGTCAAAGCGGAACTCCTTCTTCACCATCACGCCGCCGCTTGCATACTGGAACGTCAGCTCGCCGGGAGCAACCAGATTCCCGGTCTGCGATGGTTGATAGAGCGCCGTCGCCAGCCGCTGCCGCAGGGCCGCGTCGTAGCTGTAGAGCGAAAGGGGATAGCCGAACTTCGCGGCTGTCTCTGCATTTACCAGGTCCAGCGGCTTGCCCGCCTCGTCCTTGTACTTCTTCAACACCCAGCTCTTCACCTGGCCACCGCGGTTGGTGAACTCGATGCGATAGAGCTCGTTCTCCACCGTGGTCAGCTGCTCCGCTTCCGCCTCCACCGCAGGCGTTGACGATGTGTTCGACGAAGTGGCGGCATGCCGGCTGGCTGCGGTGGCCGCCAGCGGCGCAGCGCCCGCAACAGCGGCGCCCTGGATTGCCGGAACGGACATCTGCTGGCTCGGCGGCTGCTGGGTAGTATTCTGCGGCGCCGGCTGCTCTGCCTTTTTCGGCTTGAAGTACTGCAGCGCCAGCAGCATCCCCAGGAAGACCAGTGAGAACACGATCATGGATCGCGAGTCCTGCTTGCCGCCACCGCCGCTGCTCTGCTGATTCGGATTGCGTATCTCTGCCAAGGATTGCTCTCTCTGCTGTGAAACGGAGGATCGGTCGAGGCGTCAATGGGAACTCGCGGCAGCCCAGCGTCCGTACACTGGCGGCGCAGCCTCTTTGCTT
The DNA here is from genome assembly GCA_038231235.1 of Terriglobales bacterium. GTDB lineage: Bacteria > Acidobacteriota > Terriglobia > Terriglobales > Acidobacteriaceae > KBS-83. The sequence continues at coordinate 7,355 of JBBRLT010000071.1, forward strand.
CATGGTAAATGCATCAGTTCACAAATCGCGTCCGGGGGCGTCTTGGCTGTTTTTTGGAGCGGTGTCAAAGCCCGTTCCCGGTACGGGGTCGAAACCGCCGCGGTTCAGTGGATGGCAGCGCAAAATCCGCCAAGCAGCCAGCGCTGTTCCGCGCCACGGGCCGTGTGCGCGACAGGCAATGGCTGCATATTCTGAGCACGTAGGCTGAAAGCGGCACGCTCCAGCCGTCGCCACGACTGCATGCAGCACCGGCGAGACGCCGCGCTTGTAGAGCGTCAGCAGCCAGGCGTTCATATTGGTTGCTCGGGTGCGGAGGCTATATCTGAAATCACGCGGGAAGGTGGATCGTCCGCATTTTTCTTCAAAGCACTCTTCTGGGTCGCAGCCTTGCGGATTTGGGTAAAGACGCGCTTCATCTCTCCATCCAACTCCGCCCAGGGCGCCTCCAGCACGCTGCGCTTCGGATGCAGAACGATGTCAAGGCCCGCCGGCAGCAAGGAGAAGTGTGCGCAGATCGCCGCGCGCATGCGCCGCTTGATGCGGTTGCGATCCACTGCCTTGCCCAGCACGCGTCCGGCAGTGATGCCCACCCGGGCACCGTTGCCCGCACGCATTGCAATCAACTCCGCCGCTTGCGGGGCCACAAAATACGCGATGCGCACGGAAAACTGCTTGCGGCTGTTCTTATAGACGCGTTGGTAGTCGGCATGCTTGTGCAGCCGCCAGTCCGCATCTGCTTCGAATTGCTTGTCGGATTTCGCAGAGGTGACTGCCTCCGCTGGCACGCTCGTACTCTTCATGGCCATGCCAATGTGTGGCACAGAAGGCGCTGCGCCATAGCGCGACAGCGAAGGCGAATGCCGGAGGGAGGCGGGGTATGCGATGGACGGACCGGCGAAAGAGGGAGACACTGCGGTAGGGAAGCTGAAGCGATTACGCCCCGCATGCGGATGTTCCGCAGAGCGCCAGCCCGGCGCTTAGTCGCGGTAGCCTGGCGACACGGAAACACGATGCCGGCCTTTGGCCCGACGGCGTGACAATACGGCAGCGCCGCTCTTGGTCTTCATGCGCGTCCGGAAGCCGTGAGTCTTGGCGCGGTGACGGCGGTTGGGTTGAAATGTACGCTTGGGCATCGAGCAGTCCTAAGAGAGTTATGTCGCCTTGCGGGCGAGTCTTGAGTATAACGCAACCCCCCCGCTTCGGGCAAAGTTCTTCAGCATCCACGCAGCAACACGCGCCTGTAAAATCATGCATAATGTTTTCTGCGCTATTCTCTTCGCCTGCGTGTACATCTCTTTTTCGCATCCCTTCTGCAAATTGCGCATGCACTGCCGCGTATCGCCATTCGCACGCTCGCAAGCGCCGTGCGCTCTCGCCGAACACTCTTCACAAGCAGTGGTGCAACTCAATATTTTTGCTGACAAAGCCACTCACTCGCCGCGGCCGACTGTGCTAGTATCGGCTCCGTTCACAACTGATTTTTCTGGCGTCAAGTCCCCGTTTCTGGATTCAAACCTGCGCTCATGTTTCACTCATCCAGCGCATCTCCGGTAGAGGAGCCAAATGAAGCTGCATGCAGGCAACTCGCCTGCATACTCTGCGCTTCCTTCCTGAAGGGAAGCGGATTGCTATTCATTTTTCTCTGTACCGTCCAGGCGGATACTGTTCGCTAGGCCCCCCAAGGAAGCGTATGTCTTTCGTCCCAACACCGGCGACCGTGATTGATCCATGGACCCGCATCCTCGGTGCACTAGAAAAGAAGGTCAATCGCCAATCCTTCACCACCTGGCTCAAGCCCACGCGCATGAGCCACCTGAATGGCCGCACCCTGTTCGTCCGCATTCCCTCCGCGGAGTTTCAGCACGTAGGCGACCGCTACGCCGACCTGATCCAGGAGGCCATCGACAAACTGGAGCTTGAACTCGAGGAGGTTCAGTTCGTCACGCTCGAAGCGGATCCCTCCGCGCCGCAGCGTCCGCGCGAACCCCGCGAGGACGGCGGCTTTCCGCCCGCACCCGCGCACTCTGCCAACGCTCCGCGCAACCCGGCACAACGCCCCTCTGCACCGCTGCCGATCGCCAATGGCCAGCAGGCCCGCTTCGACTGGAACTCCGCCGCCCAGCTCAACCCGCGCTATAACTTCGACGGCTTCGTCTCGGGCGCCGGCAACCAGTTCGCGCGCGCTGCCGCAGAGGCAGTTGCCGAGCGGCCTTCGAAGGCCTACAACCCGCTCTTCCTCTACGGCGGTGTCGGTCTCGGCAAGACGCATCTCATGCACGCCATTGGTCATGAGGTGAAGCGCCGCCAGCCGCAGGCTGCTATCTGCTACGTCTCCAGTGAGAAGTTCACCAACGAGATGATCTCCTACGTGCGCAATGAGAAGATGTCCAGCTTCCGCGACAAGTACCGCGGCGTGGATGTCCTGCTCATCGACGACATCCAGTTCCTCGCCTCGAAGGAGCGCACCCAGGACGAGTTTTTCCATACCTTCAACGCGCTGCATGAGAGCGACAAGCAGATCGTCATTGCCTCCGACCGGCCGCCCAAGGATCTCGCCGGGCTCGAGGAGCGTCTGCGCTCCCGCTTCGAGTGGGGACTGATCGCCGACATTCAGCCGCCGGATCTTGAGACCAAGGTCGCCATCCTGCAGCAGAAGGCAGAGAGCGAGCAGTGCACCCTGCCCATGGACGTCGCTCTCTACATGGCGGCCAACATTCGCACCAACATCCGCGAGCTCGAAGGCGCCTTCACCCGGCTACTCGCGTGGAGCAGCCTGAACGGCGTCGAGATCACCCTGGCCACCGCGCAACAGGCGCTCAAACAGTTCATCGATACCCAGGTGCGCAAGATCACCATCGAGGCGATTCAGCGCACTGTCTCGGAACACTTCGGTATGAAGGTCTCCGAGCTCAAGCAGAAAAACAACTCGCGTGCCATCGTGGTGCCGCGCCAGATCGCCATGTTCCTGGCCAAGCAGATGACCGAAGCCTCACTGCCCGAGATCGGCCGTCAGTTTGGCGGCAAGCACCACACCACGGTGATGCACTCCATCTCCAAGATCGAAGAAGAGAAGCGCTCCGACAAGGACCTGAACCGCACCCTCAACAAGCTCATGGAGACGCTGAATACCTAGCGCAGTCCGCGCTCTGAGAACGCTGTCCGCCAAAGTGGGCCTGCTTGCTTCTCTCTGTCATCCTGAGCGCAGCGCAAGCGGAGTCGAAGGATCTGCTGTTATTTCAGCCAGAACAGACTCCAGCGCCCCATAGTCCGTGTATCCCGCCTCGGTCCCGCCGTAGAAAGTTGCGCGGTTCGGCTCGTTCAGCGGCGCGTTGCGGCGGAAGCGCTCTGGCAGGTCCGGGTTGGCGATAAACAGCCGCCCAAACGCCACTGCATCCGCATACCCGCTCGCGATGCTCCGCTCGGCCTCTGCCGCACTGTACCCGCCGGCTGAGATCAGCGTGCCCGGGAAGGCTTTGCGGAAGGTCTCAGCCGTACGTACAGCCGAAGCATCTAGTGGCGCGTTTGCGCCAGCATTCCCCACTCGCGGTTCCACCAGGTGCGCATACGCAATCTGCCGCGCGCTCAACTGCTCCAGCACATAGCTGAACAGCGTCAGCGGATTCGAGTCGCTCATGTCGCCAAAGGTGCCGTAGGGCGCCAGCCGCACGCCCACGCGATCTGCCCCCCACACCGCGATCACTGCGTCCGCAACCTCCATCAGCAGCCGTGCGCGGTTCTCAATCGAGCCACCATAGGCATCGGTACGATGGTTGCTGCCGTCCTGCAGAAACTGGTCCAGCAGGTAGCCATTGGCGCTGTGGATCTCTACACCGTCGAAGCCCGCGGTCCGGGCATTCTGCGCGCCTTTGCGGTACTGCTCCACAATGCCCGGCAGCTCTGCCAGCCCCAGGGCCCGCGGCGTCTCATACTCCGTCTGTTGAAAGTCAGCACGGAAGGCTTTGCCCACCTTCGGCGCAATGGCCGAGGGCGCCACCGGCAGCCCATCCGCGGGATGCAGAGTGCTGTGCGAGTTCCTCCCCACATGCCACAGCTGCAGGACAATCAAGCCGCCCTTGGCATGCACTGCCTCGGTAACCGCGCGCCATCCTTCCACCTGCGCGGCGGAGTGGATGCCTGGCGCGCCCGGATACCCCTTGCCCTGCATGGAGATCTGCGTCGCCTCGCTCACAATCAGGCCGCCGTCCGAGGCACGCTGGCCGTAGTACTCAACATTCAAGGCCTGGGGCACGTCGCCGGGCTGCGCAGAGCGCATGCGGGTCAGCGGCGCCATCACCACGCGATGCTTCAAGGAAAACGCGCCAGCGCGCAAGGGAGAGAACAGGGCAGGATACTCACTCATGGTTATATGGATGAAGTAACGTCTGCTTCGGTCGCAATCGCCATCTCATCAACAGAAGCCGTACTGTATCCTTGCCGCCAATGCGCCTGCGCCCCCTCGCCAGCATCCTGTTGCTCTTTTCGCTTGCCACCACCTGGGCTCTCGCAGCGGGCCCGGCGCCGCGCATTGAACCGAAGCCGCACCCGCAGGAGACTGGCTTCCTCAACCGCGTCATCCTCATCAATGGCGTCGGCTATCGCTACCAGGTCTATCTGCCCATGGAGTACGACGCACACCGCTCCTGGCCCGCCATCCTGTTTCTTCACGGCTCGGGCGAGCGCGGGTCAGACGGCATGGATGAGACCCAGGTTGGTCTGCCTAACTCCATCCGCGCCCACCCGGAGCGCTGGCCCTTCATCGTCGTGATGCCCCAGGTGCCCTACAGCCACCATCACTGGACCGACCCCGACATGATGACCATGGCGCTGGCCACCCTCGATGCCGAGGTCAAGGAGTTCCACGGCGACCCCGACCGCGTCTACCTCACCGGCCTCTCGCTCGGCGGCTACGGCGTCTGGGAGATAGCCAAGGACTATCCGGAGCACTTCGCTGCTATCGTGCCCGTCTGCGGCGGCATCTTCTGGTCCTACGCACCCCAGCGCTGGAAGCAGCAGAACACGCTGCCGGACGCATACGTACGTGCCGTCGGCAAGACGCCAGTCTGGATGTTCCACGGCACGCTCGATTCCGTCGTGCCCACCAGGGAGTCCGAGATCATGTACCAGGCGCTCTCCGCCGCCGGTGGCGATGTGCGGCTCTGGCTCTATGAGGGCTGGCACCACAACGCCTGGGACAAGGCCTTTACCGAGCGCGCTCTGCCGCAATGGCTGCTGGCGCATCGGCTCTCGCAGGTTGCCACCGATCACGCCGAGGCGCAACGGCTCACCATTCCTCTCCACCCGGTGCCCGCGAAGGTCGATGTCACAGTGCTCGACGACTATGTGGGCGACTACTACGACGGCGAGGTGCGCGAGATCACCATCGTGCTCGAAGGCGATAAGCTTTTCGCCCGCAACCGCACCAATGACCTGAACGAGCTGCTGCCAGAAAATCCAACCACCTTCTTCTATCCCAGCGGCGGCCCCACGCGTCTCGTCTTCCAGAAAGAGAATGGCCGCGTCACCGAGCTCATCTACCGCGACGATAGGCACGAAGAACGCTGGGAGCGGCGATAACGTACTGCTCAAGACTTGCTGGTAGAACTTGGGCGCAGTTACACTCATGCCTAACCTCATCCGAGACCTTCAATGAAACTCCGCCTGGTGAAGTCTTTGGGCAGCGCGTTCGTTGGAACCGCGCTTCTATTCAGCGGACTCGTGGGAATGGGGACCAGCCTAGTACTGCTCGCGTCAAGTTGTATCGGCTACCTGCCTTACAGCGATAGGCCCGGTCCTGGATGGTGGGGACGCGTTCACGCGCCGTCTTGGGCAGAGTTCGTTCAATACATCGGCTTCGCCCCTTTGTTCGCCTATTTTTGCTTATATTTTGGCCTTGGAATCTTCGGGTTCAGCCTTGTGCTCAGCATCTCGTCGGCGCCTCGATGGCTGAGCAGGCTGCTAGGTGGGATGGTGTGCGCCGTCGCCGCGGGCTTGGCTGTTCTCGGTGCAGGATGGTACTTCGCGCTCGCGGTGATAGGTCTAGATGCAGCAATCCTGCTCGGCCTCATCTACGGGGCTTTGCTCTTTCCTAGTTTCGTCCGCCCTCTCCCTCAGCCGCTTCCCTGGTGGGCGCGCATTGGCGCTACCACAGTCGCCACGCTATTGCTCTTGTACTGGATGGCCTCTCCACTACTGCCAAAAGCCCCGGTTCCTGCTGTCAGGTATGAGGTGATGCGAGTTGCTTCGGGAGATCAGGCAGTCAACGTGTCACCATCCCTAGGACCGGAGATCTCTCGCGATTTGGCTGCTTTGAACTTGCGAGGACAGTTACGTGGCGGCGCGAGCGGATACTTGAACGCAACTGGCAGGGCTGTACCTGAAATCGACGTGGCATTGATTGCGCTAGAAGCGATTGCGACGGAAAGACGCTTACCAATTCCTGCGAAAGGCCACGTCATATATGTGCTGAAGGATGGCGAGTGGACTGCGCATCCATCCATCTCGAAAAAAGATAAGCGTACGCTGACAATCATGCCGGGGGCCGATGCGAAATATGACGGCGGTCAACTGAAGACTTCCAGGGAGTCTGAATGGACTGCCTTCACGTGGTATCCGGTCATTCCAAGACATTGAGATTCCGCTGTGGAAAATCTACTCATTCTTAAGGCGCATCCGCGTACCATAGCGAAACCTTCAAAGGAATCAGCAGCGTGCCAGCATCCAAATCACCCACCGCGCAACGGCTCGGCGAGCTCGGCCTGCCGGCGCCCGTGCGCGAACTTGCTGCCAAGCGCTGGGATGCCATCATCATCGGCGCGGGGCACAATGGCCTGGCCTGCGCTGCGTACCTCGCACGCGCTGGCAAGCAGGTCCTGGTGCTTGAAGCACTCGACCGGGTGGGCGGCGCCTGCACTATCGAGGAGCCCTTCCCTGGCGTGCGCATGTCACCCTGCGCCTATCTCGCCGGGCTACTGCACCCGCTGGTGATTGAAGAGCTTGCCCTGGCCTCGCGCGGCTTCCGCTGGACGCCCGCCGTCAACGGCCTCTTCGTTCCGTTCCTCGACGGCTCCAGCATCCAGCTCTGGGACGATGACGAAGACTGCGAAGCAGAGGTACGCCGCTTTGCGCTCGGCGATGTCGAGGGCTGGCGCGCCATGAGCGACACATTGAGACGCTTACGTGACGCAATGCGTCCCGCAGGCCAACCCGACGAAGCATCTGCGGATGCGAGAGACCTTTGGATCGGCGACGCCCCCACCAGCGAGCAGATCGATGAGCGCCTGGGCAACGACCAGGAGGCGCGGCACATGCTGCTCGACTGGTCCATGGCCGAGATGGTCGAGCACTACCTGCGCGACCCGCGCCTGCAATCCGCCTATCTCGGCCAAGGCGTCATCGGCACCAACGCCAGCCCTTTCGATCCGGGAACAGCATCCATCCGCTTCCACCACGCCTCCGGACGCCTTGCCGGCATGCCCGGCATGTGGGGCTACGTCGCCGGCGGCATGGGCATGGTCTCCTTCTATCTTTGCGACGCAGCGCGGGATGCTGGCGCGGTGGTTGCCTGCGGCGTTCCCGTCGCGGCCATCCTACCTGGCGAAGGTGTCCGGCTCGAAGGTGGCGAGCGCATCCACGCGCCCATCGTCATCTCCAATGCCGACCCCATCCGCACCCTGAAGCTCCTGGGCCAGCAGGCCGACCCGGTCTGGAGCGCCAGGGTGCAGTCCGTTCCCATCGAAGGCTGCACCCTGAAGCTGAACGTGCTGCTGCGCGAGCTGCCCGAGTTCCGCGCTCGCCCCGGCCAGCACCAACCCCATCACTATGGACAGATCAATGCGCCGCTCACCCACCAGGAGTGGCGTGACGGCTACGCTGCCGCCCGCCGCGGCGAGTTGCCTGAATATCTGTGGTGCGAGATCTACTTCCAGAGCGTGCATGACGCCACCGTGGTGCCACCCGGCCAGCACACCATGAGCGTCTTCGCGCAGTACGTGCCCTATCGCTTCGCCCAGGGCACCTGGGACAGCCGCCGCGACGAAGTCCGCGCGCTTGCCATGCGCTCGCTCGGCCGCTACTGCACCAATCTCGACACCGCAGTGATCGACGCCCAGGTTCTCGGACCACCAGACATCGAGAAGAAGGTCGGCCTCACTGGCGGCCACATCTTCCAGGGCGAGTGCCTGCCGCAGTATATGTGGTCCAACCGGCTGACCCCACGCACTCCCATGCCCGGCGTCTACCTGTGCGGTGCCTGCACCCATCCCGGCGGCAGCGTTATCGCCATCAATGGCCGCAACGCCGCCATGGCCGTGCTGGCGGACTTGAAGTCGGCAATGGAAACCCCTAGCCGTGGCTGAGGGCGCTACGCCGTCTCCAGCATCTTCGGCTCTTCCAGATAAGCCACCCGCACTGCGCCAGGCGCTACGCTTTCGCGACCTTACCCTCTTCTACGTCCTCACCACGCTCAGCATTCGCTGGGTGGCGACCGCTGCGGCTGCGGGCCCAGGTTCACTGGCAGTATGGATTCTGGGCCTGCTTTTCTTGTTCATCCCACTCGCTTATAGCGTGATGGTGCTGGCTCGCCGCTTTCCCCAGGAGGGCGGCCTCTACGTGTGGACACGCGAGGCCTTCGGCGACCTGCCCGGCTTCCTCGCCGCATGGACTTACTGGATGTCGAACCTGCCCTACTTCCCCGCCATCCTCTACTTTGGCGCGGGCTCTGTTCTCTTCGCTGGCGGCCATCGTGGCGCAGCGCTGGCGGCGAGCCCGGCGTGGTATATCGGCTTCGCCGTCACATGGCTGGTCATCATCACCGCGGTGAATGTGATTGGCATCGATGCGGGCAAGTGGCTCAACAATCTCTGTTCCATAGGCACCTGGCTGCCAATTGCGTTGTTGGTGCTGCTCGCAACCGTCTCTGCTGCGCACTACGGATCGGCTACGCGCTTCACGGCAGGCGCCCTGGCGCCGCACCTTTCGCTGCGCAATGCCATCTTCTGGTCCACCATCTTCTTCGCCTTTGCCGGGGTGGAGGCTGGCTCAGCCATGGGCGAGGAGATTGTGAACCCGCGCCGCACAGTGCCGCGCGCGCTGCTCACCGCCGGCTGTATCGTCACCCTTGCATACATCGCCGGGACGGTGGCCATGCTGATCGCGCTGCCCAGCGACTCCATCAGCGGCGTGGACTCATTCATGCGCGGCGCGCAACAACTCTGCATGCACCTCGGCATTCCCTGGTTGGTGCCGCTGATGGCTGCGCTGGTCGCGCTCGGCGCTGTGGGCGGCGCTGCTGCATACCTCTCGTCCACCTCGCGGCTGCCCTTTGTCGCCGGCATCGACCGCTATCTCCCCTCAGCCTTTGGGAGCATCCATCCCCGCTTTCGCACGCCGTGGATCGCGCTCATTGTCTATGGCCTGGCCGGCATCGGCGTCGCCATCCTTGGGCAGGCCGGTACCAGCGTGCGCGGCGCCTATGGCGTGCTGGTCAGCATGTCGGTCGTCACTACGTTCCTTCCCTTCCTGTTCATCTTCGCGGCGCTCATACGCTTCGCCCTCCGGCCCATTTCATCACAAACATTCCCACTACCTGGCGGCCCAACCATCGCAGTCGCTATCGCCTCCATCGGCTTTCTCAGCACCGCGCTCACCATCGTGCTCTCCGTCATCCCGGCAGCCGAGGAGCCTAACAAACCTCTTGCCGTGACCAAAGTCCTGGTCTCCAGCGCGGTCATCGTCCTCGCCGGCATCGGCGTTTTCACCCTCGGCCGTAGAAAAAAGCTGCGGCCTGCGGACCTCATTCCCGTTGAGTGAAATTCTGTATTCCGTACCCCTTTCCCCACGTTCCGCACCAACACTGTGGAATCGTTGTAAGGCTGGTGACGCAACCGCTCGAAGTGGAAAAGTACGTAGCACAAAAGTCGTATCCACCAACAGTTGGACCTGCTTTTCCACCCGTGCACCCTACACCACCTCAGCATCGCTGGTCCCGCCTGTGGACGCCATTGGAGAATCGGGACGCCCCTTCCGCCAACTCGTCCCGTTCTCCAACGACCGCACAGGCTGCTGTCCCGGATTTGGAAAATCGGCACCTCGCTGCCCACGCCCGCCTATGGGGTTTTGCTGCAGCTTCCCACTTCCCCACAGCCAACGACGGCTACTACGGTTAATACATACCTTTAGATATTTGCTTTTCTCCGTAGCCGCCGCAGGCTCTCTTCCGCACTGGCAAAAGCTGCGTTCCAAAGGCCTCCTCCCAGCGGTCGAAACAGCCGTTGCGGCACCCCAGCCGCTGTCCGGTTTTCCCCGCAAACGACGCGCTTTCCACGCCACACTCAACGCTAGAATGGGGCAGCCAGATTCCCGTGCCTCCACTCGCCCGCCTGGTGTAGAGTGTGGCAATCCACTCCACGGCACCATCGCATGACCGCACCGCATCGCCACCCAGGGGAACCGCACATGCCCGGCGTAGGACTCGAAGCAGATAAGCACACCGTTCAGGGGTTCGCCATGGAGATCTCCGTCAGCAAGCAGGAGTTGCTCCGCGAACTCACCGCGACCCAGTCCGTCGTTGAGCGCAAGACCACCATCCCCATCCTCTCGAACTTCCTGCTTGAGGCCGATGACACCGAGGGCCGGCTCACCATCACCGCCACCGATCTCGACCAGTCGATCAAGACCTCCTGCAGCGCCAAGGTCAAGAAGTCCGGCTCCTGCACCATCCCCGCGCGCAAGCTCTACGACTACATCAAACTGCTGCCGGAAGGCGACATCTCGATCAAGCTGCAGGACAACCACTGGGTGCAGATCCGCTCCGGCCGCTCCAACACCAAGATGGTCGGCATGGCGCGCGCGAACTTCCCCCAGGTGCCGGAGTTCCCACAGGTCTCGGTCATTTCGCTGCCCCTGGCCTCGCTGCGCGGCATGATTTCGAAGACCATCTTCGCCATCTCCAACGAAGAGTCGCGCTACACCCTGAACGGCGCACTGCTCATCCTCAAGCCGGAGTCGCTGGCCATGGTCGCCACGGACGGCCACCGCCTCGCGCATGTGGAGAAGCAGGGCGAGTCACTCGGCGCCATCCCGGGCGGCGAGAAGAAGACGCTGATCCCGCGCAAGGCTCTGTCCGAGCTGCAATCTTTGCTTTCGAACACGGACGCGGAGCAGGTGGAGTTCGCCGATGATGAGAACCAGCTCTTCTTCCGCATCGGTAAGCGCGTGCTCACCTCGCGCAAGCTCACCGGCCAGTTCCCCA
>JBBRLT010000072.1:0-18284 GCA_038231235.1 Terriglobales bacterium
CGCCGCTCGCACCACAGACTTACAGCACTGCCGCAACCGGAGCCGCGGGAGGCCGCATCCTGAGCGTCGCCATCGATCCAGCAGACATAAGCGGCAACACCGTCTACCTGGGCACTACCGGCGGAGTGTGGAAGTCGACCAATGCCGCCGGCGCAGCGGGGTCCGTCACCTTCACGCCCTTGACCGATCAGGTTCCGGCGCTGCACGCCTTCGGCGAGACCGTCTCAGTGGTCTCTGTGGGCGCCGTATCGGTGCAGCCAGGGGGAACTGGCGTAATCCTGGCGGGGACAGGCGACCCAACGAACCGGCCAGACTCGATCTACGGCACTGGCATTCTGCGCTCTGCGGATGGCGGCCGGTCCTGGACCGACATCGCAGCCTCCCGCGACCCGTTCACGGGCCAGGCGCAGAACAGCTTCTTCGGGGAGGCCTTCACCGGCTTCGCCTGGAGTACCACCTCGCGCGACTTGGTGGTGGCCGCCGTCGCCTCTGCCGGTGGGGCCGCCGCGGTGAATGCGGGCTATTCGGGCTCCAGCGCGATGGGCCTCTACTACTCCCAGGATGCAGGGCAGACCTGGCAGCTCGCCACCATCAGCGACGGCTTCGGAAAAGAGATCCAGGGTCCGGGCAGCGTAGGAGCGGGAGCACCGGCGCTGGCCGTGGTGTGGAACCCGATGCGGCGAATCTTCATCGCCGCCCTTCGCTCGCATGGCTTCTATCAGTCTGCAGACGGGGGAGTGAGCTGGACCCGGCTGGCGATCCAGCCTGGGACCGCCTTAACGACCACGGCTTGCCCTGCCGTGCAGGGAGGGGGCGGCTCACCCAACTGCCCCATCTACCAGGCAGCCTTGGCAGTACAGCCCGGCACCGGCGATACCTTCGCCATGTTCACCAGCCAGAGCAATGGCGACGGCGGCCTATGGCGGGATCTATGCGCGGCTTCGAGCGGCGCATGTGCCTCGCCCTTGCCCACCTTTTCCCGCCGCATCGCCAATGCTGACTTTGAGACCAGCCCTGGAGTCATTGACGGGGCCAGCCATGCCTTGTCGCTGCAGGCGACTGGGCTCGGCACCGATACAGTGCTGCTGGCCGGCACCCAGGACCTGTTCCGCTGCAGCCTGGCGGCGGGATGCGTCTGGCGCAACACGACCAACGTGCTTCGCTGTGCCGCGGCGCATGTAGGTTCCGCCCAGCATCAGATGGCCTGGTTGCCAGGCTCGTCGATCCTCTACTTTGCCACTGACCGCGGACTGTGGCGCTCGCTGGACGCAGTCAATCAGCAGCAGCCGGCCTGCTCGCCGGACGATGCCGCGCACTTCAATAACCTCAATACGTCGCTGGCCTCGGCGGTGGAGATTACATCGCTGGCGCAGGACCCGGCGGATGCCAGCGTTCTGCTGGCCGGGGTGGGGGAGCAGGGCACGGCGGGGGGCAGCAACGGCACGTGGCAATCGCTGCTCACCACTGAAGGCGCCCAGACCGCGATCGGCACCGGCGCCAGCGCGGGGACGTGGTTTGCCACCTCCGGCGCAGGAGTCTCGATCAGCGCGTGCAGCCAGGGAGCAGGGTGCGGGCCCGGCGGCTTCGGCTCCCAGCCCGTCATCGGGAACCAGCAGGTGTCCGGCGACGGCGCACAGTTGCCACGTCCCGCAGTGTGGATGCTGGATCCGCAAGACCCCCGCCGCATGATCGTGGGCACCTGCCGGGTGTGGCGCGGTTTGGCGAATGGCATCGGCTGGGCACCCTCGAATGCGTTGAGCACCATGCTGGACAACCAGCCCGCAGGCTTCTGCCAGAGCGGCAATACGCAACTGCGCTCGCTCGCGGCCACCGGCACGCTCAGCGGATCGTCGGTTGGCTCGGAGCGTCTCTATGCCGGCCTGGCAGGTCTCCCGGATGGTGCGCGGGTGGCAGCCGGCCATATCTACAGTGCACTGGTGACCCCCTCCTCCACCGCCGCCTCGACCCTGTGGCGCGACCTGACCAGTAGCCCCCTGACCAACGGAACCGCCGGCGCACCCACCTTCAACCCTGGCGGCATCGCCATCTCCTCCATTGCCGTCGACCCGATCGATGCGACTGGATCGACGGTGTACCTGGGGCTGAGCGCCTACGGCGGAAGCGGTTTCGCGGTGAATGCAAATGTCTCGCCGGTCTACCGCACCACGGATGCCGGCCAGCACTGGACCAATATCACCAGCAACCTGCCCATCGCCCCGGTGAATGCGGTACTGGTCGATCCGCAGAGCCCGGCCATCGTTTATGTGGCTACCGACCTTGGCGTTTATGTAACGACAACGATTACACTATGTGGCGATCCCACACAGGGTTGCTGGGGCCTTTACGGGGCCGGACTGCCCGCGGTGAAGGTAACCTCGCTGGCAACATCAACCTCCGGCGGAGCCAACTGGCTCCGCATAGGGACCTGGGGCCGCGGCGTCTGGCAGACCGAGCTGGCCAGCACGGTCCTGCAACAGCAGGCGGCACGCGCAGCCAGCATCACGCCTGGGTCGCTCAGCTTCGTTGCGCAGCCGGTAGGCAGCGTCAGCGCGACGCAGAGGCTGACCATCCAGAACACCGGCCAGGGTGCGGTCACGCTGGGCTCGCCGGTGGTGAGCACGGCCGACTTCACCGTCAACAACGGTTGCGGATCTACGCTGGGGACAGGCGCGTTCTGCACGCTTACCGTGGCCTTTGCCCCCACAGCGACTGGACCGCGCAGCGCAACACTAACAGTCCCCACCAACACACCGGCCGGGCCATTGACAGCAACGCTCAGTGGCAGTGGCCTGCAGGGTAGCGTTGCTGTGCTCACTCCGGTTGGCCTGAAGTTCAATACAGTGCTTCTGGGCCAGACCAGCGCGGTCAACGATCTGACCCTGGCGAACACGGGCACCGCCGCGATGGGACTGCAGCCAGCGACCATCAGCGGCCCCTTCCGCATCACCGCCAACACCTGCGGCGCAAGACTGGCGCCCAATACCAGCTGCACCCTGGGCGTCGTCTTTGAACCGCTTGCCTCGGGCGCAGCTTCGGGCAGCCTGGTCGCCACCGATGATGCTGGCACGCAGAGAGCGCTACTGAGTGGAACGGGGCAGAGCGGGGCGGCAGACACCTTGAGCGTCAACGCCCTCAACTTTGCTCCGCAGCAGCTGGGCACCGCCAGCGCACAGCAGCAGGTGGTGCTGACGAATACCGGCGACAGCGCGTTGAACGGCATAGTAGTTCATGTGACAGGCGACTTCGCGGTGGTGAATCAATGCGGCGCATCGCTCCCTGGGCACTCCAGCTGTGCACTGCTGGTGGCGTATACGCCGCAGACGCTCGGCGCAGAGAGCGGCCAACTCGTGATTCAGGATTTGTTGCAGCAGCAGACAGTCGCTCTCAGCGGCAGTGGCGTGCCGCCACCCCTGGCTCCGCCTGGCTCCGGAGGTGGCGTGGGTATTGCGACCGTTGCACCGCTGAAGATCGATTTCGGCGTAGAGGGTGTGGCCGCGATATCCTCCGCGCAGACCCTCACCCTCATCAACAGCGGCGCGACGGTGCTGAGTGCCATCTCCGTCGCTGCCAGCCAGGGCTTCAACATTGTTGCCAACGCCTGCACCAGCCCGTTGAGTCCTGGAGCCAGCTGTTCTGTTCAGGTGGTCTTCGTGCCGCAGACACCAGGCGTGCTCACCGGCACCGTGCTGGTCTCTGCTGCGACGCTCGCCTCTCCGGTCATGATCCCGCTGACCGGCACGGCAGCAGATTTCCAACTCCAAGTGCAGGGCGCCAGCAGCAGCACCGTGGTCGGCGGAGCGACAGCGCAGTATCAGCTCCTGCTGACCCCCGTGGGTGCCTCCGTGGGACAGATCACGCTCACTTGCAGCGGGGCTCCCACGGGCAGCGCCTGTGCCGCGAATCCGGGCACAGTGACCATGACCGGCACTGGTGCAACCGCCTCGATCATTCTCACCATCGCCACCGCCGCCCAGACTGCGAGCCGCCCAGTCTTTCAACCCTGGGGGACTCGGGCCTGGCCGGCGGTGGCCATGGCAGCGTTCCTGCCTCTACTGTGCAGTGGTCGCTGCTGGAGTGGACGACTGCGGCAACATTGCGCCATGCTCGCACTGGCAGCGCTGTGCCTGGCCACCATGGGTTGCGGGCTGGCCATCCATGGCGGTTCGTCGGTTCAGCCAGGGGCCATCGGGTCCTCGCAGGGTACCTACACCGTGACCGTGGGCGCATCCGCGCCCGGCCTGGTACGCACCGTTAGCCTGAAGCTGGTGGTTGAGTAGGCCTGCAACCCCAGCGCCTCCTCTGCGCCAGCGTAAGATGAGGCCACGATTCCAACGCGAACGATGCCGAAACAGTCCCTGATGCTGCTTAGACAAGTGATACTGCTGCCAAAAGTGATGCTGCTCAGACAAGTGGGCGCCCGTGTCGCTCGCTGACGAGCCTCGTCCGGACGTGCCGGGCTCGGACTTGCGTGGCCCGACGGTACGCAGTGATGTGCGCCCACGCAGTTTTGCGCCGGCGGCTCGCGGGCCCATCACCCTGGTCTGGGTAGTGCGCATGCTGCTGTTTGCCAGCTTCTCTGTCGCATTCCTGCAATACCAGCTGCATAGCGCGATAGGACAGTACCTGCACCTCGGCCTTCTCTTCCTGGCCGCCCTGGCTGTCCTCACTGGCCGCAATCGCAAGGACAGGGTGCAAGGACTGGTCGGCGGTGGCGCTCTTCTGCTTGCTGCGGTGCTGTTCAGCGAGGCCATCTCGTACATCTCGGGAGACCAGTATTCCACCCTGTACGGCCTGGTCTTCACCGCGGTAGTGCTGGCCTCGCGCCTGGTGGTTCAGGAGATTGGAATACCCAATGTGATGCGAGCGTTTTCGCAGGCGGGCATCCTCACGGTCGGTGCCGTTCTGCTCACCGGAGGCAGGAGTCTGCAAAGCAGCACCACCCGATTCAGCGGCGGCATTGAGGTGCATCCCAACCTGGTCGCTTTCGTCCTGGGGGGGTTTCTGCCCGTGATCATCTGGCGTGCACTGGAGTACAAAGTCCGCTGGCGGCGATGGGCTGCCGGCAGCCTGGCCGCGCTGGATGTGGTCTTCATCTACTACTCTGGCTCGCGAGGAACACTGGGTGCGGTATTGATAGCAGCCTTCGTATTCGCTGCACGCCGCGCGCTGAGCGGGCCGTGGATCAAGCAGATCCGGCTGCGGCACTGGCATCTGCTGGTCGCATTGCTGGCTGTGCCTTTGCTGGTCATATTCCTTGCGCAGCATGGCCGCTTCGGCAACATTGTCGACGCCGTCAGCATGCAGCTGGCGCTCAATAGTTCCCAGCGCGGGCTGAAGTCAGGTCTATCGGGCCGGACCGGCTTCTGGCACCTTGCTTTTGTCCTGCTGGGGCAGCATGGCCGCTGGTTCTTCGGCTTCGGATATCGCGCTGGCGACCGCCTGGTAGGCACCATCGACAACGGATATGTCCAACTGTTGTTCGAGAGCGGACTGATCGCCGGTGCGCTCATTTTCAGCAGCATGGTCAGGGTCTTCGCGCTGCTGTGGCGCGCCTCCAGGCTCAATGAAAACACGCCCTGGACACGTTACTACACCATGCTCAACAGCCTGATGATCATCTATTTCTTCAACAACATCTCCACGCGGTATCTATTCAGCTTCGGCAGCAGCTTCTCCCTCCTGGTGATCCTGCTCATGACTGCATCGCGACGGCAACTGGTCGGCGTGCCCTCCTCTGCGCCCCGGCCTCGATCGCCAGTGCCGGTGCGAGTCCAGGGCGGTATGGCGTGGAGCACCTCTCCGCAACAATAGATGGTCCGAGAGGAACATCGAAGAGCAGCGATTCAGCGCCACCTTGGGGAATCCCCCTTGCATCTCGCGCAACCCGGCGGGAGGCTCTACACTGGGACAGCCCGAAACGGCGGTTTTGACGCTGGGTTACCTCGAGGCACTGTTCCAAGGAGTGAGAGTGGTGCAGCGCCGGTCACCGTGGGGAGCCTTTCCACCTCCGGAGACTGCTGGAAGCTGCAAAATGAGATATGAGTCGATGCTTAGCGTTTCTTGTGGCGAGCTCACTGGGTGCATTCACGGTCCTCATGCCGCAGCAGGCGCTCAGCCAGAGCAACTGCGACCCCACTGTGTCCAATTGCGGCGCGGCTGGCCAGCAACAGTCGCAGCCTGGCTTTGGCTCGGGCCTCAGTTCCGGGGAACCGGACGGCCAGGCCAACTCGCCCTACGGAAACGACACCGGTGGTTATGACGGAAGTCGCGGCTACGGCGTGCAGCAGCCGTCGTCCGAGTTGCAGCAGGTGCCGACCTACACCGACAACCTGACTCCGAACGGCGGACGGCCAGGGGCCGCCAATGAGACGCCGGGTCAAGGGGCGACCAACACCCCCCGCTTTCTGACCCCGGACCAGCCGACCGAGTTCCAGCGGCTCGTCTCCGCCTCTGTTGGGCGTATGCTGCCCATCTTCGGGGCGAAGCTTTTCCTACAAAGCCCGAGTACCTTTTCCCCGGTGGACCAGGTTCCCGTCACCTCGAATTACATAGTTGGTGCAGGAGATGTACTCCTGATCCGTGTGTGGGGGCAGATCAACTTCAACGCCGAAGTGAAGGTGGACCGGAACGGTATGGTCTACCTGCCGCAGGTGGGCGCGATTCATGTCGGCGGTGTCTCCTACGACAAGCTTGCAGATCAGGTGCGTGCGAACGTGGCGCGCATCTTCAAGAACTTCGACCTCTCCGTCAACCTGGGGCAGCTCCACCCTATCCGGATATTCGTCACGGGCCAGGCGCGCCATCCCGGCAGCTATGTCGTCAGCTCGCTGAGTACGCTCATCAGCGCGTTGTTCTCTACCGGAGGCCCTGCTCCGCAGGGTTCCATGCGCCACATTCAATTGCGCCGAGATGGAGCCACGGTTGCCGACTTCGACATGTACGACCTGCTGGTGAATGGCGACAAGTCGCACGATGTGCCGCTGCTGCCCGGAGATGTGATTTACATCCCTGCGGCCGGTCCGCAGGTGGCAGTCTTCGGCAGCGTGCGGTCGCCGGCAGTCTATGAACTGAAGCAAGGCGACGGCCCCGCCGCCAAGCCCACCACGCTGAGCGATCTGCTGGAAGAGGCAGGTGGTCTCTCCACGCTGGCCTCACTGACGCATGCAGCGTTGGAGCGCATCGATCCCGATCAGCACCAGCGCACCGTGAACGTCGCCCTGGATGCCGCCGGCAAGTCGACCGTTCTGCAGGACGGGGACATCCTGCGTGTGCTGCCGATCTCCCCGCAGTACGACCGGACAGTCACGGTGCGCGGCAACCTGGCGGACCCAGGACGCTTTGGCTGGCACCCGGGCATGAAGCTGAGCGAGTTGCTGCCCGATAGCGCTTCACTGGTGACGCGCGACTACTGGCAGCGGCGCAACCGGCTGGGCCTGCCCTCGCCCGTCTTTGAGCCGGACTACACGCAACGCTTCCAGACCTACCGCAACACCCAGGCGACGCGGCAACTGCAGTATCAGCAATCGTTGCAGCGACAGTCGCAGAGGAAACAGCTGGGACTACCCGACCCGCCGGCGGACCAGAAGGCCGATCAGACGGTGGCGCAGGGCACCCTTGCTACAGATGTGCCCTTCTCCTCGCTTGACCCGGGCTCCGCAGAGGCAGATTCGGCTCAGGCCGAGGCGGCGGACCTGCCAGCTATTGGCTCGGGGCAGCCCGGTCCCGGTGCAGCTCAGCAACCGGGGCCAAATGCAGCGTCCAGCGGGTCGCAGAACAACATTATCGGCGGCGGCTCCCTGGCGGACCAGCAGCGCACGACGCGCACCGAGAATACTGCGGGCGCTACTGCAGTCACCAATGTCAAACTGCCGGTTCCGGAGATCGACTGGTCCTATGCGGTCATCGAGCGCATGGATCCCGTCACCCTGCAGACCCGGCTCATCCCCTTCGACCTAGGCAAACTGGTGATGGAACATGACGCGAGCCAGGATCTGGAGCTGCAGCCCCATGATGTGATCACCATCTTCTCGCAGGCCGACATCCGGGTGCCGCAGCTGCAGCAGACCAAACTGGTCCGCGTCGAGGGCGAGGTGAAGCACGCAGGCATTTACAGTGCAGAGCCGGGGGAGACACTGCGTCATCTGGTGGCGCGCGCTGGCGGCCTTACGACGAATGCATATCTCTTCGGCGCGGAGCTGACGCGCGAGTCGGCACGCATCGTCCAGCAGCAACGGCTGGATGACTACGTCACCCGGCTGGAACTGGATATCGACCGCTCTGCCGCAGCTACTACGGCCAGCGCCCTCTCACCACAGGACCAGGCAGCGGCCAGCACATCCCTCACGTCGTCCCAGATACTCGTTGCCCGCCTGCGTCAGCTGCGCGCCAATGGCAGAGTCGTTCTATCCGTCGATCCAGACGCAAACGACCCCGGCAAATTGCCCGATGTGCCCCTGGAGGACGGCGACCGTTTCATCATTCCGGCCCGGCCTTCGAGCGTCAATGTCATGGGCGCGGTCTATGAACAGAGCTCGTTTGTCTTCGACCCGCACCTGCGCGTCTTTGGCTATCTCAAGCAGGCGGGTGGCGCCGACCGCCAGGCGGATCCGAGTCACGCCTTCATCGTGCGGGCCGACGGCTCCGTCCTGAGCCGCGAGTCGGCCAAGACTTTCTGGGGCAATGAATTCGATCAGTCTCGCGTGCATCCTGGCGATACCATCGTGATGCCGGAGAAGGTCTACCGCGGCTCCGGCTTCCGCAACGCCCTGGCCTACACCCAGCTCTTCTCCTCGCTGGCGCTGGGCGCGGGATCGCTGGCGGTAATCACACGTTGAGAGGCGTCATGGAAGGCCACCAGACCGAGACCCGCCAGTCGGGCGAACGAAGTATGGATCTGCTGGATGTGCTGCTGATCTTCGCCCGGCGCAAGTGGCTGATCCTGGGTTGCGCGGCCATTTTTGCAGTGGCAGCCATTGTCATTACGCTGCTGCAGCCGCGGCTCTACAAGTCCATCGCAACGATTTTGCCGCCCCAGCAGGAGCAGTCCAGCTCCTCACTGCTGAACCAGTTGGGCGCTCTGTCAGCGCTGGCAGGGGGAAGCCTCGGCGGCAAGAGCCAGGCGGACCTGTACATGAGCATCCTCCAGACCAATATCGTGGCGCAGGACATGGTCGACCGGTTCCGCCTGATGGATGGATATGGCATTCATGATCGCGACGGTGCGGCGGGCATGCTGCACAAGCGTTCCAAGTTCACCGCCGGCAAAGACGGACTGATTCAGATCATCGTTGAAGACAAGGACCCCAAGCGGGCAGCAACGCTGGCTTCTGGATACGCCGAAGAGCTCTTCCAGCAGAACAACCGGCTGGCCATCGGCTCCGCCAGCCAGCGGCGCCTGTTCTTTCAACAGCAGCTCGCCGATGAGAAGGACCAGCTGGCCGATGCCGAGGTAGCGCTCAAGCAGACGCAGCAGTCCACCGGCGTCCTGCAGTTGAGCGGGCAGGCCTCGAATATTCTGCGCGCGGAAGCCGAAATCCAGGCCAATATCACCAGCCATGAGGTGCAACTGGCCGCGCTGTTGTCGTCTTCGACGGAGCAGAACGCGGATGTAATCCGGGTACGCTCCGAACTGGCGGGACTGCGGACGCAACTGAACGCGCTCCAGAAAGGCTCAGGGGGCAGCACATTGTCACAGGCACAGTTCCCCACCGCGGGGCTGGCCTATGTGCGTAGAGAACGCGATGTGAAGTATCACGAGACGCTGTTCGAGTTGCTGGCCCGGCAACTGGAAGCAGCGCGCATCGATGAGGCGAAGGCATCGCCCACGGTGCAGTTAGTGGATCCGCCGCAGATTTCCAAGCTGCCTTCCTGGCCAAGGCCCAAGCTATTCCTGCTGATCGGTATCGTGTTGGGGCTGATTGTGGGCTGCTGCTTGTGCGTCGTTCTGTGGCTCTATGACTACGTGGATACCGATCCTCGCCTGAGTCCGCGCTTCGCCGCGTTGAAGCGGTCGCTGCGGCTGCGGGCCTAGGCTTCCAGTGGACGGCGAGACTTCTGCGCACACGGCACACCCGCCCCTGCGGCCGCGCATCTTCGCCGTGGTGGTGCTCTACCGTCAGTCCCCCTCCGCCTCCATCACCGTGCATACACTGGCGCGCGCTCTGGAAGCGCAGGATGCTCCGCCGTGCACGGTGCTGCTCTACGACAACACGCCCGCCGCAGAGCGCACCGCGGCCGCGCCGCCGGCGGGTTTTCGCTATCAGGCCGCCGAGACGAACCGTGGCATGCTGGGCGCTGTTGAAGCAGCGCTGGCTGGCGCGGCCGCAGAGGGCTGCGGCTGGCTGTTGACGCTCGATCAGGACACTGCGTTGCCGGAAGACTTTTTTGCCGCACTTCGACCCGGCCTCGCCGCAGCGCAGAGCGATGAGCGTATCGGCGTGATTGTGCCGCAGCTGGCCGAAGGCGCGCGGCTGCTCTCGCCAGCCTATGTCGGTATCGGGCGGGCCACACCGCTCCCTGCCGGCTTCGCGGGCACGCCGGCCAGGGAGGCGCGGGCCTTCAACTCTGCCGCCCTGCTGCGCGTGCAAGCGATGCACTCCCTCGGCGGCTTCGACCCATGCTTCTGGCTCGATCACTTCGACAGCTGGCTGCATCACCGGTTGTACGTGCACGGATGGCGGATGCATGTATTGGGCGGACTGACGCTGGAGCACCACTTCTCGCTGCTGGACTACGGCAAGCGCGTCTCGCAGGAGCGCTACCGCAACTTCCTGGAGGCTGAAGCCGCCTATATCGACCTCTATGAGCCGCGCATCGCCGCGCTCGCCTACACCGCCCAACTGGGTGTGCGCTGGCTGAATCAGATACGCCGTGGTGAGACCCGCGGCATCCGCGCCGACACCCGCAGTGCTCTGTGGCGCCGTTTGACCACGCGCAGGGAGGCGCGCATTGCGCGATGGCGCAGTGACATGCGGTGCGCTGCATCAACAGCCTCCACTGCCGATGCAGTGGTCGCCAGTGAACCATGAGCACGCAATTCGTCGCATCGCGCCCACGAACGCTGATGGTCATCGTGCTTTATCAGACTGGGATTGACGCGTCGCGGACAATGCAAGGGCTGGTGCAGGCGGTAGCGCAAGAGGACAGCGTATTGCAGGCCTTCGAAGTGCTGGTGTTGGATAACAGCCCCGAAGCGCTGGCAGAACGCAGCCTGCCCTTCGCTTTCACCTATCATCATGCCCAGCGCAACGAAGGCGTAGCGGGCGCCTACAACGGTGCGATGGAAATGGCGCGCAAGCACGGCCATGAATGGCTGCTGCTGCTGGACCACGACACCAGCGTGACGGCAGAGTTCCTGCACGGCATGGCGCGCTATGCGGAACAGGAAACAGACCAGCGTATCGCGGCTATCGTGCCGTTTCTCTTTGCGGGCGATCGCATGGTCTCACCGCGGCTGTGGCGTTTCGGCGGACATACGCCTTTGCCGCGGCCGGCGCAGTCCTACAAAGAGGAGCGGTCTATGTTTGCCGCCAACAGCGGCACCCTGATGCGGGTAGCATCGCTGGCTGCTATCGGCGGATATAGCCCGCGCTTCTGGCTCGACTACTCTGACATCTACGTCTTCCATCGGCTGCATGCCGAGGGCTACCAGGTGCGGATTGCGACCGACCTCACACTGCAGCATGAGATCGCCATGCTGGACTACGACGGCCGCATGACGCCGGCACGCTATGCGATCTACCTTGCGGCGGAGGGAGATTTCCTTGATCTCTATTGCAGTCCCGCGGAACGCGTGCTGCACCTGCTGCGGCTTGCGGTGCGTGTTCTGCGGCAGCGCCGCTACGCATCACCGGATTTCTCGAAGATGACCCTAGTGGCGCTCTGGGGGCGGCTGCAGCCGTGGCGCACACGCCCGAAGATCTATCCTCCAGACCGAGCCGCCGGTTCCGTCACAGCGACAGAGACGCACCCCGGGGACGCCCATGCGAATCGCCATTGATCATCAGGTGACCTCGTTGCAGGATGCCGGGGGGGTGTCTCGCTATCACTATGAGCTGGTGCGACACCTCGGCGGCCGTCCGCAGGTCGTGATCGATCTGCTGCTGGGCGGCAACAGTTCGCAGCTTCCGTTTCAGCAGCTGCGTGGCGATGGTGTCCGGGTAACGAGTTGGCGTAGCCAGCTCAAGCCGGGCTATGCGCGCTATGCGCTTAACGCGCTTCTCACATCGGCGATAGGGCCATTACGAGGTACCTATGACATCTATCACCCGACCTACCATCGATGGGAGAAGGGAATCCGATGCCGCGGTCTGGTCGCCACTCACCACGATTCGACCCAGGAGCGCTTCCCGGCTCTGTTCCGCAACGCGGCGGCGATTCGCGCGCGGAAGGAGCTTCTTTACCAGCATGCGGATGTGATCATCTGCGTGTCCGAGGCCGCGCGGCAGGACCTGCTGGAGCTGTACGGCGTCGCCAAGTCCCGCACGCGCGTGATCCATCACGGCATCACGCCCATGGAGGCAGATACTGAAGCGCGACCACCCATCCACAGGCCGTACTTACTGTATGTCGGTTCCCGCACTGCCTATAAGAATTTTTCTGCGCTGCTTCAAGCCTATGCAGCCCTGGGCTCGCGCGACCTGCGACTCATTGTAGCCGGAGGAGGCCCCTGGCAGCCCGATGAACGCAGCAGCATCATGCAGCACGGACTCGAAAGACAAGTCGAGTTGATGCCGCGGGTCACGGATGGCGAATTGGCGTTGCTCTATCGCGATGCGGAGCTATTTGTCTATCCCAGCTTGTATGAAGGCTTCGGTCTGCCCCCCCTGGAGGCGATGAGCGCGGGATGCCCGGTGCTGGTGAGCGGAACATCGTCGCTGCCGGAGGTGTGTGGCGACGCGGCCTTCTACTTTGATCCGCAAAGTGCGGGCAGCCTGGAGTCCGAGCTCAAAAACTTGCTCGAAGACGATGGACTGCGACGCTCCAGAGTGGGGGCGGGAGAAGCGTGGGCGAGGCGATACACTTGGGAGACAGCGGCCAATGCCACGCTGCGCGTCTATCAGGAGCTTTCGCATTAGGAATTCTCGGAACTGAATCGGCCTGCCTCCACTCCCGCATGCGAATTTTGCTACTGAATCAAACCTTCTATCCGGACGTGGTCGCAACCGCGCAATACCTCACCAGTCTGGGCGAGGCGCTCGCCGCGCGCGGCAATGACGTGCATGTACTTAGCAGCAGGCGAGGATATGACGACCCATCCCGTGTCTTCCCGGCACGCGAGCAGTACGGCAACCTGGAGATTCGCCGGGTGGGCGGCACCCGGTTGGGCAAAGGCGCAAAGTGGCGGCGGATGCTGGATTTT
Source organism: Terriglobales bacterium (assembly GCA_038231235.1). Taxonomy (GTDB): domain Bacteria; phylum Acidobacteriota; class Terriglobia; order Terriglobales; family Acidobacteriaceae; genus KBS-83. The sequence continues at coordinate 13,361 of JBBRLT010000072.1, forward strand.
GCCAGCTTCCTGCTGTTGGCCGGTTGGCACGCGCTCACCATGCCGCAGGTGGACGTTACGGTTGCGCTCACCTCTCCGCCGCTGGTGGCTGCGCTCGCCGCTCTGCGTTGCCGTCTGCGAGGCGGCAGATTTGTCTACTGGGTAATGGACCTCAACCCGGATGAGGCGCTGGCTGCAGGATGGCTGCGCCCCGGCGTCATTGCGTGGCTGCTGGAGCGCATCTCGCGCTATACGCTGCTCTCCGCAGCGCGCGTGGTGGTGTTGGACCGATACATGCGTGATCGCGTGCTGGCGAAGGGTATCCCAGCAGACCGGGTGTGCGTGATACCGCCCTGGTCCTTGGACGGCCATGCCTACTGGGATGCGGAGGGCCGTGCCCGCTTCCGGCAGCGCCACGGACTGGTTGGCAAATACGTTGTGATGTACTCCGGCAACCACAGTCCGGTACATCCGCTGGACGTGCTGCTCGAGACAGCAGTGCAGCTGCGCGACGATTCACGATTCTGCTTCGTATTCGCGGGCGGCGGCAGCGAGTTTGGCCGTCTGGAGCAGCTTGCCCGGGAGCATGCACTCCAAAATGTGCGCTTCTTGCCCTACCAACCGCTGCAGGCACTCTCCGGGTCGCTTTCTTCCGCGGATCTGCAGACAGTGGTGTTGGGGCCACACATGGTGGGGCTCATCCATCCTTCCAAGCTCTACAACATCCTTGCTATCGGCTCTCCTCTGCTCTATATCGGACCATTTCCCAGCCATGTAACAGATGCAATGGAACGGGACGGACGCGCTAACGGTTATGTGCACATGAGCTTCGGTGAGGCATCGCGCCTGGCGGAATGGCTAGTAGCCGACTGGCCGAATTGGAAGGAGACGGGAGGCAGCCACTTCATCACTGGCTGCGAGGATCACGCGCAGGCCCGGCGCCTGCCCTTTCTGATCGAAGCAATCGAGGCATCCTAGCGTCTTTATCCAACCCCCCGGGGCGGGACTAGCCTCCTACCTATGACGTATCCAGAGCGTTAACCAGTGGACGCCAAAGTGGAATGAGATTGAACGTAATCAGGGAGTTACCGCGCGCGCACTTCCGGAACGCAGGGGAATAAAAACGAGGGCCGATTCGGGAAAGAAATTGGCACAGTTGCCGATACAGGTTCTGTGAGCAGATTTGGCGAAAGTTTTTCTTGGACTCGCGACTCTACCCGTTAAATGAGTGTTGCAGAGAGAAGTACCCGAATCAGGTTATTGTCGGCTAGCTTCACAGGCAGTCTACAATCATTGGAAGAGTTTCGAAATATGGGTACTACAGTGCTCATTCCTCGCTGCTTTCGAAACAGAATGCAGACGACTTTCAACGCGCCGTTGCGGAGTGTTAGGGCTTCGCGAGGCACACCAGAGGCAGGCACTTGGAGAATCCAAGGACACTGAATGAGTTCATTCGAAACCTTACGCACCCTCCCCATTCAACATCTGTGGAATGACTACTCGCACAAAGGAGCGGCGGTCATTCGGGAGGAACGTACCCGTTCGGGCGCAATCGCCGCCGTGGCTTACCCCCAGTTCGAGAGTTCGGCTTACGTCGTCGGCAGCGGCTGGACGCTGTCGCAAATGCGTCGTGTACTGGATCTTCTGCTCTCGTTCCTGGGTATCGCGCTCTTCGCTCCGGTGCTCTGCCTGCTTGGCTTTGCCATCTGGGCCAGCTCGCCAGGGCCAGTCATCTTCCGCCAGCAGCGTGTCGGACGCCTGGGACAGCTGTTCACCATTTACAAGTTCCGCACCATGGAAGCCGGTCCGCAGCAAAAAGGCCTCTCCGTAACCAAGCATGGAGATCGCCGTATTACCCGGCTGGGCCGGATATTGCGCCGTTACAAGCTCGATGAGCTGCCGCAGTTGGTGAACGTGCTGGCGGGTGATATGAGCCTGGTGGGCCCCCGCCCCAAGTTGCCCGATCATCAACATCGCCACGTGCAGCTTATGCCCTTCCGTCCCGGCATTACCGGCGCCGCCACTCTGGTGTTCCGCTGCGAAGAAGAGATGCTGCGGCAGATTCCCGAAGAGCAGCTGGTGGCCTTCTGCCGCTACAAGCTCACCCCTTACAAGACTCAACTGGACAATGAATACGCGGAGCGTGCCACCTGGACCAGTGATCTGGCCCTGATGCTGCGCACGGCTGAGGCCTGCGTGATCCGGGCCAAGGCGCGACCCCCGCAGCCCTCCAGCCTGCTCTAATTCAGCCCCCAAGTACGCCAGACAGGAAACGCTATACTCAGACCATGAGGCCCTTTTCAAGGGGCCTCATGCTGCATGTGCCCAATGACACCACTCGACCCCATCCACGCTGCTGCTCATGAAGCCACCGCCCATGTAGCCACTGCTCCGCAGACGGTCACGGAGGAGAGCGTGCGGCAGGTCGCAGCACTGGCCAACCTGGACCTGACTCCGGCGGAGCTGCCCTCCATGCTGCGCGATCTGAATGCCATCCTCGGCTATATCGCTGAGCTGGATGAGCTGGACACTGCTTCGGTCGAGCCGATGGCGCAGGTGTCGGAGCTGGTTGCGGGACTTTCCGCCGGCAGCACGGCGGATACCCCACTGCGGCAGGATGTGCTGGTCCCGAGCCTGGATCGAGCCGCCGTGTTGCGTTCTGCTCCAGAGACGGATGGAGTGTTCTTCAAGCTGCCGCGGGTGATGGAACGGTGAGCGCGCCCATGACGAATGCCACCGCAGACCTATCGGCCAGGCCGCTCGCGCAGTTGCGCGACGAGGTCGTCTCCGGCACCACCAAGGCTGCCGAGCTGACCAGCGGCTATCTGGAACGCATTGCAGCGCGCAATCCAGAGATCAATGCGTATCTCTCTGTCGCCACAGAGAGCGCGCAGGCCGAGGCCGAGGCGGTGGATGCAGCGGCGAAGCGTGGCGACCCACTGGGGCCGCTGGCAGGCGTCCCGCTGGGCATTAAGGATGTCATCGCGGTCGAAAGCATGACGGCCACTGCCGGCTCGCGCATTCTGGAGGGCTACATCCCCCCTTACACCGCCACGGCGGTGCGGCGGCTGAAGGCGGCGGGCGCGGTGCTGCTGGGCAAGCTGAACTGCGATGAGTTTGCCATGGGCTCGTCGAATGAGAACTCTGCATACGGCGTGGTGCGCAACCCGGTGGCGCTCGATCGCGTGCCCGGCGGCTCGAGTGGCGGCTCGGCGGCGGCGGTTGCGGCGGGCATGGCAGCCGGCACGCTGGGCACAGATACAGGCGGCTCCATACGCCAGCCAGCATCGTTCTGCGGCGTAGTAGGCGTCCTGCCCACCTACGGACGCGTCTCCCGCTACGGACTAATTGCCTTTGCCTCATCGCTCGATCGCATCGGGCCACTGGCGCACACGGTGGAAGATGCTGCCGTGCTGCTGAAGGTCATCGCCGGGCACGATCCGCTTGACGCGACCTCCTCCGAGCTTCCGGTGCCGGACTATGTTGCCGAGAGCCGCAAGCCGGTGGATGGCCTGCGTGTCGGCGTACCGGCGGAGTACTTTGGCGAGGGCCTTGATCCCGAAGTCCGCTCAGCAGTGGAGAAGGCGGTGGATGCGCTGCGGCAGCAGGGCGCAATGGTGCAGCCGGTCTCGCTGCCGCACACTCGCTATGCGGTCCCGACGTACTACGTGCTGGCGACCGCGGAGGCAAGCTCCAACCTGGAGCGCTTTGACGGCGTGCGCTACGGGTACCGCGCGCCGGGCGCGAATACGCTCGGAGCCATGTACCGGCAGTCACGCGAGTGCGGCTTCGGTGCCGAGGTGAAGCGGCGCATCCTGCTGGGCACCTACGTGCTGAGCGCGGGCTACTACGACGCCTACTACCGCAAGGGACAGAAGGTGCGGCGCCTGCTGGCAGAAGACTTCCAGCGCGCCTTCACCCAGGTGGACGTACTGGTCACGCCCACTGCGCCTACCCCGGCATTCCGTATCGGGGAGAAGACGGACGATCCTGTCTCGATGTACCTGGCCGACATTTACACGGTGACGGCAAACCTGGCCGGCATCTGTGGCGTGTCGTTACCGTGCGGGGTCTCAAGCGAGGGGCTGCCCATTGGCGCGCAGATTCTCGGTCCACACTTTGGGGAGACGACTGTCTTCCGTGCTGCGCGCGCGGTGGAGCAGAGTCTGCGCTAGAGATCAGCCAGCCGCGAGTCTACTTGACGCCCTTGCTCGCATCCCAGGAGCCCTGCTCCTTGCGTACGTAGACGATCTGGCCGGTGTGGTATGCGTTGTGCGTGCTGATGTTGGCAATCTGCGGCGCCCACTCGGCCAGCTTCTTGTCATCGGCGGACTCGACCAGCTTTTCCAGATCCGTCATCACCTGATCCAGGTCGCGGGTGCTGTCGCTCCATCGTTTACTGTCGAAGCTGTCGAACGTCTCCTCGTTATCGCCGCTGAACTTTGCAGCCGGCTGGCCCCGCAGCTTGGCCAGCTCCTGCTTGTTCCAGAAGACCAGGTGATAGGCAAGCTGACCGACGGAGTGGTTGCCCTTGCCATCCTTCCAACTTGCCTGCTCCGGCGTGAGGTTGGCAACGGCAACGTTCGCGCACACAAACCAGTCGCTTTTGGAGTGGGTGCTGCGCAGCTCATCCAGCAGTACGGACTTGAGCGTAGCCGGGGGTGCGGCTGGCTTCGATTGCGCGCCTGCCTGCAATGCCAGACCAAGGACGAACGCGATGATGAGTCGTTTCATGTATGTCACCTCCATTTGCCGCAGAGCGAGATGGTGGCAGTCTACGCGGGGAATAAGCCGTGAAGCGAAGGGCTAAAGCGATAGCAATGTTAATGTAATGTACCGAGTCGAAGCCTGAACCAAGCCTGAGCGTCTTCGGCGGTGATGGATGGGAGCAGATCGGAGATAGCTTGATCGAGTGCCCCCTGGGTGCGCGCCTTGGTGGAGCGCA
>JBBRLT010000073.1:0-17596 GCA_038231235.1 Terriglobales bacterium
AGCAGGAAGTCGCGTGGGAAGTAGTCAAGCAGCGTAGGCGGCGCCTCGCCCGGCATGCGGCCGCTGAAGTGGCGTGAGTAGTTCTCAATGCCATGGCAGTAGCCGACCGACTTGATCATTTCGAGATCGAAGCGGGTGCGCTGGTGGACGCGCTGCGACTCGACCAGGCGCCCCTGCGCCTCCAGCTCCTTCTCCCACCACTCCAACTCGGTGAGGATGGAGGCTGTCGCGGACTTCTTGCGTTCTGGCTGGACCACGTAATGACTCTTCGGGTAGATGGGCAGGCGCGCATACTTCTGCCGCACGGTGGCGAAGAGCGGATCGATCTGTGACAGGCCTTCAATCTCATCGCCGAAGAGCTCGATGCGATAGGCCATCTCGTCATAGGTGGGAAAGACCTCGATCACGTCGCCGCGCACGCGGAAGGTGCCGCGGCGGAAATCGTTATCGTTGCGCTCGTAGAGGATCTCCACCAGCCGCTTGGTAATGTCCTCGCGCTTGATCTTCTGGCCGCGCTCGAGCAGCAGCAGCATGCCGTAATAGGCCTCGGGCGAGCCGAGGCCGTAGATGCAGCTGACAGAGGCAACGATGATTGCGTCGCGCCGCTCAAAGAGCGAACGGGTAGCAGAGAGGCGCAGCTTGTCCAGCTCCTCATTGATGGTCGCTTCCTTCTCGATATACAAGTCGCCGGAGGGGATGTACGCCTCCGGCTGGTAGTAGTCGTAGTAGGAGACGAAGTACTCGACCGCGTTCGACGGGAAGAACTGCTTGAACTCATGAAAGAGCTGCGCGGCCAGCGTCTTGTTGTGCGCCAGGATGAGGGCCGGCCGGTTCATTGCCTCAATGACCTTGGCCATGGTGAAGGTTTTGCCGGAGCCGGTGACACCAAGCAGGGTCTGGTGCTGCTCGCCCGAGCTAAGGCCGGAGAGAAGCTCCTGAATTGCGCGCCCCTGGTCACCGCGCGGTTGGTAATCGCTGACGAGCTGAAAGTCCATGGAGATCGCCGTTCTATCCTTGCCGGTCTTGTTGATCGCGTTGAGATACGTAAAGCGCGAGAGCATCCGCTTCGAGTTTGTCGGTCATGCGAAAGCCGCGCGCGCGCAATCGCTTCAGCGAAGCGGCGAAGTCGATGCTGTGCCGCAGGCTGCCGCGGAGAAGGACGGCAACAGTCCCTGCAACGGCCAAATTACGTGCCATTGCTACTCTTCTGCCGGCGGCTTCATCGATCAACACCAAGTCGGCGTGCATCTGAGAGGCGAGTGAGATCGCATCGCGCTCCCCCGCGCCGAGCAAATCAGCTAGCAATGGATCGGAGTCGATGTGGTCAACCACTTCGAGCCACGCGGGTGGCGCCACCGACCAGGCACGCAACACAGGGCGAGAGTTCTTGTGGGTCAACTCATCGATGACTGCTCGGGGGACAAGCACACGCCCGAAGAGCGCTGGCAGCAGATCCACAGCTTCCAACTGCACCAGGTAATTCACGGGAGTCGTGTCCGCGACAACGATCAAGGTGGATTTTTCGGCCAAGGCTATACGTCGAGCTTGCTTAACGTCGAGAGATCGTGATCGAGGTCCTGGCTGCTGTAGTCGCAGATGGAGTGCTTGGCCAGAAATGCATCCACATCGAAGCGCGTCTCCATGCCCAGGAGGCGGCGCAGTTGCTCCGCGCTGAGGCGGCCATTCCGGTATGCCGCTGCTGCCGATTCTTCCAGCAGCATGCGCGCCACGTCACTTCCTGCGGGCACCATACAGGCCGCTAGATCGTCGGGGATATTGACAGTTACTTGCATCGCATTTCCATTATCTCTCATTAGAGCTGTGTGGCCGGTGCCCTAGCAAAGCTCGCGCAGCGGGCGCATCTGATCGGCATTCCAGTTTTCCGGCATCAACAGCAGATAGCGCCGCGGCGGCAGGTACCACAGCAGCATGCGTGCCGCCTGGGCCGCGATCTCGGCGTCAGGGAACTCGGAGAATTTGCGGCCGATTACCAAATTGCGGGAGGGCGTCATCTGCGGGTCGACCACCAGGGCGATGCGCGGGTCCTCAATCTTCCAGCCTTCGTTGAGATGCCGGTAGAGCAGCCGCGCGGTGTGCTTGGACAGGTAGCCCTCCGAAGGCGAACCGACCATCACCTGGCGCTCGGCTTCCACCTCTGTCTTCTCGATGCCCGAGGCACCTTCGTGCTGCTGGGGGCGCGCGGCCAGCTCTGCTGCATCGTCCGGGTCGCCATCCCAGGTGCCGAAGGCGCGCAGCGACTCAAGCACGCCCGTGGGCATTACGTACTCCGCCGCTTCGGGAGGATCGCCCGCAGTCTTGAAGAATGCCGCGCCCAGACCCTGCTCCGCCATGGACACAAAGAGGTTGGAGAGGCAATTGGTCTCCACCGGCTCGCCTGCCGGCGGTAGATTCAGCCGGACATAAGGCATGCCATCCGGACCCAGGAAGACCGGCTCCGTGGGCAACACGATGGAGGCATTCCATGCGGCGCTTTGCAATGCTTCCAGCCAGCGAAGGTCACGTTGCTCCCGCGGTACATCCATGGCCTGAGCCAGCAGATTTGTGTCTTCCAGACTGAAGCGCTCCTCCGGAATGGAGACGAAACGGCGCGCAGATGGTGTGGCGGGTGCAACATTGGACTCGCTGTGATCCGGCTCGCTGACCAACTCGTTCACCACCGGCGCCTCAGGCTCAAGCTCTGGCGCGGCGGTCTCGGGAATCAGCGGCTCGGCCGGGACGGCTGCACCCGGAATGTAGTTCGATTTCTTGAAGCGATTGAAAAGAGCCATAGCCTTCAATTGTATGGGTTCCCGGTGCATGGGCAGGGGCGCTGAATGCTAACGAATGCCGAGTGCCTCTGGCCATTCGGACGGGGCATCTACCAGGCAGTCCGGCGGAGCATCGATCAGCGAGTGGGGAGCCAGTCCAAAGCGGCAGCCGATCACGGAAGTATCGGCGTTGCGGGCGGTCAGAACGTCCACATCTGAATCGCCGATCATCACGGTTTCGGCGGCCGCGGCGTCTGCCTGCTGCATCAGCGTCCGCAGGCCATGCGGGTCCGGCTTCTTGGTATCGAAGCTGTTGCCGCCGTAGATTGCGAAGAAGTAGGGAGACAGGCCAAGTGCGGCGCAGATCGCCTCTGCCGGACGTACGGGCTTGTTTGTGAGCACGGCCAGTCTCGCCTGGGGCATCGCCGTGACGATGGTGGCGAGTGCTTCGCTGACGCCCTGATAGACGTAGGTGTGGTCCAGTTTGTGGACGCGGTAGTAGTCGAGGAAGAATGAAACCGCCGTAGTGACGATCTCTTCGTGCTCCGGATCGCCCAGCGCGCGACGCACCAGCATCTGCACCCCGTCGCCGATATAGCTGGCGATCACGGCGTCGGGCAGCGCATGCCGGCCGAGATGGGCGAGCATGGCATTGACCGTCGCTACAAGATCCTGGCGCGAGTCGACCAGCGTTCCATCCAGGTCGAAGGCAATCAGCCGGATTTGCGTAGGGGAGGGAAGCGGGCGCAGACGATCGAGCATAATGCCAGTGTAAAAGCGAAGGGCCGCGGCACGATGGCCCGATGGCCGCGGCCCTTCGCTCCAAAAGTCGCTTTAGTGAATGCGCACGCTGCCGGAGCCGGTCTCCACCTTCACCGTGGGGCCGCCGCCATTCACATTTCCGGTGATGTGGTGCTTCTCCAGGCTACCCTGCACGGTGACTGGCTGATCGGTATGGATAGACCCTGAGCCGGTCTCCGCATCGAGCGTGTACTTGGAGCCGCCCAGGTTCAGATCGATCGATCCAGAGCCTGCCTCAATCTTCCACATCTCGATCGGTTGACCGGCGATGCTGACATCTCCAGAGCCGGTCTCCGCCTTCAGGCTGCCCTTCACTCCAGTCAGACGGATAGACCCGGAGCCTGCGCCAGCTACGACGTTGCCAGGTGTGGAAAGGCTGACGCGTATGTCTCCCGAGCCGGTTTGCAGATAGGTATCACCGCCCAGATCGTCTCCGTTGATAGAGCCGGAGCCAGTTTCGAGCCGCGTTCCGCCGCTCATGGAGACGGCCTTCAGATCGCCGGAGCCAGACTCCGCCTTCAGCTTCGTACTCTTCGGCGTAGAGATGTCGTAGTCGATGGAGACGTGGTTGTACCAGCTTTCGTGCATCTGCCCAACGCGGATGGTGTTGCCGCTCTGTTGAATCGGCGGATTGTCGATTACCCGCTTCACCGCGTCATCGCTCGACCCACTGAGCCAGCCGTGGTTGGCATGCACATGGCCGACGATGTGCACCTGGCTATCCGACCCCGGCGTTACATGCACGTAGCCGGAGCCAGTCGAGACGTCCAATTGAATATTCCCGCTGACACTGAGCGTCTTATCGAATGTGGCGTCGGAGGCGTGCGCCAACACTGGGAACGCAATTGCCGGCAGAGCCAGCACTCCAACGGCGAATATTGTTCCCCGGATCGTGCTCATGATTTCCATCAACTTCTCCTCTGTAACTGAAGGCTTGTTGGTTACTGCTGCAGGACGACCTTGTCGCTCTCTTTCAATCCGCCAAGAATCTCTGTGTTGCTGCCATTGGCCAGGCCAACGTCGACCAGAACCTTGCGCATACCGTCTTTGGCCTTGGGGTCCGGCACGTTCACCAGCGCATGTTTTTGCGCGTCGTAGCTGATGGACTGTTCCGGCACTGCCAGCACATTCTTGTGTTCGCTGATCAGGATTTCGGCGTTCGCCGTCATCAGCGCCTTGATTTCGCCGGTAGGGTTGTCGATGGAGACACGTACAGAGAAGGTGGTGACGTTGTCTTTCTCCACGCCGAGCGGCGCAATGCGCGTGACTTTTCCGTTGAACACGCGGTTCTTGAATGACTCAATGCGGATGCGTGCCGGCTGCCCCAGATAGACATTGGCGATGTCTGCTTCGTCCACCTTTCCGTCGACGTAGACCTGCGTGATGTCGCCCAGGGTGAAGACAAGCGTCGCGGTCGAACCCAGCACCAGGATGGAGCTGACGGCATCGCCGACCTCCACATTGCGGGAGAGCACGACACCATCGATAGGCGAGGTGATGGTGGTGTAGCTCAACTGCTCCTCCAACTGCTTCAGACCGGCCACACTCTGCGCCACCTGGGCCTGCGCCTGGCGCAGCTTGGCGCGGTCCACTTCCACGGTGGCGATCGCGGTGCGCTGCTTGTTTTGCATGGCGAGGTAGTCGCGGTTGGCATTATCGAGCGCCTGCTGGCTGACTACCCCTTCGGCCTGCATCTGCTGGTTGCGCTTGAGCGTGGACGCGTAGAGCGGCAGGTCCGGCGCGTTGGCGGCGACCTGATCCTGATTGATGTCGGCTTCTGCGGTCTTTACGTTGGCTTGCGCGGCCAGCAGGGTGGCGCGTTGCGCCTCCACCTGCGCCAGTATCTCCACGCGGTCCAGCTCAGCCAGCACCTGGCCTCTATGTACGTGAGCGTTCGCATCCACCAGCCACTTTTCCACGATGCCGCTGGCCTTGGACTTTAACTCGACCTTGGTGATGGGCTGTACCTTGCCGGTCGCAACTACGCTCTTGGCAATATCCATGCGGGCGACAGTGCCCAAGCGGCTGCCTTCGATCTTGGTTCCGGTGCCATGCGCCACGACCACCACCACCAGGACCACGAGCGCCACGATTCCGCCGAGTGAACCCCACAACCAGACCCGCCTGCGCTTTCGAGCAGCCACTTCCGCCTCCACGGCGGGCCATCAACCCCCGCCACTGTATGCTACGCGGCGCGGGTAGGAAAAGTTCCTGCACAGGTGACGACCGGAGTCTCACCGAGCTCAGAACCCTGACCGTGCGCGAGCCGCTGCCGGATTCGCCACGGGCGTGGACCGATTGCTGCTTTACCCTATCCTCATGCTGCAGTGGACGCTCTTTCACGGTGTTGCCATCGTGGTGCTGATCCTGGCCAATGGCTTCTTCGTGGCCGCGGAGTTTGCGCTGGTCAGCCTGCGGTCTACGCGGGTAGAGCAGTTGCTGGCCCAGTCGCGGGTGGGTGCACGCGCCGTGGAGCAGTTGCACGGCGCGCTGGATGACACACTCTCCGCGGTGCAGTTTGGGGTGACGGTGGCCAGCCTGGCTCTGGGGTGGATCGGCGAACCTGCGCTGGCCCCGCTGATTGAGCGCCCGCTGCATGCGCTGCCCCACGCGGCGCTGTTCGCCCACGCGGTCAGCGCGGTTCTGGCCTTTGCCGGCATCACCTACCTGCATGTCATCCTGGGCGAGCTGGTGCCGAAGTCGCTCGCATTGCGTCAGCCGGAGCAGCTCTCGCTGGGCGTGGCCGGGCCCATGCTGGTCTTCATCCGGCTTACGCGGCCCTTCGTGCTGTTCATGAACAGCTCTGCCGGCTTTGTGCTGCGGCTGTTTCATACCTCGACGGTGACCGGATCGGCAGTGCACTCGCCCGATGAGCTGAAGCTGATGGCCACCGCTGCGCGCCGGCAGGGGCTGCTGCCGGATTACCAGGAGGCGCTGATTCATCGCGCCGTCGAGATGAATGATGTGGTGGCGCGCGAGATTATGACGCCACGCCAGCGCATCTTCTCCCTGCCGGCAAATATGCTGGTGGAGGCGGCCAGCGAACGCATCGTGGAGGAGCAGCACTCGCGCGTCCCCGTCTACGATCCTGAGCGCGGCCCAGAGCACATTGTGGGGGTGGTGTATTCGAAGGACGTCTCGCGGCTGATGCACTTTGCACTGGCGCGGGCGACCGCGGGCCAGCGCCCCGGTCCGGGCATGCTGCTGGGCCAGATCATGCGGGACATTCTGGTGGTGCCGGAGACCAAGCCGGTACTGGACCTGCTGCACGAGTTTCAGGAGCGTCGCCGGCATCTGGCGATCGTGGTCGATGAGCATGGTTCGACCGTCGGCCTGGTGACCGTGGAAGATGCGCTGGAACAGATGGTTGGCGAGATGGAAGACGAGTTCGACGTGGGGCTGCGCCGCGCGCCACGCAAGCTGGCAGAGGCCTTCTACCTGGAGGGCGGCGTGAACCTGCGTGATCTGGAGACGCAGATGCACTGGCATCTGCCGCGCGATGGCGGTGTGGAGACGCTCGCGGGTTTCCTGTTATCCAGGCTGGGACGCATCCCGAGCGGCGGCGAGACAGTGGACTTTGAAGGGCGCCGCTACACTGTAGCGGAGATGAGCGGACATCGCATCGGCCGGGTGCGTATCGAGCCGGTACCGCTGGCCAATACGTCACCCGACATTCGCACGGCGTACAGCAAGGAAGGAAGCGCATGACCCTGCTGCCCGCGCTGGGCCGCCGACTGCTCTATACCGTTCCGGTGATCTGGCTGGTGGTATCGCTGGTCTTTCTGCTGATCCACCTGGTGCCGGGCGACCCGGTGGCGCAGATGCTGGGCGAAGGCGCAACCGCTACCGATCTCGATGTGCTGCGCCATCAGTACGGGCTGGATCTTCCCTTGAGCCAGCAATATCTGCGCTACTGGCACGGCGTGTTTCGCGGCGACTTTGGGCACTCGCTACGGCTGAACGATTCAGTCACCCACCTGATACTGCAGCGCTATCCCTACACACTGGAGCTGACGCTGGCAGCGCTGGTGATTGCGCTGATTGCAGCGATTCCGGCGGGCATCGTGGCAGCGCTCCACCGCGGGCAGTGGCGGGACAACACGGTAGGTGTGGTCTCCCTGTTGGGGCTTTCGTTTCCGACCTTCGCTCTGGGGCCGATCGCCATCCTGCTGGTCTCGATCAAGCTGGGATGGCTGCCGGTTTCGGGTGCAGGAACACCAGCGCACCTTATCCTGCCCGCGCTGACCATGGGCTCGGGCCTGGCTGCGATCCTGACCCGCATGGTGCGCACGGCGATTCTCGAAGAGCTCGGCCAGGACTACATCCGCACCGCGCGAGCCAAGGGATTGCCGGAGCGCACGGTGCTCTATCGCCATGCGCTGCGCAATGCGCTGATCCCCATTGTCACGCTGGTGGGATTGCAGTTTGGTGCGCTGCTAGCAGGCGCGATTGTGACCGAGACCATCTTCAGCTGGCCCGGCGTGGGCCGTCTGACTGTCTCTGCGATCTCCAATCGCGACTATGCGCTGGTTCAGGGCTGCATCCTGGCCGTGGGGCTGACCTACATTCTGGTGAACCTGGCGACAGATATGCTCTACGCGGTGCTCAATCCGCGCATCCGGGCTTAAGGCTCGAAGGACAAGAAAGCTTCTCCTTGACAGCCTAGGAGTGTCTCAAGGTAGTCTCCTAGTCCAGCTAGGAGAGAGGTGAATGGGCAAGCAACTCGATCTACTGCAGGGCACGCTCGACATGCTGATCCTGAAGGCGGTCTCGCTGGGCCCGCTGCATGGCTATGGCGTCCTGCTGCGCATCCAGCAGATCTCTGGCGAGCAGTTGGAGATACAGCAGGGATCGCTCTACCCCGCGCTCTACCGGCTGGAGCATGCCGGGCTGATTGCGAGCGAGTGGGGCGAGAGCGAGAACAATCGCCGCGCCAAGTTCTACACCCTCACCCCAGCCGGGCGCCGCCAGTTGCGCACAGAAACGCAGCAGTGGAACCGCATGGCCGCGGTCATTGCAGGCGTGCTGAAGACGGAGCCGGAGCGGTGATGCTGGCTCGCCTGCGCGCTCGCATCGCCACGTGGTGGCGAGCCATGCGCCATCGCGACCGGTTTGAAGACGAGATGGCAGAGGAGCTTCGCTTTCACGTCGAGAGCTATGCGGCGGATCTCGTCGCCAAAGGAACGAGACCAGAAGAGGCTGAGCGGCAGGCACGGCTGATGTTTGGCGCATCGAATGCAGTGGTTGAGGAGCGCTGCCGCGACGCTTACGGCCTGCGGCTATGGGACGACATGGTGGCCGATCTTCGGTATGCGCTGCGGCAGTTCCGCCACGCGCCCGCATTCACGGCGACGGTGATCGTGGTACTGGCGCTGGGTATCGGCGCGAATGCGACCATGTTCACGGTGATCAGTGCCACGCTGCTGCGGAGACTGCCTTATGGTCATGCCGATGGCTTGATGCAACTGACAAGCTCGGACAAAAGCGGCATCCCAGCTTCCTCCGCGGACGACAGTGCTGCACTGGAGTGGCCGAGGGCGAAGAGTGTGGCGTCGCTGCTTTATTACACACGTGGCGGGGGATGGCTGGAGTCGCAGCTACAGCTGCAGCAGGTGGATCGCCAGCAGGTCAGCAGCAACTTCTGCGAGGTGCTGGGCGTAGCCCCCGCCCTGGGGCGCTGCTTCGTTCCTTCCGACTCAGAGACGGCAAATGGACAGGCGGCGATACTGAGCAATGCACTATGGCGCGGCTTCTTTCACGCCGACCCCCAGGTCATTGGTCGTACAGTTAGCTTCGAGCAGCAGCCACACATCATCATCGGCGTAATGCCAGCGCGGTTTGAGTTCCCGCTCAGCCCGCAGGAGCCCCAGATGTGATCCGCTGTGAAGGCGGTGCCAGCGGCGTCTCCGGAAAACGCGCATTCCTTCGAAGCACTGGCCAGGTTAAAGCCAGGAGTGCCGGTGCAGCAGGCACAGGCGGAGCTCTCTGCCATACAGCTCCGGCTGGCGCAACAGGAGGCGGCGAACATCTCCCTCGACATCGCCGCTGTGCGGGTGCGGGTCGAGCCATTTCGCCAGACATTGTCAAGCGAGGAGCGTCCTGCACTAACGGGGATGCTGGGTGCGGTCCTCATGCTGTGGCTGATTGCGTGTGCGAATGTTGCCAACCTTCTGCTGGCACGCGGAGTCGGCCGGGAGCGGGAGTTGGCGGTGCGTACCGCGCTGGGGGCGAGCCGCAGCCGAGTCGTGCGGCAGCTGCTGCTGGAGGCCCTGATGCTAAGCAGCGCCGGCTCGATTGCGGGGATGGTGCTGGCGCAGATCATGCTGGTCAGTTTTGCGAAACTGCTCCATGCGCGACTGCAGATGCCTGCGCATCCGGTGCCCGACCTGCGTGTACTGGGCGCATTGCTGGGGTTGAGCTTGCTCAGCGCATTGCTGTTCGGGCTCGCGCCTGCGTTGATGGCAACGCGTGCAAATCCGGAGTCCCTGCGCCACCAGACTACGGCGATTGGGGGGCGGAGCCATGTGCGCGTGCAGCATGCGCTGGTGGCTTGCGAGGTGGGTTGTACGGTAGTGCTGCTGGTGGCCTGCGGACTGCTGCTGCGCACCGTCTATGCCTTGCGCCAGGTGCCGCTCGGCTTCCGCGTGGACCACGTGGCGCTCATCTACCCTACCGTACAGTCCATCAAGTATCGCAATGCGGACATGATGCGTGTGCTGTACGATCCGCTACTGGCCCGCGTCCAGGCGGTGAAAGGGGTCTCTGCCGTGGCGCTGACCACGGTGGCCCCGCTGAGCAAGGGCTTCGACATCTCGTTGCTAATGCAGTTCGGTATGAAGGATTCTGGCCCGCAGACGCATCGCGCAGTGATGCGCCTGGATGCCGACAGCAAGGACCTACAGAGTGTATTGGGCTTCCGTATGAAGAGCGGACGCTTTTTCGGGCCACAGGACACGCGGAACTCGCCGCCAGTAGCTGTAGTGAATGGAGCGTTCGTCGAACAATGGGAAGCCTCCGGCAAGACGCTGGATTCCTTCTCCTGGACACTGGACAAGGACCACAAGCGGAAGGTGCGTATCGTCGGCGTCATGGACGATGTTAGACAGATCGCGGTAGGCGAGCCCGCAGCTCCTGAAATTGACATTTGCGCGGAGCAGGTTCTGCCGAGCGATTCGTTCTACCAACCAGTCATGCAGGGCGGCACCCAGATGGCTATCCATACCACTCTTCCCATCTCGCAAATCACTCCCGACATTCTTGCGGCCATGGCGTCGGTCGATCCCACGCTGAAGGCGAGCGTGGTGGAGACCATGCAGGAGGTCGTGAACACCAACATCGGCGACCAGCTGTTTGCGGCGCGGCTGTTGGAGGCCTTTGGCGGCTGTGCGCTGCTGGTGGCGCTCACCGGCCTCTATGGCTTTCTTGCTTATTTCGTCTCACAACGCACGCATGAGATTGGCGTGCGGCTGGCGCTGGGCGCGCCGCGCGCCCGCATTCAGTGGATGTTCCTGGCGCGGGCGCTGGCTATGATTGGCGCGGGCCTGGGCGCTGGCCTGCTGGTGAGCCTGTTCGCCACGCGGCTGGTGTCACGCTTTCTCTTTGGCGTGCGCGCCCATGACACGATGACGCTGATCGCGGTTGTCCTGTTGATGCTGGCTGCCGGGTTGATCGCTGCGTGGCTTCCCGCGCGGCGCGCCTCGCATGTAGAGCCGATGGAAGCACTGCGCGAGGCCTAGCCGCAAGTCAGACGCTGAGCTCGATGATCTCTGCTTCTATTGATTCGCCAAGGTGCAGCCACGCTACCGTCACCGGGAGCTGAAAGCGGCGCGGGCCTGCGCTTCCGGGATTCAGGAACAGCACGCCGCGGCGATGCTCGATGAGCGGACGATGGGAATGGCCGCTGATGACTGCGGCGATGCCAGCGGATTCCGGGTTCAGATCGAGTCGTTGCGCGTCATGCAGCATGTAGAGGCTGCGGGACTCCAGCGTGACCAGCTCGGTCGGCGGCAGGAAGCCGCAGCATCCGCCCTCGTCAATGTTGCCGAGTATCGCAGTGACTGGCGCGATCGTGCGCAGTGCATCGAGGATGGCCGGGTCGCCCACATCGCCCGCGTGCAGGATGTATTCCGCACCGGCAAGCGCGGTTAGCGCCTGGGGCCGCAGCAGGCCGTGAGTGTCTGAGATCACGCCGACGCGCATCCGTGATTTCCTGGCTATAGCCCGACAGCCAGCCGCGTGCGCGGGTCCAGATAGTCGCGCAAGGCATCGCCGATGAAGTTGAAGGAGAGCACACAGCCCATCACCGCGAGGGCAGGGAAGACGACCAGATGGGGTGAGTCGAAGAGATGCGAGCGGGCATCGTTCAGCATGGAGCCCCAGCTGGGCGCAGGCGCGGGAATGCCAAGGCCAAGAAAGCTGAGCGTGGCCTCTGCTAGGACAGCGCCAGCCATGCCGATGGCGGCCTGCACCAGGATCGGCTGAACGATATTCGGAAGGATGTGGCGAGTGAAGATGCGCAGGTCATTCGCACCCAGCGCCCGCGCGGCCTCTACGAACTCACGCTCGCGCACTGCCAGTACCTGCGCGCGCACCAGCCGGGCGTAGCCCACCCATCCGCTGATCGAAAGCGCCAGCACCAGATTGAACAGACCAGGGCCGAGGAAGGCGACGAAGGCGATGGCCAGCAGGATGCCCGGCAACGCCAGAAAGGCGTTCATCACGAAGATGTTCAGCGCGGTGTCCACCCAGCCGCCGTAATAGCCAGCGAGTCCGCCAACGATCATGCCCAGCGACAGCGACAGCGAAACGACACTGACGGCAACGATGAGCGAGATGCGTGCGCCGTAGAGAATACGGGAGAGGATGTCGCGGCCAAGTTCATCGGTGCCGAACCAGTGTTGATGGGCGGGCGACAGCAGGCGATGGCTCAGGTCGATGGCTGCCGGGTCATACGGTGCAGCGAATGAGGCCAGCAGCGCCATGGCCAGGAAAAGCGCCAGCAGGCCCACACCGAGAGCGGCCAGCGGTTGATGCTTCAGCCGGTATGTGAGGGGCAGGCCGGACATGCCGCATGATCGCACAGGCGCGCGGACGCCGCGACTTCGAGAAGCGGAGCGGGTTCTTTCCGCAGAACTACATACCTGGTTGTCAGCGCGGGCCGGTACTCTAGCTGCAAGATGATGTGGAGAGGAAAGATTCCATGATGCTCCCCCGCGGCATCCTTGCCGGACTGTTGGTCCTGGCGCTGCCCTGCATCCCGATGTTGTTCGCGCAACGCACTTCTGATATGCCAGAAAATGTTCGGCAACTGCTGATGCTGACCAACCAGGATCGCGCCGAGCAGGGGCTGGGCCCGCTTACCTGGAGTCCGGAGCTGGCACGCGCTGCCGAGTTGCATGACCAACAGATGGTCGAGCGCAACGATCTGCAACATCAGTTTGGCGGCGAGCCGGATGTGGCCACGCGTGCCGGGCAGGCTGGTGCACACTTTCGCGCGGTGGCAGAGAATATCGCGCTGGGGCCCAATGTCGCTGCGCTGGAGCGGGAGTGGATTCATTCGGCCAAGCATCGGGAAAACATTCTCGACCCGCGGATGAACATCATCGGGATTGCGCTGGTACGGCGGAATGGCGAGCTGTGGGCGGTGGAGGATTTCGCGCAGGCGGTGGAGAGCCTGGGGCCTGCAGCGACGGAAGGCCGCGTGCTGGAGCTGCTGGCTCGCGAAGGGTTGCACGATGCGAAGGCGACCCAGGACGCGCGGCAGACCTGCGAGATGCAGCATGGCTCTGCCGGCGGAACCCAGCCAGGGTTCATCATGCGCTGGGAAGGATCTGACCTGAGCCGGCTGCCGGATGTGCTGCTGACCAAGCTACGCAGCAGGGAATATCGTTCTGCCGCAGTGGGTGTGTGTGACAGCGCGCGACCGGGTCAGGGCTTCACAACCTATCGCGTTGCGGTGCTGCTGTACTGATGCTGTCGGCACGCTCCGAGCGAAGCGGCGCGTGCCAATAGTCATGCTCGCTCACTAAAGCGACGAAGGAGCCATAATCACGCCGCATGCAATGCGAGCGCCGGAGTTGCCGGAAGGATCGGTCAACATGTCGTCAGCCTTCTCGTGGACGACGACCGAGGTGCCCTGTCCGCTGAAGACCGAGTTCAGGGCCTTCGGGTCGAGCGAGACTCCAGTGGTGCTGAACTCCGCCTTGTCCGTGCCATCCGGACCAACCGTCAGGTTGAAAGGGAGATCGCCGGCGTGTGCGCCATTCGGGTTCTTGGCGCCGTGCTCCCTGGAGCCGGGATTGAAGTGCGCGCCCGCAGACTTGAAGTCCGGCGCGTCGCACTTGGCATTCTGGTGAATATGGATGCCGTGCTCGCCCGGCGGCAGATTCTTTACATCCGCCTTTACGTTGACCGACTTGCCCTTGCCATTGCGCAGCGTGAGTGTGCCCGCATCTTTGCCATCTGCCGTGTGCATGGTCACCACAACTGGCTTCACCTTCGCGGCCACTGCGGGTAGCGTCGTGACACAGGCTGCCAGAGCCACTACCACCGTCCGTTTGTTGATCATTGCGTATCGTCCTCCGCTGCGTTCCATGGCTACTACTTCAGTCTACTCAGTCGGCCCCTTCGCAGTGTCACGGAATCTTCATTTCATGCACGCGTAGTGACGGTATCTACCCCTGCCCCGGGTGCTGTGGGCTCCATGGCCAGCAGGTTGTTGAAGCGATTGAAGTAGTTGAACAGCCCACTAGCAGCCATCAACTCCACAATCTCGCCTTCGCTGTAGTGGGTTTTCAGGTCGGACAGCTCTGCTTCGTCCAGTGGTCGCTCATTGCGTGTCAGGCGCTCAGCAAGGCGCAGGGCAGCCTTCTCTGCAGGGTTAAAGGCATCGCTCGATTCGAAGTGAGCAAGCGCAGCGATCTGATGGTCAGAGTATCCAAGCTTCTTGGCCAGCAGCGAATGCGACGCAAGGCAGTATTCGCAGGCATTCATCTGCGAAGTTCGCACGATCACCAGCTCCTTGAGCGAGGTGGGCAGGGTGCCAGTGTTGAGGACCGCCTCAAGATGGGCAATCATCGTCTCGAGAATCTCTGGACGATGCGCCACAGTGCGAAACATGTTGGGCACATTGCCGCGCTGGCGAACATAGCGATCGTAGATGGCGCCAACCCCTTCGCTCACGTCACGTCGTCCCAGCCTAGATATGCGTGTCATAGCTATCTCCTGGATCAATCTTGAAGCTAGTCTAGCTTTCATGAGGCGAAAACGGCGAAGCACCCGGCGACATTCAGGGTGTGCCCCGCCGGGCCAAGATAAGTGATGGTCAAAAGCGCTTCTGACATCCGGCCCCGGCTTCATCTGTCCGAGGTCACCGCGTCCTCCCCGATTTTTGATGCGAAGATTGCGGATTTCCGGCCAACTCCAGCAGAAGTTGCGGCGCGTACCTGGGTCTACCACCCCTACGACCGCCTGACCACCGATGCTGGCCCCCTGGCTGAGCTGGGTCCTGAGCGTGGAGGGCTGGTGCTGGTCGAGGCACCGTCCAAGCTTACTCCGCGGCCGTATCACAAGAAGAAGCAAGCCCTGGTGCTCTCCTCAGAGAGGCATTTCGCGCTGGAGGCGGGCGAGCGTGGCTTCAGGATTTTGTACATTCGCAATTACCAGAGCTTCGGCGATGGCCTGCTGGATGCGCAGCGCGACTACAACCTGCGTGAGATTCAGGTAATGAACCCGGCCGAGCGCGAGCTGCGTATGGATCTGGAGAGGGCGAAAGGGCGTGGCCTGAGGCTGAAAACCATTACGGACAACACCTGGCTTTCCACCGACCAGGATTTCGATGAAGTGTTTGCGCGCTCAAACGGTGGCAAGCTTGGCCACCTAGTGATGGACCGCTTCTATCGCAGGATTCGGCAGAAGACGGGCTACCTGATGGAGAGTAGCGGAAGGCCGATAGGCGGCCAATACTCGTATGACGAGGAGAACCGCAAGCCCTACAGGGGACAGGTGCCGGTTCCCAAGCGCCCATCCTACGAGCCAGACTCCATCACGCGCGAAGTGCTGGAGCTGACCGAGCGAGTGGCACCGCACAACTTCGGGACACTAAACGGCTTTGACTGGCCATGCAAGTCGCATGACGTGCAGCACTTCTGGAAGTTTGCATTGACGAATGCCTTGCCGCATTTTGGTCCTTATGAGGACGCTATGTCTTCGAGAGAGCCAGATCTCTTCCACTCGAAAATCTCTGCGCTGATGAACCTCAGCCGCATTCTTCCCCGGCAGGTTGTGACAGATGTGCTGGACGCATTTGCCGGAGGAGAAATGCCGCTTGCCTGCGCCGAAGGGTTCCTGCGGCAGGTGCTGGGCTGGCGCGAATTCATGCGGCACATACATCGCGTGACTGACGGTTTTCGTGGGCTGGATGTCTTTTACGAGAAACCAAAGCCGCACAACAGCGGGGCTACGCCGTCTGCCCTGGGCGCGACCCTGCCGCTGCCTGCGGTCTACTGGGGAGTGAAGAGCGGACTCAACTGCGTGGACACGGTGGTGGACCAGGTAATTGAAGAGGGATGGTCGCACCACATTACGCGGCTGATGGTGCTCAGCAATCTGGCGACGCTGTGCGGCTTTTCACCGCGTGAGCTCTGTGACTGGTTCTGGTTTGCGTATGTGGACGCGTATGACTGGGTAGTGGAGCCAAACGTGCTGGGCATGGGCACATATGCAGACGGAGGCCTGACAGCGACCAAGCCGTATGTCTCTGGAGCTGCATATATCAACCGCATGAGCGACTACTGCGGCAGCTGCCGCTACGATCCAAAGAAGACGCTGGGGGAGAACTCGTGTCCGTTTACGGCGCTTTATTGGACTTTCCTGGAAGACCACCGCGAGCAACTCGGTCGCAATCCCCGCATGGCAATGCCGTACCGCACGCTTGAGAAGAAGCCGTTAGGGGAGCGGGCTCAACTGCGCCAGCGGGCGCAGCAGGCGATCAATGCATTGTCCGCGACGGAACGCCCGGAGTATTGAGTGAACTCACTGCCTCGACTAAAGCAACCCTCCGGTAGGAGTGGACCATCGAGTGCTGCTCCTGTCGCCTTTCTTTGGGGAAAGGCCACGCCGAGATGCTCTTCTTGGTTCACAGCATCAGGAGAATTGCTTTAGCCTTGCAGCTTGCGCAACAGATCGCGTGGGTGCAGAGGTTGCCTAAGCAACCGTGTCAGCTACGTGTCGCTGCCATCGGGTCGTCAACCGGATGAACCGATGCCATCCATCCCTCGCCCTCTCGTAGAATGTGCCAGTGCTGCTCCGGGCGCTTAACGAGAAGCGATTGCAGACGGTCGAGCGGCTCTGTTTCGCCATCGTCCGCCAGGGAAAAGGTGCCGTGGTGGATGGGTAGACTGGTCCGCGGCTGCAGGATGGAGTGGGCTTCCATCGCCTGCTCAGGACCCATGTGGATGGGGCCCATCAACCAACTCGGGCGGTAGGCGCCAATGGGCAGCAGTGCGAGCCGCGGCGCGGGGAAGCGGCGCGCGATGTCGCTGATGTGCGGACCCATCCCCGTATCCCCGGCAAACAAAACTCCACCACCCGGCGCTTCCATATGCCAGCCGCACCACAGTGTGCGATCACGATCAAACACTCCACGGGCAGAGAAGTGCTGTGCCGGCACGCAGTGGATGGCGACATCGCCAAAGCTCTGCTGCTGCCACCAATCCAATTCGACGATGGAGCGGAAGCCAAGCCGCCGCACGCGACGCGCTACGCCCAGCGGACAATAGACAGTTGGTGCGTCTCTGCGTCCGAGGCGCACCAGCGTGCGGGTATCCAGGTGGTCATAGTGGTTGTGGCTGAGCAGCACAAGATCAATGGGCGGCAGGTCCTGAAAACGCAGCCCTGGAGCCCGATGCCGGCGCGGGCCGGCGAACTGCACCGGGCTCGCGTATTCACTCCAGATAGGGTCGGTTATCACATTCAGTTCGCCCACCTGCAGCAGCACGGTGGAGTGGTTGATGAAGGTGGCGCGTAGC
>JBBRLT010000074.1:0-16843 GCA_038231235.1 Terriglobales bacterium
AAGCTGATGTTGAGGTTGTTGGGCAGCCGGCTCTCCATCGAACCGTTGACGTGGATGTAATCGAGCGAGCCCTCTAGCTTCGCCTTCAGCTTGTCGCGCAGCTTGCTCAGCCGCTCAGCCTCAGCCGCCATCTCTCCGCGCGCGATCTCGCACGCCTTGCCCAGTCCAACGATGCCGGGAACGTTCAGCGTGCCGGAGCGCATACCACGCTCGTGACCGCCGCCGTTGATCTGCTCGGAGATCTGCACCCGCGGGTTGCGCCGGCGGACATACAGCGCTCCCACGCCCTTGGGGCCGTAAAGCTTGTGCGCGGTGAGCGACAGCACGTCGATGTTCATGGAGTTCACATCGACCGGAATCTTGCCCACAGCCTGCACCGCATCAGTGTGGAAGAGCACGCCACGCTCGCGGCAGAGCTTGCCAATCTCAGTCACTGGCTGGATCACGCCAATCTCATTGTTCGCGAACATGATGCTAACCAGGATGGTCTTGTCATCCATGGCGCGCTTCAGATCCTCGAGGTCTACCAGCCCATCTGCCTTCACTGGCAGATAGGTCACGCGGTAGCCAGACTTCTCCAGCCGCTTGCAGGTATCCAGGATCGCTTTGTGCTCCGTCACCTGGGTGATGATGTGGTTGCCGCGCTCGCGGTACATCTCCGCAATGCCCTTCAGCGCCAGGTTGTTGCTCTCGGTCGAGCCGGAGGTGAAGATGATCTCCTTCGCCGTGGCGCCAATCAGCTTGGCTACCTGTTCCCGCGCATTCTCCACAGCCTGCTCTGCCTCCCACCCAAAGGAGTGGTTGCGGCTGGCCGCATTGCCGAAGATGCCGGTGAAGTAGGGCATCATCGCCTCAAGCACACGCGGGTCCAGTGGGCTGGTGGCGTGGTTGTCCATGTAGATTGGCAGCTTCACGCCCTTGCCATTGGTGGCGCCATTGCCTGCCTTTGCTGCGGGAACTGCCATCACGTCATCGTCGAATGTGTTCATGCTCATCGGTCTTTCCCAATTCCTGCCACCGCCGGTGGCCTGGTTAATCTTTGCGGCCTCTACCCCTCGGCCAACCTAGCTGAGGCTGACCAGTTGCCGGTCGAACTGCGCCGACTTCGGCTGGCCTGTCTTCGCGTGCGTTCGGCGATCGAATGGGACAGCATCCACCAGATCGGCAATCCGAATCGCCCTCAACAACTCCGAGATACTCTCGTTCACCCGGCTCAGCGGCTCTTTGATGGTGCAACTGTCCACCAGGTCGCAGGATCGGCTGCTGCCCGTCTTCGGACCGCAGGAGGTAATGAACAGGGGCCCGTCAATCGCGTGGATCACTTCAAAGGCGGTAATGGTTCGCGCATCCCGGGAGAGGGAATAGCCCCCATTGATACCGGCATGCGATCGCAGCAGTCCAACCTTGGTCAGCCGCTGCAGAATCTTGGCCAGAAGCTGCGGCGGTATGCCGTAGGCCTCTGCGATGTCCTTGGCGCTCTGCGAGTGCACCTCCGGATGCTCGGCGAGGAACTTCAGCGCCATCAGACCATAGTCGGCTTTTTTTGTGAGTCTGAGCATCGCGGCAGGAGCGTGACGGATATACGACCGTCTTGCTCGCATCTTCAGTATAGGACCCTCCCGGGTGACATTCAAGGCGGGCCGGCCAGCATTTCGCTAATTTTTATTCTCAGCAAACTGTTTTCATCTCTGGATATGCCAGATAGGCAGATCCACGGAATCCAACCAGCCATGCCAAGCACGGACACGGCAGTAAAGCGGCAGCAGGGCGACCCGGCTCACGATCAGGCGGACGAGCAATGGATGCGCATCGCGCTCGAGGAGGCCTACGCGGGCGACCGCACCCCCGGCGCTGGCGAGGTGGGCTGCGCCATCGTGCGGGACGGCGAGCTGCTGATGCGTGGGCACAATGAGGCCGAGCGGACCCACGATCCCACCGGGCACGCCGAGATGGTCTGCCTGCGCCGGCTGGGCGCCAGGCTCAAGACCACCGACCTCTCCGGCTGCGCCCTCTACTGCACTCTGCAGCCCTGCAGCATGTGCGCCGCTGCCTGTGTCTGGGCGGGCATCCGCCGGGTGGTCTACGGCGCAGGACGAGGCGACGTTCACCCGGACTACTTCGACGCCCGGCACCTGAACGCATCCGACCTGATCCGGGATGCCTTCCGCGACGACATGGAGATTCTGGGCGGCCTGCTTCGCGACGAGTGCAAGGCACTCTATGCCGGTCCGAATGGCGAACCAGCGAGCAAGGATGAACAGCCAGGTTGAGCAGCGCGGCTCGCATATATTTCAGGCTCATCCAACGATTACGGAACTCTTACAGCCATTAGCTGTGGGCGAAGATAGCCTCTTAGGTGTGAGCCCCTACAGTTCTCTGGTTGACGACGCAACAACGGCGGCCGATACGAATCCCGCGCAGGCCGTATCAGCGGACGAGCAAACCGTGCGCGCCGCCGCAGCCCCCATGCCTCTGCAGGCCCGCGGCCCCATGAAGTGGACCTTCGCCATCGTGCTCGGCCTCTTCCATCTGCTGGCAGTGACAGCACTGTTCTTCTTTACCTGGAAGGCGCTGGCCGCCTTCGCGGTGCTATGGATCTTCGGGCAGAATGTCGGCATCGCTATCGGCTACCACCGCCTGCTGACCCACCGCGGCTACGCCGTGCCGCGCTGGCTGGAGTACTTCATCGCCACCTGCGGCACCATGGCGCTGCAGGGCGGCCCCATCTACTGGGTGGGCGTGCATCGGCTGCACCATCAGCTCACAGACAAGCCCGGCGATCCGCACTCCCCGCGCGACGGCAAGTGGTGGTCGCATATGGACTGGATCCTGCACGGCACGCTGCACAACCAGGACCCGACACTGCACCGCTACACCCCGGACCTTACGTCACACGCCTACTATCGCTGGCTGGACCGCTACCATTGGCTGCCAGTCACTCTGGTCGGATTGCTTCTGCTGGCCATCGGCGGCTGGCCGTGCGTGCTATGGGGCGTCTTCCTGCGTGCGGTGCTCGGCCTGCATGTCACCTGGCTGGTGAATTCTGCCACTCATCTGTGGGGCTCGCGACGGTACGACACGCGTGACGACAGCCGCAACAACTGGCTGATCGCGCTGGTCACCGGCGGCGAAGGCTGGCACAACAACCACCATGCCCACCCGGTCTCTGCCCGTCATGGGCTGGCCTGGTACGAGTTCGACCCCAACTACTACGCTATCTGGTTAATGGAAAAGCTGGGACTTGCACATAAGGTTTACGTCAAGGAGATCTAGATTCCGAATCGGCCGCGTATACATCGTTCCAGGCCGCTGCTACAGGTTGCGGCCTTTAAAGATGCGTTCCGGCACTGCCCGGATGACGGTCATGATCGGCCACCAGAACCACGGCACATAGACGACATCCTTACCCTTACGAATCGCATGCAGGATGTCTGCGGCAACTCGCTCTGGCGTGGCGAACATCCTGTTGCGCGGCATGTGAGCGGTCATGGGCGTGGCGACAAAACCGGGCTTGATGGTCAGCACATGCACGCCATTCCGGTCGCAGCGATTGCGCAGTCCAGCGAGAAATGTATTGAGTGCCGCCTTCGATGCCCCGTAGACATAGTTGCTCTTGCGCCCGCGATCGCCGGCGACGGAGCTGATCACCGCCAACACGCCGCCACGCTTCGCCTCGCAGTAGTTTCCCAGCCAGGTCAGCAGCGACACTGGTGACAGGAAGTTCGTCATCAGAACGCGCTCGGCTACAGAGTAGTCTCGTTCGGCAGCCTCCTGGTCGCCGAGCACGCCATGCGCCACCAGCGCGAGGTCGATGGAGCCCAGCCGAGAGGCTGCCATGGTCAACATCTGCGCGTGCGCTTCCGTATCGTCCAGATCGGCAACCACCATATCCACCTGCCCCGCGCCCCGCACCAGCAGATCGTGCGCGACCGCAGTCAGCTTGTCTTTCGAGCGAGCTACCAGGAAGAAGTGTGCCGCCGGCGTGACCAGCTTGCGCGACACTGCCATGGCGATAGCGGAGGTGGCCCCCAGCACCAGGATTCGCTGGGGCAGCGTGTGCATCGGCACCGGGTGTGGTCTTGCGGCGCTAGCCAATGGCGGTGACCCTCTGCCAGAAGGCGGAAGAGAACGCTGGATCGATATACCGGGCGAAGTCCTGCCACTGCGGATAGAACTGCTGGAAGTGCCGCGGCGCCATGCGCGCATCCTTGGCTGGATACATCTTGCCGCCATACTCCGCGGTGATGTCGGCCAGTTTGTCGACCAGATCGAAGCTGCGTTCGCCGCGGATGGGAAAGTCCAGGGCGATCATGGGGCCGGGCGCAGGAAAACTCATCATGCCGGGCGAGCGCACGTCGCCAAACACCTTGATCACAGCCAGAAACGACCCAAGACCAGAAGCTGTAATGGCCTTCAGCAACTGCGTAAAGCCCCGCTGGAAGTCATCCGTCTCCCACGGCATCACGCATTGGAACTGCAGCAGGCCCTGCTTGCCGTAGGCGCGGTTCCAGTGGTGCACGAAGTCGAGCGGATAGAAGAATGGCTCGTAGTCCACCAGCCCGGTCTTATGCTTGCTCGTCTGCTTGTTGTAGTAGGCCGCGTTGAACGCGCCGATGGTGGTCTTGTTCATCAGGAACGCGGGCAGATCGAAGGGTAGAGTCAGCTTGGGTTTGCCAGAGTGCCTCAGCGCCTCGGGCACATCCGAGTGGTCGCCCTGCATGAAGATGCCGCGGGCAAAGTTCGGCCCGGTGGAGACACAATCGATCCAGGAGACGGTGTACTCCAGGTGCTGCGCGGCGCGGGAGAGCGCGACAAACTCATTCAAGCCAACAAACTTGATCGCGTCCTGGCGGATCTTGCGGGAGACGATGGGGCGCAGCTGCAAATCTGCCCAGGTGATGAGTCCAGTCAGTCCCATGCCGCCGATGGTCGCTTCGAACAGGGAGGGATTGAGAGTGGCAGTGCACTCGAAGCGCTCGCCGTTCGATCGGGCGAGCTCAAAGCGCGGCACATGGCAGCCAAAGGTGCCGGCGACGTGATGATTTTTTCCGTGGATGTCGTTGGCAATGGCGCCGCCCAGGGTGACGAACTTGGTGCCCGGCGAGACCGGCAGAAACCATCCCCGCGGGACAGCGAACTCAAGAATCTCCGCCAGCGTCATGCCTGCTTCGGCGCGCAGCACCCCGGTCGCAGAGTCAAAGGCGAGGAAGCGGTCCATACCGCGCGTGGCCAGCAGGGTGCCGCCGCCCAGCAGGCAGGAGTCGCCATAGGAGCGACCCATGCCCACCGGCAGCATGGGGCCGGACGGCGCTACAGGCAGCGGAAAGTCGCTGGTCCAGTAGAGCGGCGCAATGTCGGCGCGATGCTTGGGGTAACGTCCCCATGATTCGAATGCTGGAGGAGGGGTCTTGGCTGCCACGGCAACACCAGCCTATCAGCAGGCCCTCTGCGATGGGACGGTAAGCAGTTGCATCCGCGGTACTCTGCTGCAGCCCATCTGCCCGGCGCCTACCAGGTGTAGTGGACGGTGTAGGTGACAGTCGTGGTCGAGTCTGCCTTCACGGTGACCGGGAAGGTGATGTTGTGGGAGTCGGTCCTGGTGTAATCCGCAGACCTCTGCGCAATCTCCCAGTTCGCGGCGCGGTAGAGGTGCTCGGCGACATTGACCTCGACCGGCTGCTCCTTGCGATTCTTGATCTCGATGGCGAAGCTCTCGTCTACAGTGCGGCGGGACTGATCCACCTTGAAGTCGGTCTGGGTGCGCTTGCCAACGATGTCGAAGGCAGCGCCAGACACGAAGCTCACCTTCTCATTGCGTGGCGTGTGCATGATCTCCGCCTCGCCCACGAACTGCATCGCACCCGCCTTATCGCGCCGGTAAAGGCGCATGCGTCCTGCGGGTAAGGGCACGCCGAGGTGATTGGCTTCGGAGTTCATAAATTCGTTGTTGATGGTCACGCGGGTGCCGTCACTCAATCCATATTCCGGATAGACATTCGCGTTTCCTGACGACGTGTTGTAGCGGAACTGTGGAGCGCCGTCAAACTCGTACGTGCGGTTGACTGGAATCTGAACTGCTTCCAGAAACTGCACCTGCTTCTGCTCGTCGTTGCGCAGAGCGGTCGTGCGATTCAGATCATAGAGGTGGAAGTCATCGACATTCTGCTGTGTGACGACTGCATTGCCGTTTATGTTTTGCGCGGCCCCTATGGCACCCCGAGCGATGCCTGCAAAAACCAGCGGCTGAATCTTGGCGACCTCCCCAGCCATGAGTTGAATGCGTGCAGCGGGGAAGTCCACACCCGAATTGTTGTTGAGCGTAATCCAGCCGATCAGGTCCATGGGTTCGCTCGACGCAGTGCCGCCAACTCCCTGCGCCGCGACCAGGTTGTAAGTAGCCGACCAGTTGAACCCGCGAGTGATGTAGCTCAGCTCTGCGGGAAAGTGCGCGGCCTTATCGGAGCTGATCTGCCAGCGCAGCGTAGGCTTCAGCAGCAGACCGTCGGTGGTTGCCGGGAATTCCGGAGTGCCGGGCAGGTGGAAGACCATCTTTCCATCGGTTTCGACGAGCGGCGGATTGGCGCGCAGGATCTTGCCCTGAACATAAGTCCGCTTCAGATTGCCGTCGGTGAAAAGCGTCGAGGTCTCAAAGGCCAGGGTCTTCCCTTCATACTTCTGCAGCAGCCACTCCTGGGTAACGACACCCGCATCGTAGTTCTGCTCTCCGATGACGAAGGCATGCTTGCTGGTGGGGTCACGCAGGATCACGGAATCGGGCTCGACCTGGCTGGTGACTTCGGTTGTCGTCACCTCGGAGATGCCTGGTTTCAGATCCAGATCGAGCGTCGTTCGCGCCACCGCGAAGTCTTGGTTGTAGATGGTCAGCGATAGCGGGGCAGGCGCGTCAGCAGTCTGCGCAGGAAGCGACACGGTGAGCAGGACTAGAACGGCAGACGACAGAGCACGAGACTTCCAGAGTAGAGACATGCAGATCCCCCGAATGCTGACACTCGAAATGCTGACAATACAGACACCGGCGTGAACAGTCTTGGTCCCTCAGCTCGCTTATAACGCGGCCAGGGCAATCAGGACCGCGACCAGGCCCATCAGCAGGCTCATCTTATCGGTCAGCGCGAAGACCACGGGATCCTCATCCAACTCGCCCCTTGACGCCAGTAGCCACACACGGCACAGCCACAGGATCATGAGCGGCGTCATCAACCACATGCGCTGGTGGTGGTGGTAGAGTCCCAGCACCTCTGGCTGACCGATGTACACAGAGAAGACGACGACGGATGCAAAGGCGCTCGAGGTGCCGAAGGAGCGCACCTGCTCGATGTCGTTCAGCAAATATCCGCGGCCATTCGAAAGCGTCGTGCCGGCGGTGCGTACGTTTTGCAATTCGCTGAAGCGCTTCACCATGGCCAGCGACAGGAAGATGAAAATGGAGAAGGCGGCCAGCCAGGGGGAGATCAGCGTGCGCGTTGCCGCCGCGCCTGCAAGCATACGCAGAGTGTAGAGCGCCGAAAGAACCATGACGTCGAGAATGACGACACGCTTCAGTGAGAGTGAGTAGGCAAGGGTCGTGACAAGGTAGAAGCCGAGCCATGCCAGGAATTGCCAGGGCAGCAGGAATACCGAGCCTATGAAGGCAGCCAGCAATAACCCCAGCGAAATCAAAATGCCGGAGGCGGCCGACAGATCGCCGGAAGCGAAAGCGCGATGACGCTTGCGGGGATGCTGGCGGTCCGACTCGATATCCAGCAGGTCGTTGATGATGTAGGTTCCCGACGCGCAGAGCGAGAAGCATAGAAAGGCGAGCAGCGCGGCCAGCAGCAGATCAGGGCTGGTGCGGTGGGCCAGCAGCAGGGGCAGAAAGATCAACGAGTTCTTGGCCCACTGGTGCACGCGGATGGCCTTGATGACCACACGCAGCCCGTTGCCGCGATCCGAAAAGGTGCGCTGCGACCGTACGCCGCCTGCCCGCAGCGCCCTGCGCAGGCTGAGGTCTGGGTTGGCCAGCATCGGAGTGGCGGCAGCCGAGAGCAGCGGGAGATCCGGGCGCGCATTGCCGATGTAATCGAATTCGCCAGCAAAGCGGTTACGAAAGCTGGCCAGCTTCGAGTCGCCGGTCAGGTTGGTGGTGCCGTCAGAGGCCAGCACGCCTTCGAAGATGCCCAGATGCCGCGCGATACGCTCCGCCAGCACCCCATCGGCACCGGTAGCCAGGTAAAGCTTGCGCCCGCGGCCGCGCTGCTCCATCAGGTATTCCAGCAGCGGACGGTTGTAGGGAAGATGCTCCGCGCTGAGAGTGACCCGCGCACTGACCTCGCGCTTCAGGTTGGCTTTGCCGCGCATGGCCCACAGCGGAGTTTTTAACGCATCGAGTGGCCGGCTGCGCACCAGAAGCAACAGGGAATCCACCAGCGTATCTGACTTCACGAGTGTGCCGTCGAGATCCACGCAGAGAGGACGCTCAAGTGCAGGTACGGCATTGGTCGCCATGCGGCTCCTGGTGGTGTAGCGCTGCCGGCTGCAGCGCGTTGAGCCAAGAATATCAAAGTGATCTGGCGGAACTGTTGCTCAGCGCTTCGCGCGGCGCGGCGGTTGCCCTGGAGATGGGCTGAAGCAGGCTATTCTCAGCAGTTGTATTCTTCCGCGGTCTGCGCCACCGCAATCGCGCGGTTCGCTGGCGTAGCCGCCAGGTGGCCCAGCGCCACTGCGGCCCGGCACAGCATCACGGAGAGCGCCACGTTGACCAGCGCCTGCCCCCAGGCGCCCGAACGCAGCAGGTCGAAGGTCTCCAGGCTGAAGGCAGAGAAGGTGGTGAAGCCGCCGCAGATCCCCACCATGACGAAGATGCGCATCACTTCCGGCACGGCAAAGCGGCTGCTGGAGAGGGTAAGAGTGCCGAAGAAACCAATGACAAACGAGCCGAGAACGTTGATCAGGATGGTAGACCAGATCGCGCCCGTATTCGTGCTCAACATGGCGCGGCCAATCGCGTAACGCAGGCAGCCCCCGATCGCACTGCCAAGAGCTACCGAGAGATAGAGTGTCATTCCTGCCTCCTGCGAATGATCCGCAACAACGCGGATGTGTTGGCAGGAGTCATCAGCCGGGAAGCCTATCGCTAGGACCGGCGGTTATCAGGGAGACTCCATTCCCTCTACATAGTCTAGAACAAGGCGCCCGCCTTTGTGCTGCTCTAGCGTGTGCGTGGAGTTCTTTCGGGTAATGTATGTGTCGCATGCATCCGTCGTTCATCTAACCGTCAGAGGGACACGCATGAAACGGATTGGACTGCTATTCTCCTGCCTGCTCTTGTCGGCAGCTGCATGCATGCCTGCCCTGGCGCAGGCATCGGGAGACTCCGCGAGCGGACCGCGCTCCATAGTTACGGTAGAGCCCAAGGGAAAGAGCGAGCAGCCCGCGCCGGTGCCAGCTTCCGCTGTCAAGGTGAAGGTGGGCGGCAAGAATGCCGAGGTTGCAGGATGGCGTCCGTACACCGGGCGGGGCACCCAGCCGGACCTGCAACTGGTGCTGCTGATCGACGACGGTGCCCGCACCAGTCTTGGCCTCCACATCAAGGAGTTGCAGCGCTTCCTCATCCAGCAAGCGCCCACCACTGAGGTGGCGGTGATCTATTTGCGTAACGGCGCCGCCGCCTTCACTGCGCCCTTCAGCACCGACCATGCCCTGGTTGCGGAGACACTACGTCTGCCGCTCTCCAGCCCCGGCGCTGGTGCCAGTCCCTACTTTGCGCTCACAGACCTGATCAAGCGCTGGCCTCAGCACGGCGCAGAGGAACGGCGTGAAGTCGTGATGATCAGTGATGGCGTGGACCGCTACGCCGGCCTGCGCTATGACCCGGAGAACCCGTACATCACGAATACCATCCGCGACTGTGTACGCAATCACGTAGTTGTGTATCCCATCTACTACCTGGATTCCGGTCTCGTTGATCGCCTTGGCGAGGGCGTCAATAGTGGACAGAACTACCTCACGCAGTTGGCGGACGGGGTAGGCGGCGAGTTCTTCTATCAAGGCGTCGGCAGTCCGGTGAATCTGACACCCTTTCTGGACCAGATCAACCACAAGCTAGCTAACCAGTACGAGTTGCGAGTCATGCCTCCGGCTGGAGAGAAGGGCTTAACTGGTCTCAAGGTGCAGGTGGCGGCGCCAAATACGCGAACGCAGGCAGCCCAGCAGATCGACCTGGGCGCGACGAACTGATCCGGCCTGGTTCCCGGAGGCAAGGCCTCTTACGTCGTCGGATCGCACGCCTTGCCGGCACTTCCGTACCCGGATCTTTACAATGGAGGGAGTCGCGCTCGCGCGGTGCCACGTTACACGTGGACAGGAGAAGCATGTCCCTCAAGCACATCCTGGGAACCAAGCAGCACCGGGGAACCAAGCAGCACCGGGGAACCAAACAGCACCGGGGAACCAAACAGCACCGGGGAACCAAACACTTCCTGGAAGCCGGCTGCCTCTGCGGAGCATTGTGGGCAGCATTCTGCGTCCCCCTGGCCGCGCAGCCCAGTCCCGCCCCCTTTGATCTGACTGGTCCCAGCATCGACGTGCGCATCACGCGCGGCGGCAAGACGCTGCCCATCGCCGAGGTGCCCAATCTGCAGCCCAACGACAAGGTGTGGGTGCACCCGGACCTGCCCAAGGATCAGGCGGCGCACTACCTGCTGGTGATCGCATTCCTGCGTGGCGCTACCAATCCGCCGCCAGAGCAGTGGTTTCTCAAGGCGGAGACCTGGCAGAAGAAGGTCAGCAGCGAAGGTGTCTCGTTCACCGTGCCGGCAGATGCGCAGCAGACCCTGCTGTTCCTCGCGCCAGAGACGGGTGGTGACTTCAAGACCCTGCGGAGTGCGGTGCGCGGGCGCCCCGGCGCGTTCGTGCGCGCCTCGCAGGATCTGGTTCAGGCGAGCCTGGATCGCACCCGCGTGCAGACCTACATACAGAGCGTCAAGGAAACCTCCGAACTCGATCCAGCTTCGCTCGAGCCCACCTCGAAGTTGCTCGCGCGCTCGCTCAGCGTCAAGGTGAATCAGGAATGCTTTGACCGGCCACTGTCGGAGCAGGAACACTGTCTTACCCAGAACAGCGAATCGCTGGTGTTGAATGACGGTCACAGCCAGTCGATCGTCTCCACGCTTACCCAGGGCGCGGGCGTGGATCTGGTCACCCAGCTCTCTGCCACCCCCACTGCCGGCGCTGGCTACTACAGCGCATATGTTGGCGCGATCGTTGACGTGGCCAGGCTGCTCGAGGGCCTGCATACAGCTGAGTTCCAATACATCCCCGCGTTGAGCTACCCCAAGGAAGATGCGCTGGATCTGAAGCTGAACAATCCGCCTTCCTTCCACAATCCCAAGTCGGTCATTGTTGTGGCCCTGCCCGCCGTGGAGACAGCGAAGCTGCCGCCCTTGCGCGCTCTCGAAAGCAATGGCACAAAGGAAGCGAAGCCGGTGAGCTGCCTGCAGGGGCCGGACGTGGTGCTGCCGGTGGAGGGGGCGCCGCTGGTCTACTCCACCAGTTATGCGCACAATCTGGCGCTGCACGTGGAAGGGAAGTCTGGCCGCTCCATCGATCTGCCAGTGCATCCGTCAGCCGCGAAGGGCGGTCTGGTGGTCGATGCAACCGCAGTAGCGGGCGCCAGGCTGGATCCTCGAGTGAGCGGGAAAGTGATTGGCCTGTGGGGCTATGAGCGGCTGGATGGACCATCCTTCAACCTCAACGTGCCTCACCCCACCACCTGGACCCTCGATAAGGCGGATGCCAACTCCCTGGTGGTTGGCCGCGACGACGAAGTGCGCCTGCACGGCGACGGTGCCGCCTGCGTGGCAGAGATTCAGTTGCGCGACGCCGCCGGCAAGCAGGTCAAGGCAGACTTCAAGATGGTGAAGCCCGACGAACTGCTGGTGAAGGTGCCCATGAGCACTGCTGCCACCGGCGATGCCGGCCTGCTGGTGTTGCAGCGTGGGCTTGCCTCTCCTGATCAGGTGGCTATCCAGGCCTACGCGCAGGCCGGACATCTGGACTCGCTGGAGTTCCACGCCGGCGATACGACGGCGAGCCTGGCGGGTACGCGCCTAGATGAAGTGGCAGCAGTGGAGCTGAAGAACGTGCGATTCAACCCCGGGCAACTGACTCACGCGGGCAGCAAGGACTCGCTTACGCTGACCGCCGTCGACCCCAAGGCTGCAGCGGATCTGCCAGTGAACCTGCGCGCGACTGCGCAGGTCCTGCTGAAAGACGGCCGCACGCTGGAGCTGCTGAACACTGTGAGCGGACATCGGCCGCAGGTGGTGCTGGCGAGCAAGAGTGTGGATGCGGATCCGCAGTCCAGCAATCTGATGCATCTGGTGGATCCGGACGAGCTGCCAATGGGCAGCCGCATCAGCTTCGTGCTGAAGACCACACGGCAGCCCGGCTTCTCCCGCGCGGACAAGATCGAAATCGCCTCCGCAGACCAGTCGTTGCACACCATGCTGGAGATCAGCGATGGCGCGTTGTTATTGCAGGACACCACCACGCTGCTGGGCAGCTTCGATCCGCTGAAGAGCTTTGGACCCTCCGGCTTCGGCAAGCTGAAATTGCGCGCGATCGATGCAGCCGGCGCACCGGGAGACTGGCTGCCACTCGGTACCCTCGTGCGCGTGCCCGTGGTGGCCGCTGTGCACTGCCAGCACATCATTAAGCCCCCTGCGCCTGCTGTACCCGCAGAGGCTCCGCCCAAAACAGAAGGCGAGCCGGTGGCATCGGCCAGCCAACCTGCACCGCCGATTACTGGCGTCACGCCGCCAGCGCCTGTCGATCCTGCCGCGCAGTGCACGTTGAAGGGCAACTCGCTCTTCCTGATCGACTCCGTATCGTCCGACGCGCAATTCACCCACAGCATCACCGTGCCGGATGGTTACACCAGCAATACGCTCTCGGTGCCGCGGCCAACCAGCGGTGAGCTGTTCGTGCATCTGCGCGACGATCCTTCCGTCGCAAACACTATCACCGTGCCTGCGGGCGCAACCGCTGACACCCGAAGTGGCGACGCCGGCGCGACGGTCAGCCGTACGCAATCGCCGAAGGAGAATCGTTAAGGCAAAGCACCACACGCGGCTCGTCCGGCTTTCTCAGAGTGGCTGAGTTGTGGCATGGTTATCAGCCGATGAGCCTGCCTCGTTTTTCTCGACCGCTGATTCTCGCTTCGCTTGGGCCCGCTCTTCTCCTCTTTACCTGCCTTGCGACCCGCGCCCGCGCTGAGGTGCGCCTGCCGAGGCTGTGGAGCGACCATGCTGTCCTCCAGCGGGATAGGCCCATCCACGTCTGGGGATGGGCGGACCCGGGCGAGCGGGTGAGCGCGATTCTCCACGGAAAGAATGACGCCGACCAAACAGTTGCTGCGACAGCAGACGAGCTTGGTCACTGGAGCCTGTACCTGCCGCCGCATGCAGCAGGTGGTCCGTATACGCTGACCGTGGGAAGCAGCAACTCCGTCACGATTAACGACCTGTTGATTGGTGATGTCTGGATAGCCAGCGGTCAGTCCAACATGGAGATGCCGCTGAATGGCTTTCCGGGCTCCGCAGTGGTGAAGGATGGACCGCAGGAGATCGCGAACGCAAGTCATCCACAGATACGTTTGCTGCATGAGGCCAAGCGCGTCTCCGCTTTTCCGTTGGCGGATCAGGACGCCACCTGGGCCATCTGCTCGCCGGAGACAGCAGCATCCTTCTCTGCCGTCGCTTACTTCTTCGGCCGCGAACTGGAGCGTGATCAGAAGGTGCCGATCGGCCTTGTCGAAGCCGACTGGGGCGGCACTCCTGCCGAGGCCTGGACCAGCATGGAGGCGCTGGGCGCGGACGCGGCGCTGATGCCCGTCTTTGCGGCGCGGGCTGAAAGTACCAATGCGCAGGTGGATGCAGAGGTGATCGCTGCGCGCAATAAACGCGAGGATGATGAGGCACGCGCACACGGACAGAAGCCTCCTCAGCATCCGTGGCAGCCGCCAGTGGATAGCTGGGCGCCGGCCGCGCTTTACAACGGCATGATCGCTCCGCTTACGCCGCTCGCCATCCGCGGAGTGATCTGGTACCAGGGCGAAGCCAACACCGGATTGACGCGCGCGCCGCTCTATCACCGGCTCTTCTCCACGATGATCGACGACTGGCGAAGCCAGTTTGCCCAGGGCAACTTTCCGTTTCTTTACGTACAGATTTCAAGTTACGCCGCTGGCCCCGATGAGGAATGGGGAATGCTGCGTGACGCGCAGCGGCACACACTCTCCCTGACGAACACTGCCATGGCGGTGACCCTGGACGTGGGCGAGCGAGACAATATTCATCCCGCCGACAAGCAGACAGTAGGCCACCGTCTGGCGCTCGGCGCGCGTGCGCTTGCGTATGGAGAGGACACCGCGCACAGCGGCCCGCTCTTTCGTCAGGCAACGCCGGCAGGCGCCAGCATGCACGTCTGGTTCACGGGGATCGACGGCAAGTTGGCTGCGACGGGCGGCAAACTCACTGGATTCGAGTTGGCGGGCGCAGATCACCATTTCTATCCGGCCAATGCCCGCATCGTGGAGGCAGGCAAAAGCAACCACGTGCTGGCCGAGAGCCCGCAAGTGCCGGCGCCGATGTTTGTGCGCTACGCCTGGGCAAGTTCGCCGGAGGCAACACTGGTGGATGGCGCGAGTCTGCCCGCATCCAGCTTCAGTTCAGAGCCGGTGCCGACACTATCGTCGCATTGAAGAGCCGTGGGTCGATCAGCCTTTGCGGCCCCGCTGGGTGGCGCGGAACAACAGCTCATCGGGATGAACCGGCTTGGCGAGGATCTCGAACGAATGCCCCTGCTCCCGTGCTTCGTTCAATAGAGTTTCAGTAGCGGGCTGCCCTGAGAACAGCGCAATGCCGCATTCCGGATATTTCACCTGGAACAGGATTGCCAGGTCGATGCCATGCATGCCGGGAAGGCATACGTCCAAGACCGCGAAGTGCGGGATCCATCCTTCCTCTGCAAGTAGGCGCAGCGCCTCCTCTGCCGAGTAGACAGCCTTGCTGTCATATCCAGCTCGGGCAAAGATTGTGGCCAGGGTAGAGGCGATCGAGACTTCATCATCGACAACCAGCACCCGGCGCCGTTCGGGCGCGTTCACCATGTGTGACTTCTTTCTCCCAACAGCCTCATCGTCCATGACCAGGAGAGAGTACGGTTGAAGTTGGCCGGCAAAGTCCTACCTCGGTGAAAGCGATTTTTTTGATGCTCTCCGACCTACCCTGAGCGTCGTCCACGTCACTCCCCGGCGTGGTTCTCACGGCGACAGTTTTCTGTGGCCCGTGCAATTCATCAGCGACCTCGATACTATAGCTAAAGTCGCTTGTAAGTCATTGATTCCAAAGAATCAATTGCATATCTGCAATATGGAACCCAAGGTGGAGTCCTTTGATGCCAACTAGGCAAACTTCGTCGCCTGCGTGGGTCGAGCACATCCAGAGGCTGATAAAGAAACTGCTGGTCTCCCAGGCGGGGCTGGCCGGCCTGCTGGGAGTCTCTCCGGCTACTGTGACGCGCTGGATGAAAGGCACGCACGAGCCCACCAGCTCCTCCTATCTGGCGCTCGGCAATCTGGCGGGCTCACCCGACGGACTTTACTTTTGGGAGCGAGCGGGTGTTAACCCGGTGAACCTGTCGGAGGCGAACACCGGTGCAGCGCTCTCCTCGCTTCGCGTGCAACTGAAAGACTTCAAGCTGGTGGCCGGTCGCAACCTCTCCAGAGAGGTGGTCGCAAATCAGTCGAGCGCCGTTCTTATCCCGCTGCTGAATCTGACGGCTTACGGAGACCGCATCCCTCCCGGTCCCCACATCACGCTGGCGCAGGCCGCGGTGGAGGACGTGCTGATGGCCCCGCTCAGTTGGTGTCCCCACCCGGCGAGCATGCTGTGCATGCATGTCGATGGCGATTCCATGATGCCGGTCATCGCTCCCGATGCCATCATCTCTGTCGATACGGCAGTCACCGAGCGCAGCATGCTCGACAAGAAGCTGACCGTGTTCTCCCACCGCGACCTGGGATTCAAGGTGGCGCGTTTCCAGCGGCTGCCCTCGGCTGATGTTCTCGTCTCCGCCAATCATCGCTTCCTCCCAGTGGACGTGAGCAACGCCTCCAAGTGGAAGGCGCTGGGAGAGGTGATGTGGTGGGTCTCGCACGACAAGATTCCTGCGCCGGTGGAGAACTCGAAAAACCCCTGATTGTCTGGTCACTGATCGTCTGGCGCTTTGCGACAGGCGTGGCCTGTGGGTGCGGGCCTCTCAACAGGGGCGCCCATCCCACTTTCGTCCCCTTTCCCGGGTCTCGGGAATGCGTTATAAGTCGGACTCGCGAAGAATCGACTCAAGCGACAGGGGTGGCAAAGCCATGCAACTTGCAGGGAACGCACGAGAACGGACTGCATATACAGTCTTCGTTGCCGGCGTCCTGCTCGCCTTGATAGGTATGGTT
Source organism: Terriglobales bacterium (assembly GCA_038231235.1). Classification (GTDB taxonomy): domain Bacteria; phylum Acidobacteriota; class Terriglobia; order Terriglobales; family Acidobacteriaceae; genus KBS-83. The sequence continues at coordinate 16,511 of JBBRLT010000074.1, forward strand.
GCTGCCATCGTTGCCGGCTGAAATGGGAACTTCGCATCAGTGGCCGCGAGGACGACAGCCGCTGGCAGCGCCTCCATCATGCAGAGCGACCCGGCCGCCTGCGTGGCGCCGAGTGGTCGCTACGCTCACGTATACATCACGGTGACGAAAGTGGTCGCCGGCGTGGGTGCTGCGGCTGCGGCGCTCGCCCACAGGCTAAAGCGATAGCAATGTTAATGTAATGTACCGAGTCGAAGCCTGAACCAAGCCTGAGCGTCTTCGGCGGTGATGGATGGGAGCAGATCGGAGATAGCTTGATCGAGTGCCCCCTGGGTGCGCGCCTTGGTGGAGCGC
>JBBRLT010000075.1:0-15773 GCA_038231235.1 Terriglobales bacterium
CCTGCCTCCAGTATGTCGACCCCCAGGTCTTCCAGCGCGTGCGCCATCTCGATCTTCTCTGGCGTAGACATGCTGCAGCCGGGGGATTGCTCGCCATCGCGCAGCGATGTGTCGAAAAAGACGATCCGGTCCTGTGCCTGGCTCACCCGCTCACCCTCCGCTCGGCAATCGACGATGCTTCGATCATGCGGCGGATGGGTCCATAAAGCAAATTTATTCTTTTAAGGTGATCGATAACTATTGCTTATGTTAACCAAATAGTCTGTGATTCGGTGGGGTGCAGCTTATGGACGTGCAGCAGTTGGAAACCTTCCTCGCGGTAGCCGAAGAGCGTAGCTTCTCCCGCGCAGCACAGCGGCTGGCGCGCACCCAGCCTGCGGTGAGCCAGGTGATTCGCAAGCTGGAAGAAGAGCTGGGTGAGCCCCTGTTTGAACGTGCGTTGCGCGACGGCTCGCTGACATCCGCTGGGGAGGTGCTGCGCGTCTACGCCGAGCGCCTGGTCGGGTTGCGCGCAGAGGCAGCCAGCGCGGTTCGCGAGCTCAGAACGTTAGAGCGCGGTCAATTGAACCTGGCCGCAAACGAGTACACCAGCCTTTACCTGCTGCCCGTGCTCGATCGATTCCGGCGCATCTCTCCTCAGGTGACGTTGTCGGTACAGCGCGCGCTGGCCAGCCGTATCCCGGACGATCTGTTGGCACGCCGCGCCGAGCTGGGCGTGCTCAGCTTCCGGCCGGACCCCGCACAGTTCCGCTCCACCCTGGTGTATTCGGATGAGGTGGCGTTCCTGGTACATGCGGGTCATCCGCTTGCGGGCCGGCGGCGGGTGCATCTGCGCGAACTTGGCGCACAGAACTTTGTGGCGCACAACGTCGCCTCACCATTGCGCAGGCAGATCGTCGCGACCTTCGCGGAGCACAAGACACCGCTGAACATCGGCGTCGAGTTGCCCAGTCTCGAAGCGGTGAAGCGCTTCGTGGCCATGGGAAACGGTGTCGCCTTTCTTCCCGAACTCTCTGCCGAGCGCGAGATGGCGCAAGGCGAACTGGTGAAGGTGCAGATACCGGAGGTAAAGATCTACCGGCAACTGCGCCTGGTGCATCGCCGTGCCGGAGCCCTATCGCATGCAGCGCTGGCATTTCTTCAGGCGGTACGCGCATTTTCTGTCGAGCGGCGTCGCCCTTACCTCTACTCGCCTGAACCGGATTCAGAGGGATAAGCAGCGAGCGGCGAAGCGCGCCGCGCGTGCGTGATCCGTCTCAACCCCGGGTCTCGTCGCGCGATTTTTCGCTTACTCGCTGCAAAAGTTGATGGTGTGCGACGCGATGAATGCCGCGGCGCTCCCCCGGGGCAGGGGAGCGGCAGGTACAATTACACAGAACGCCAGGATGAAACCTGTTGTGACTTTGCCCGTCCGCGGAGCCGGCGCTGGAAGCTGCCTCATAAACACCCGGAAGGCCGAGACCCCACGTAGGATACCTGCCCTCAGCGGGTCTCGTACAGCCGGTCAGAGCCAGTAAGGCGATATGAGTTGGCCGTCTAAGCAGTGCTGTGTTCCAGGCTTGAGGTTCAGGACCGAATGAAGAAGATTTCGTTGCTGTTTCTGCTGCTGCCGCTTCTGGCAACAGCGAGCTTTGCGCAGGAGAGCCGCCAGGACGCCAGTGTCAGCGGCACCGTCGTGATACCGCCGTATGTCAACGGGCAGGCAGTCTTTCAGTCCGGGTGCAGTGGGCCGACGATACAGTCGGCGGTGGCCGGAGGCACTGGAAAGCAGGGCACTTGTTTCGGTCCCGGCGTGCTGGCCAGCTACCGCTACATGGTGACGCCGCGTAGCGCGGTGGAAGGGAACTACCAGTGGTCGCAGTTCTTCACCAACTTCTCCACCAGCCAGCTGCCCAGCACTAACATCCATACCCGCTTTCAGGAGCTTTCCGTGGCCTACGTGTTCAATTTCACGTTCCGCCGCTTCAATCCCTTCTTGGAGGGTGGGGTAGGCGCCTTCCTGTTTAGTCCGCTGGACGATCGCGGGACGCAACGGCTGGATGTGAAGCGGACGACGGCCATCGGCGCGATCTACGGCGCGGGTATCGCTTACGAATTGAGCCCGAGCTTCGATATCCGTGCCGAGTATCGCGGAGCCATCGTCAAGGCGCCGAACTTCGGCTTCGCCACCTTCGATACCAAGCGCTACTACAACATCTCCGCGCCTGCCATCGGCATCGCTTACCACTTCTAGGCTTAGAGAGCAGGTTGCGAAGAGGGTCGGCGCGCCTGCCGGCCCCCTGTCCTATGCGGCGAGTGGAGTCTGCGCGATTTTGCATACATCGAAGCTTCCATCAACAGCGAAGTCCTGAGTGGCGCCCAAAAACAAGAAAGCCCCGACTGTGAGGTCGGGGCTTTCGCCGTGTAAGGGAAGTGGGGAAAGCTTAGAAGATGCGGTAGGAGGCGCCCACGGTGAATCCATTCGGACTCAAGCCGTGTGGGCGGTTGACCAGTGGGATCGGGGTCGGATCGGGTGGGCCGACAAACTGCGGCCAGATCTGGTAGTCGTACTCGGCCCGCAGATAGATGCGCCTTGCGATGCGGTAGTCCACGCCGCCGCCGAACTCGACGGTGAAGTACTCCCCATGTGCGTAGTTGAAGGGAAAATTGAACCTGGAAACACCAAACAGCGCCTTGCCGTAGAAGTTGTAGCGCCGCTTGCGGTAGGAGATCTTCGGACCGATGAGGTAGTTGTCCTCATGGATGCCGGAGAGCTGGTTGAAGCGGAGGAAACGCACCTCTGCTTCAGCGCCCAGCCGCGGAGTGAGGTAGTAGTCGGCGAAGGCTCCCGCAGCATACAGCCGCTGATATCCGTAGTCCGGATCGAAATCCGAGAAGATGCCGCCAACATACAGTTGCTGGTTACCGCCCCTTCCGGCTGCTACGACCTGGGCTCGACTGAATGTCGGGAGGAGGAGGAGAGCCGCGAGTAGAAGGTATTTTTTAATCACTGGTATCTCTCGAAACGGTCGGTTCCAAATGTACGACAAGGCGGGTCTATGAGACCCGCCTTGGCTGCCAAGTTGAATGTCGAGCGGAAAGGCTGTTGAAGCTTTCCGCCTTTTGATTCTAAAGCTATTGCTGAGGTTGTGCTGCAGGTTGAGCGCTCGCTTGATCCGGTTGTGCTGCAGGCTGCTGCGGCTGGGTCGCTGCCTCTGCTCCAGCAGCATTCTGCGGTTGCTCGTATCGTCCGAGTTTGTAGTATACCGGGGTCACCTCAAATGGCATTTTATCCCGAGCATTGAGCAGCGGTACAGGCTTGGCATTCAACTTGTAAACCCTGTCGTCCCAGGCGTCGATCCGCAGCTGGCTGCCGAGGGGCAGTGCCGCAATCTGATCCATCTTGTCCAGATCGAGCTTGGGAGCGCGCTTCTGGATGCCGATCAGCCATGGCTCGCCGGCGGCGTTCAGCAAGGAATCGCCAAGCCGCGGTGTGTTCAGAGCGGTGAGCTCCTTTTCGCGCTGCTGCAGTTGTACGAAGTAAAGTCCGGCATTGCCCATCTTCTCCTTATAAATGGAACCGTCCAGCAGGGCTACAGCCTTTTTGGCGGCGTCTGCATCGTCGCCTTCCGTGTGCTGCATGTGGATGCGCTCGAAGGTCGACTCATCCGGAAAGAGCAGACGATCGTTGAATGCGTACTTGGTGTCAATGTGATGGCCAAGCACGATGTGCGCCAGTTGGAACGAGAGCACCGATGCTAGGGACTCTTCGGAAGGCAGAGTGTCCACCAGGCCCTTGCTCAGGATGATGGTGTTGCCCACTGCGATCGACTCAAGCGGGGTGGTCAGCATGACGCGGCAGTGTACCGGCGCGGCAAGCTGAATGTTGTTGCCGATGATGATGTTATTCGTCACCTGCTCGAGCACCTTATCGAAATCGCTGGGTGCTGCCAGCAGGCCGGCCTGGGTCAGGCGGTCGAGCACGTTCTCCTCAGCCTGCGAGATCCATTCGCGCTGCGCCTGCAACGGGCCTACATCCTCGGAGTTGCCGCTCTGGTCCTGCACATCGTCAATCTTGATGGACTCGTTGTCGGACTGGTGCGTCGGAACCTTTAGCGAGTAGCCCCAGATGGATGTCTGGGCCTTGAAGGCAACCGGGTGTTCCTTGTCCTTCTTCGAGGTCTCCTCTACGTACACGCCCACCGGCAGCCAGACGCCAGGCTGCAGGTTCTGCCGCCAGGTGTCGAAGTGAAAGTAGTCGTTGTCGTCGGTCTTGTCTTCCAGCTCATTGCCGGTGTAGGTCCCGTTGAAGCGCACCACGTTGCCGGAGTCGTCATCGACCCAGATGCGGCCGGTAAAACGCCCATTCCCAAGACCCGGCTTGGGGTGCACGTCGAACACATCGGATCTCACCGTGCCCAGGAACGCCTTGCGGACAAAGATGAAGTCATAGTGCTGCTGGTCGAAGCCGCTGGGGTCGATAAACATCATCTCCAGGAAGCCGTCCGGCAGGTAGCGGATATTGCCGGGGATCAGGCTTTTCGAGAGCAGCCCGAGAGCGGCCAGGGAACCCCTGAAGGCACCATGGCTCGCTGCTGTGTCGCCGGCAGAGTACGACTTGCCGTAGAAGCTCTTGCCGAAGTCCACACGCTGCAGGATGTACTGGTCTGAGACCGGTACAGCGTACAGCTTGGCATCGCCCTTCATGTTTTGAATATAGGTTTGCACCAGAGGCGACTTCTGCTGGATTGCCTTGATGGTCAATTTCTCGGCAGCAATAGCTTTCTTCACCAAGGCATTTTGCTCAGGAGTCAGCGCCGGGGCCGCAGGGTACTTCTCTTTCTTCGCCTGTGCACCCGTGACGCCAAGCGTCAAGAGCAGAGTTGTCATCCAAAAGTTCCGCAGGTTCATTTCCTGGCTCCTAAATCCAAACTTCGAAACGCGAGTCGTGCTGGTGAACCGCCCCATTTACGCCAACTGGAAGGTCACGTGGATAAGTGTTGTATGGTCGACCGGCTGCCCGTTCCGCATAGCCGGCTTGAAGCGGATGTTTTCAGCAACGTGCCGCGCTTGCTCGTCCAGGCCATGGCCAAGACCGTTCACAATACGGACAACTTCTACCTGACCGCTGGCGAGGAAACGTACCTGCAGCGTGACCTCACCCTGCACCTTGGCCGTTTGCGCGTCAGCAGTGTACTGTGCCTTGGGCTCGGACAATACTATGGGTGGGGTGAAAGCGGGCTCGGCGTTATTCTGCGCGACCTGCACACCCTTGCCGCCAAAACCCCCGGCGCCAAAGCTGGTATTCCCCACCTGACCGTGACCAGTGCCGGTACCGCCGGGCGTTCCGCCCACCACACCATTATTGAAGCCAGCAGAGGCAACTGCGCCCTTGCTGGTTCCGCCGGGGACGCCATTCGCGACGCCTGCACCAAAGGTGACACCCTTTACATCACCCTTGCGGGCCGCTCCGGCGCCTACCGCAGCCCCCGGCGCTGCATTGAAGGAGCCGACTGCGACTGCAGTAGCCGGGCGGTTGGCGTTGGGGTTGGGCGCCACGCCATGCGGATCTCCGAAGCCACCTACGGTGGGCGACGGCGCGCTGATGTTATTGGCCACCAGCGTCGGCTTGGGGCTGGTGAATCCAGCCAGCTTCGGAGCCGGTGGCGGCGCAACCGCCTTGGGCGGAGCCGGGGGGATATTCAGAACCGGCTTCGGCGTATCCAGCTTCACTGGCTTGGGCGGCTCGATCTCCGGCTTGGGCGGCAGGATCTTGGGCGGCTCAATCTTCGCCACTTCAATCTTGGGCGGCGTCGGCGGAGCGACGACCTTCACCTTGGGCGGCTCGATCTTCGGCGGCTTGGGAAGCTCGACCGGGAAGAGCAACTGGTCCGCCTGCATCCGCTTCACTACCACCTGATGGTGCACGGCACTGATAATCAGCAGCAGCGCCAGGATGGAGATGTTCGTGACCATGCTGGCCCCGAACGAGCGCCAACGGCCCCTTCCGTCATCCAGCAGGCCAAAATTCGCATTTACAGGTACATCTCTGGTCGGCATATGTATCCCTACTCGGCTAGTGGTGGTGCTCCCTGGATTTCGCCGGGATAGCCCGGCGGTGCATTGCGTACTGGCTCTGAGAGCGTCAGCCCTGGAATGGTCGATACCCAGTGGCCGTCCCCGTTTTTACCGGGGAGACGATCGGCAATGTTTCCGTTCGCACTCTGGTACGAAAGTACCTCCGAGTGCTTGAAAGATACCTTGGATTCCCGAACCATTGCAGTACCTCGAAAGTGGTGGCCAGGCGAAACGTAGGTGTATCGGAAAGCAGAAGTGCGTTCCATATTCATCCACGACTTCCGAGCCCTGGGGAGCCCGAAAAGCTCCGGTGAATGCTGCCCAGGAGACCAGATGACACCCTTCCATAATACTGGGGTGAGACGGGATCGGCACCCCCGTGGTTGCTCTTTTACAAATAGCTAACATTCGCCCCCGCAGGTAATGACGTGCAAAGATGGCCCGGTGTGCCGAAACGGGAGGGGTTCTCTTTGAAGATTCTGGTGACGGGTGGGGCTGGTTATATCGGCGGAACGGTGGCGCTGCGGTTGGTGTCAGCCGGTCACACTGTGGTGATTTACGACAACTTCTCCCATGGCCATCGCAGTCTGGTTCCAGCGGGAACCCGGCTGATAGAGGGCGAGTTGGCAGACAAAGCCGGGCTGGAGCAGGTGTTCCGCCAGGAGCAAATCGACGGCGTGATGCATTTTGCCGCGTTGATCGAGGCGGGGGAGAGCATGCAGCGGCCAGAGATCTACTTCCGCAACAACACGGCCTCCACCCTCTCCCTGCTCGAAGCCATGCTGGCATGCGGAGTGAAGCGGCTGGTGTTCTCGTCCACCGCCGCGGTCTACGGAGAGCCCAAGACGACGCCGATCGAGGAGACGGCGGCGCTGGCGCCCACCAATCCTTACGGCGAAAGCAAGCTGCTGGTGGAGCACATGCTGACCTGGCTGAACCGTATCCACGGCCTGCGATGCGCCAGCCTGCGCTACTTCAACGTCGCCGGGGCAGTCGAGGGGCGGGGCGAAGCGCATGAGCCGGAGTCGCACCTGATCCCGCTCATCCTGGACGTGGCCATGGGGCGGCGTGCCAGCATCAAGATCTTCGGTCAGGACTATCCCACGGCGGACGGGACCTGCGTCCGGGACTACGTCCACGTGGGCGATCTGGCCGACGCACATCTACTGGCCTTCGAGGCGCTGGGTAATCGCGACCGGTTGATCTACAACATCGGCAACGGGCAGGGCTTCAGTGTGCGGCAGGTGGTGGAGTCGGTGCGCCGCGTCACCGGCCATCCCATCCCGGTGGTGGAGGAGCCGCGCCGCCCAGGCGATCCGGCAGTGCTGGTAGCCAGTTCTGCTCGCATCACGGAGGAACTGGGCTGGTCGCCGAAGCATAACGATCTCGATGAGATAGTGCGCTCTGCCTGGGCCTGGCACCAGCAGTACTACGGCAGCAAGGTCACGCCCAAAGGCTGAAAGCCGGCAAGTGGGAAGCCCCGGGGCCTAATGGTTTGGCGTAGTCGCAGCCGGCGCTGGCTGATGCAGATGCGTGAACAGCTTGGCAGCGTTCAGCCCGGTGTTGTAGATCCCCCAGGCCAGCGGTAAAGAAACCACCAGCCACGCGACGGCAATCAGCGCAATGGAACTCTTCTTCTCGGTACGGGCCGGATCGGCCATTCGTGATTCTCCTTTGGCGCCTGAAGCAGTGACCTGAAGCGGTGATTAGTGTGCGGCGGTGACGGCGTCAGTCGGCTGTTCTTTCATCCAGAAGCGTTCGGCTACCGGCCGCACCATCAGGTTAGCGATGAAGCCGACCACCAGCAGGCCGCTCATGATGTGCAGGATCAGCGGGTAGGCCTGCTCACGGGGCAGGTGCTGCGCCACGTAGTGGTCCAGGATGCCATTGACGATCAGCGGGCCCGCGATACCGGCAACCGACCACGCAGTCAGCAGCCGGCCATGGATGGCACTGACGTTGTACGGCCCGTACATGTCGCGCAGATACGCGGGGATGGTGGCAAAGCCGCCGCCGTACATGCTGATGGTGACTCCCGCAACCAGCACGAACAGGACCACGCTATCTAGGTGCGAAGTTCCGGTGAGGGGCAGGAAGAAATAGAGCACGGCGCCCAGTGCGAAGAAGATCATGTAGGTGGGCTTGCGGCCGATGAAGTCGGAGCAGGAGGCCCAGATGAAGCGGCCGGCCATGTTGAAGAGGCTGAGCACGCCGACAAAGCCAGCCGCGGCCGCCGGGCTTACCTGGCCGTGGAAGAGGTCCTGGATCATGGGCGACGCCTGCTCCAGGATGCCGATCCCGGCGGTCACATTCAGGGCCAGTACCAGCCACAGGAAGTAGAACTGCGGCGTCTTGACGGCCGTGTTGACGTCGACATTGTGCGATGTGATCAGCGCCGACTGATGCTCGGGCTTGGTCCAGCCTTCCGGCTTCCAGCCCTCTGCAGGCACGCGGATGGTGAAGACACCGAACATCATGAAGATGAAGTACAGCGCGCCCATGGTGATCCAGGTGAGCGGAATGGCGGGGTGGCCGCCAGCCTTGTAGAAGGCCATCAGCTTGGTGCCGAGGGGAGAGCCGATCATGGCGCCGCCGCCGAAGCCCATGATGGCCAGACCGGTCGCCAGGCCCGGGCGATCCGGGAACCACTTGATCAACGTGGAGACAGGCGAGATGTAGCCCAGCCCCAGCCCCACCCCGCCCACCACGCCATAGCCGAGATAAATGAGCCAGAGTTGATGGGTACTAGCGCCGGCGGCGGCAATCTCAAAGCCCAGGCCGAAGCAGCAGGCGGATATGAACATGGCCTTGCGCGGTCCGGCCGTCTCCAGCCACTTGCCAAACAGTGCCGCCGACAGGCCGAGCATGGCAATGGCGATGGAGAAGATGTAGCCAATCTCTTTGAGGTTCCACACCGCGCCGTCTGCACCATGCAATGCGAGCAGCGGGTTCTTGAAGACGCTGAAGGCATATGCCTGGCCGATCGATAAATGCACGGCAAGGGCTGCGGGCGGCACCAGCCAGCGGTTGAATCCAGGGCGTGCGACGGAACGGGATCGGTCGAGGAATGAAGCAGCGGACATGTATTCTCCGTGGGTGGCCAATGGAACACCCATCACTGGATGCTGGATTCATGCGGCCTGGGTCAAATTACGCTGGTTCGATGCGCTCCGTCCAATCCCCGGGAGACTGCAGCTTTCATCTCGTACCGATCGAGGCAAAAACGAAGCTGGACAGCCACGAGCTCGCCAAGCCGGAGCATGATCGAAACGCCAGCCCCTCGAAGGCATCGTCCGGTGCTATCCTTGCCCCATTTCGCAGGTAAGCGCTGTTCCGCCGCCTGCATCTCCGGAGCGACCATTGATCAATCGTCCCCCATTCCCCCGCCTGGCGGCGCTCTTCGCCTTCGCCGGTGTAGTGTTTACCCCGCTGCTCTCCGCGCAGGTGGTTGTGTCCAACAGACCGCAGATCGGCTCGCTCAACACCATCTCTGCCGACCCGCCGGTGCCGCGACCGGACACCGAGCCCTGCGGGACGGTCCAGCTATTGAATGAGCAGGCATTTGCGGACTTCACCCCCAAGGCGTTCAGCTATGCGCCGCCGGCGAGCTGCAACGGTCCCTGGTCAAAGGTGGTCCTGTCGGTCGACTTCACCGTCTCAGCGGGACGGCAGTTTGACCGGACCGCGCAATTCTTCATCGGCAATATGAACATCTACTACGGCACTACGGCCGAACCGCGCACCGGCAGTGCTGCCATTCCCCGGATCAGCCCCTCCTGGCACATCGAGCGCGACCTGACCGACCTGAGCGCGGGCCTGAAGGTGCCCACGGCCGGGCAGGCGATTCTTGGCAACGTTGTAGACAGCACTTATACGGGCGTTATATACGCGAACGCGCGCATCGACTTCTATCGCGGCGAAGCAGAGCCGCGGGTGGCGGATGTGGTGGTGCCCCTGCCCAACCAGCCGGGTGGCGCGTTCACGCTGAACACCACCGCAGATCGACTGACGCAGAGTGTCACCCTCCCCCGCAACACGGAAGCGGCCTATCTGGACGTGATTGCGCAGAGCCAGATCGGCGATGAGTTCTGGTGGCTCTGCGTGCCCAACGATGTCGCTGGTGAATTGCAAAGCTGCGGCAATACTGCCTTCCGCGAGACGGAGATCACCGTCGATGGGCAGCCTGCCGGCGTGGCCCCGGTCTATCCCTGGATCTACACCGGTGGCGTTGACCCGCTGCTGTGGGCGCCGCTCCCCGGGGTGCAGACGCTGAACTTCAAGCCCTTCCGTGTGAACCTGACACCCTTTGCCGGGCTGCTGGCGGATGGCAATCCGCATGTCGTCGGGATGAGCGTGTTCAATGCCAACAATTACTTCCTGGCCACTGCCAACCTGCTGGTCTTTACCGATCGCGAGGCGCAGAGCACCGGTGGTGGCGTGCTGATAAACACGCTGGCAGCGGCTCCCACGCCCGTTGTCACCGAAAACCTGGCGAACAACGCTGGCAGCATCACCGGCACCGTGGGAGTGACGTCCAATCGCAAGTACAGCATCTCCGGATGGGTGAACACTGCTCATGGACGGGTGGAGACGACCGTCGATGCGAAGCTTAACTTCAGCAACGACCAGAGCTTCAATATCCATGGGCCGGTCTACATTCAGGACATTGCGCAGCAGACTACCGTTGACAGTACAACCACGCGGCGTGAGGGCGGACGCTCTACAGAAGAGACCCGGCACAACTCCTACCCATTCACCTTCAGCTACGACTTTGAGACGCTCGGCGATGGCTCTTCTACTCAGGCCAGCAGCTCGGACCAGCGCTTCATCGTCACCGATAAGAGATCGCGGGAGGGCGAGGAGTTCTTCCGCAGCCGTGTCTCGAATGAAGTGAAGTCACAAGACACGCTGGATTTCAGCCCCTCCTTCGCAATCACCGGCAGCACCAACCGCTCAAGCTCGCAGACCTATAAGGCAAAGACCTCCGAGGGCTACTGCTACGGCGAACGGTTGACCTCAGCCGACGGTCTGTTGAGCGCGGTCAAGAACAACGTTGGCTGCGAGGGGGACAACGACAAGTAGCGGACCAACACCGACGCGACCAATGCGGTCTGCTGGACGCGCGCGAGCAGGCCGCATTGCTTTTCGAGTGGCCGTGCTCGACGCAAGTGCAATGATGGACTGCATGCGTGTGGTCATCTTTGGTGCGAGCGGCATGGTGGGGCAGGGCGTGCTGCTGGAGTGTTTGCGCGATCCGGCAGTGGAGCGTGTGGTCATCGTAGGACGCAGCAGCGCGGGTCGGCAGGACGCGAAGCTCGAAGAGTACCTGACTCCGGATCTCTTCGACCTCTCCTCCATAGCCGACAGGCTGACTGCTATCGATGCCTGCTTCTTCTGCCTGGGCGTCACCTCGGCCGGCATGACGGAGGCTGCCTACCGCCACATCACCTATGACCTGACACTGGCTGTCGCGCACTTTCTGGTCGAGCGGAACCCGGCGATGACCTTTGTTTACGTCTCGGGCGGCGGCACGGACTCGACCGAGCGCGGCCGAATGATGTGGGCGCGGGTAAAGGGCGCAACCGAGAATGCATTGCTGCGGCTGCCCTTTCGCGGCGCCTACATGTTCCGGCTCGGCTTCATGCAGCCGCTGGACGGCACTGTGTCGAAGACGCGATCCTACCGGATCTTCTACAAGGTGCTGACCCCGCTCGTTCCGCTGGTGCCGTTGCTGCGCCGTGCGTTTCCGAACTCCATCACTACCACGCGAGAAGTGGGTCGCGCCATGCTCCATGTGGCGCGCTCCGGCTGGCCTCGGCCGGTCCTTGAGATGCCGGACATCGTGGACGCCGCGAGGCAGCCTGCGCTTGCGCCGACGCATTGAATGCGACGCTTGTTCTCGGACATAAGAGCCGTTAGTGTGATCACGACATGCGCGGCGATGGAGACAGAGCCATCCGCGCGGAGGCACCAGCACGCATGGCGGAGACGCTCCAGCCCCAGCACTTTGATTCGATCCTTCGCGAGACGCGGGTCTTCCCGCCGCCGGCGGAGTTTGCCGCGAAGGCGCACGTCAACAGCATGGCTGCGTACCAGGCGATGTATCGCCGTTCCATCGATCAGCCCGAAGAGTTCTGGGCAGAGGTAGCGGGCGAGCTCGACTGGTTTGCACCGTGGACCAAGGTGCTGGACTGGCAACCGCAGGAGACTCTGAAGCAGAAGGCGCGCTGGTTCGTGGATGGCAAGTTGAACCTTTGCCACAACTGCGTGGATCGCCATGCACTGGGTGCGCGCGCGGAGAAGCGCGCGATTGTGTGGGAGGGCGAGCCGGGCGAAGTGCGCACCCTCACCTTCCGCGAGCTGCACGCAGATGTGCAGCGCTTCGCCAATGTGCTGAAGTCGCTGGGCGTGAAGAAGGGCGACCGCGTCGCGGTCTATATGGGCATGACGCCGGAGCTGGCCATTGCGCTGCTGGCTTGCGCGCGTATAGGCGCGGTTCACTCGGTGATCTTCGGCGGCTTCGCGGCCAACGCGCTGGTGGACCGTATCAACGACTCGGCATGCGTCGCCGTGATCACCCAGGACGGCTCCTACCGGCGCGGCAGCGAGGTGAAGCTGAAGAACGTGGTGGACGAGGCGCTGGCACAGTGCCCCAGCGTGCAGAAGGTAGTGGTCTACCGCCGCAGCGGCAGCGACGTGACCATGCAGCCAGACCGTGACTACTGGTGGCATGAGCTGATGGCTCAGGCCGCGCCGGAGTGCGCCGCCGAGCCGATGGACGCCGAGGACCCGCTCTACATCCTCTACACCTCGGGCACCACCGGCAAGCCCAAGGGGCTGGTGCACACCACGGGCGGCTACAGCGTGGGCACGTACCTCACGAGCAAGCTGGTCTTCGATCTGAAAGAGGAGGATGTCTACTGGTGCTCTGCTGATATCGGCTGGGTTACGGGGCACTCCTATGTGATCTACGGCATTCTGCAGAACGGCGTCACCACCGTGATGTACGAAGGCTCGCCAAACTTTCCTGCGCCGGACCGCTTCTGGAAGATCATCGACGCGCACCAGGTCTCGATCTTCTACACCGCGCCCACAGCCATCCGCGCCTTTATCAAGTGGGGCAACCAGCATGTAGAGAAGCATTCGCTGGCCTCGCTGCGGCTGCTCGGCACGGTAGGCGAGCCGATCAATCCCGAGGCGTGGATGTGGTACCACGAGAAGATTGGTCACGGCCGCTGCCCTATCGTCGATACCTGGTGGCAGACCGAGACCGGTGCCATCATGATTGCGCCACTGCCTGGCGCAGTTCCCACCAAGCCGGGCTCGGCCACGCTGCCACTGCCGGGAATTGTGCCGGAAATCGTTACAAAAGACGGCAAACCGCTGCCCAAGGGCCAAGGGGGTCTGCTGATCCTGCGCCAGCCCTGGCCCTCCATGGCGCGCACCATCTACGGGGATGCCGAGCGCTACGAGAAGACCTACTGGTCAGAGTTTCCCGGCAGCTACCTGACCGGCGATGGCGCCCGGCAGGACGAGGACGGCTACTACTGGCTGATGGGACGCGTCGACGATGTGATCAACGTCAGCGGCCACCGCCTGGGCACTATGGAAGTGGAGAGCGCGCTGGTGGCCCATCCGCGCGTCGCCGAGGCCGCAGTGGTGGGACGCCCGGATGAGCTGAAGGGGCAGGCCATCTCCGCGTTCGTATCGCTCGAGAGTGGCTACAAGCCATCGAAGGAATTGAAGGACGAGCTGCGCGCCTGGGTAGCGAAGGAGATTGGCGCCTTGGCCCGGCCGGACGACATCCGCTTCACCGATGCGCTGCCCAAGACGCGCAGCGGCAAGATCATGCGCCGACTGCTGCGCGAGTTGGCGGCGGGTGGCGAGATCAAGGGCGACACCACGACGCTCGAAGACTTCCAGGTGCTGGCGCGGCTGAAAGAAGACGAAGAGGCCTGAGCTGCACGCTTGGGTGACGCAATGGAAAGCAGATCCCTCCGCTACGACCGTAGCGAAGCGAAGTGGAGGATCCGCTCCTTTAGCTGGCCGCCCGCGGCATGGTGAAGCTGAAGGTGCTGCCCTGACCTGGGGTGGAATGCACGCTGATGCGGCCGCCGTGCTGTTCCACGATGGCGCGGCATATCGCGAGTCCTAATCCAGTACCGCCCATCGCACGAGAGTCCGACGCGTCTACCTGCTGGAAGCGTTCAAAGATAATCTCCTGCTTCTCTGGCGGAATGCCGCGGCCGTGATCCTCCACCTCGAAGGTGACGTCGCTCTCTCCGCTGGCCATGGCGGTCAGGCGGATCTCGCCGCCGGCTGGAGAGAACTTGATGGCGTTGCTGATCAGGTTGTTCAACGTCTGCAGAGTGCGATCAACATCCACCATTACGTCGACTGGCTGTGCATCAATGCGGAAGGTGATGTTCTGGCGCGCGGCCGAGGCGTGCTGCAGGTCCGCGGCGCGGCGCAGCAGGTCCACTGCATTGGCCTTCTCACGATGCAGCGGCAGACGGCCAGAGCCGATGCGCTCGAAGTCGAGGATGTCGTTGACCAGGCGGACCAGGCGATCGCAGTTGCCAATGGCGACTTCAAGCATCTGCGCCAGCTTCTCTGGCCGCTTCTCCAGCACGCCGCCAGCGATCAGGCCGAGTGCTGCGCGCAGGGAGGTGAGCGGAGTACGCAGCTCGTGGCTGACGGTCGAGATGAACTCGTCCTTCATGCGATCGAGACGGCGGCGATCCGACACATCCGCGAAGGCGACGACGATGCCACTGACTACGCCTTCGTGAACCAGTTGGCGCGCGACATATTCCACCGGGAACGAGGTCCCGTCCTTGCGCCAGAAGACTTCATTGTCCACGCGAACCGGCTCTTCGGAACGCAGCGCAGTCTGAATGGGGCAGGCCTCGCGCGGGTACGGCGTTCCGTCGACGCGCGTGTGGTGGACGAGATCGTGCGTGTTCTTGCCAATGATCTCGTCGACGGTATAGCCGAACATGCTGGCGCCAGTCTCATTGCAGAAGGTCAGGTTGCCGTCGAGGTCGAGCCCCCAGATGCCATCACCCACCGAGGCCAGGATCGACTCGCGCTGACGCATCAAGGCGTGCAGCTTCTCTTCCGCGTCCGTCTGCTCGGTGATGTCGATGCCGTGGCTCAGCACGATAGGCTCAGTGCCGGGCAGCTGCAGCAGCTTGTTGCGATAGGCAACGACGGCAGACTGGCCACTGGGCCGCTTCAGGTAGAAGAGTCCCTGATGCTCATGGTGCTCGTTCAGCGCGCTGACGTACTGCTCGTAATCTTCTTTATGGTCGTCGGCGATGTAGTCGTAGAGCGGCGTGCCGATGATCTCCTCCGGCGTGTAGCCGAGGATGGCCGCGGCATGCGCGTTGATGGACTGCACGTTGCCGTCGAGATCGTGAGTGCAGATGATGCCGAGCGAACCTTCGACCAGCTGGCGATAGCGAGCCTCGCTGGTGCGCAGGCGGGCCAGCTCCTGCCGTTGCTCGGTGATGTCGATGCCAGTGGTGATGATGAAGTTGACGTCGCCCTGCGGATCGCTCAGTGAGCTGGCAGTCCAGGCAATGCGGCGCGTGCCGCCATCGCGAGTGCGCCAATGCATCTCGTAGCTGCCGTCCAGCTTGCCGGCGCGCGCCTGTTCAAACATGCGCACGGCGTGGTCGCGTTCTTCAGGCGGGAAGAGCTCTTCCGGAAAG
>JBBRLT010000076.1:0-15739 GCA_038231235.1 Terriglobales bacterium
GCCAGGCGCTCCAGTTCGGCTCTCTGTACCTGGCTCACAACTAACGCATGCTTCTTCGGGCGTCCTCGACGAGGCTCCATGCCTCACCTTAAAACAACCACCTTTTATATACAATCTATTTATGACTCAGAAGACTAGCTTTTCTTCTGCCCCTTATTCAATCACTGGCTTGCCATAGTCTGGAACCTCCCAGCCAGCGTAAGCGGACATGACCGTCGTCTTGCCCGCTGCATCGCCGCCGGTCTTACGCGCCAGCTCGGGGTACTCCTTCTTGACTCCTGGATCGCTGGCCCATTCCGGCGTGTCCGCAATCTTGTAGTGGTAGGTCACGTCAGAGGCTTGGCGCCCCTCTACCACGCGCGGCGGGGTGAAGCTGTCGACCGTGGCCACATCGCGATGGCCGTAACAGAAGCGCGGCGTCGCCCTTGTACCCAGCGGCGTAATGGCGTAACGCACCAGCTTGAATGCGCCATCTTCAGTACGGGTCATCAGGCCCGCCTTGGCCAGGGCGTCCAGCGTCTTCAGGTCGTCCTTCTCGCTCAGCTTCACCTCGGCAGGAAACTTGTAGAGCGGCATCTGGAACAGGCACTCATCGCGCCCGTTGTAGAAGTAGGCGTTGATGGCCTGTTTGAAGTTCTCATTATTGGCGGCCTTCTTCTTTGAGGTGCAACCGCTCATAGAAAGCAGCATTGCCGGGAGCAGCAGTGCCGGGACTAGCCGTGCCGGGTTCAAGAGCCGCCCGCTCGTCTTGCGCATCGTTCGCATGTCGCAAGAGATTCCAGTGCGGGCTTATATGTTGCTTGTAGCATTGTTTCGTGTAGTCGGATGCCGGCCAGCAGATGCGACCGAGGCCTTTCTTCAAAGGAAAGGCCTGACTGAAGCCCTCTCCGCTATCTTAGGATCAGGAAAATGCTAGGGCACCAGCAGTTATGCCGGTCGATGGCACTCCATGCCAAGGCAGTTTTCCCAGCGCCCCGCATCTTCTACTTCGGCAAAGTGGGGATCGGGGTTGTCGCCTATCTTTGCGCGGCGAATTCCGGTGAAGCCAGCCGCTGCAAGCTCCCCCGCCATGTTCTTCTCGTCCCACATCCACAGGTGTGCGCTGCGCCCGAAGATCATGCGTAACAGGCGCGAGGCGCCCCGTCCCTGCGAATCTACGCCCAGAAAGGCATCCCGCATGAAGCGGCTGGCCGCCTCCGGATCGGAGGACGTAGCATAGCTGCGCACCAGCGTCTCCAGGTCCGGCAGGACGAAGCGAAAGACCCCGCCCGGCGCAAGATAGCTGAAGACATGCCGCAGTGTGACGCGAAACTCATCGAGCGCCAGATGCTCGAGAACGTGGGAGCAATAGACCGCGGCGGCGGAGCCCGGCGCGACAGGCAGGCCCTTGATCACGTCGCCATACTCGATGTTGCGCGGATAGTCCGGGAATCCGCGCTTGAGCAGCAGCGGCTTCACCAGCGGAAGATTCCGCTGAAGCCAGAAGGCGGGCCCTGCGTCGAAGTTGTGCCACGTGGCAGGAGCGCACAAGCCGCAACCGAACTGGATGTACCGGCTGGATGTCTCCGTCACGGATACTGCGCCTTCGTCCTGCCTCCTCTGCAACTGGCTTTCCTCCGGAACTTTTGTTTGCGGCAGAACGCCGATTGCACCCTTCATTACATGGTCTGAGACACACTCCGAATGACGGACCCTAGGCCAGGATGGGCCTGCTCAGATGCCCGCGTACCACGCATAGCCGTCCTCCGGCGACGCGGACCCCAGACCCTTCCCAAAGCCTTTGAGAGAATCCGTTGCCGTCAAACGCGTGATGTACTTGACACTCTTGTAGCCGAGCTGGCGTGGCACGCGCATGCGCAGCGGTCCCCCGAACGACACAGGAAGATCGCCGTCATTCATCCCCCACGTCAAAAGAGTCTGCGCATGCATGGCATCCGCCATATCGATGCTCTCCCACCAGTTGGGATCGATCGAGAAGTACACGACGTATCGCGCTTGCGGCAGGACCCCGACGGCATGAAGAACATCCAACAAAGGCGTTCCAATCCACTCCGCGATGTACGACCAGCCCTCCTCGCAGGCCACCTCTGTGATCTGACTGCGAACAGCCAGGCTGCGCAGGTCGGGGATGGAAAGCGATGCAGGCCGCGCGACCATGCCGTCTACCGCCAGCCGCCAGTCCGCGAAACCGGCGGCCTGGTGGAGTTTGAAGGCGTCCCCTGGATCAGGCGACGTGTTCGCAAAAGGCGTTTTTGAGATCATGCTGCGCGGAAACTCGCGCGCCAGTGTATGCATCGCCAGCAGCCGCTGTGCCGCGTACGTCAGCGTGAGGCCAGCGCCGTAGACGCCGCAATGATCGGGCGGAATCAACCCACTTCCCTTGGCCATGCGGCCGATTACTGCCAGCCCCGTAATTCCGGCGGTCGCCGCGAGTCCCCGGGTCATCAGTGTGCGGCGTGACAGCTTGCTCATATGCGCTCCGGGGGCGCTTCAACGCGCCCGGTAATCATGGCCCGCATGCGGCTCCGGAATCCGGCGAGCACCACCATCGCGACGTGGACCACGAGGAACAGCACCAGCGAACCCGACACAAAGAAGTGCAGTGTACGCGCCGACTGTCGGCCGCCCAGCGCATTGACCGCAACAGGGAGGAAGGCATCAAAGGCCGGCGACATCGCCAACCCTGTCCAGATCACCAGCGGAAATAGAACAAAGACCACCCCGAGATACGCGACCCGCTGCAACGCGTTGTACGCATACACTTCCGACGCGTCCGGGCGCGTGAAGCGAAGATGATGTGCAATCACACTGCGGAACGCCCGCCACGTCCTGTCTGCCCGAGCCGGAAGCAGGTCTTCCCGGAAGTGCCCGCTCCACAGGCCTGCGACCCCATACGCCAAACCGCAGAACAGCACCAGCCATGCTGCCTCGAAGTGGAGATTGCGGCTCCAGCCATTCTGGTCCGGCAACACGTAGCCGTAGCCAGTTGGTACCGTCGCTCGCGAGGATGGGATGGGAAGCTGGAACAGCGCGCGAGTCTGCACATTGCCCACCTCACCCCAGTACAACCTCGGGTGGGAGATAAAGATCTCTACTCCGCTCACCAGCAAAGCGAAGAACGCGACGACGGTGATCCAGTGCGTCACCCGCACAACGGCGGAGTGTCGGGGACTTTCGTGATCGCGAAGCGAGGAGACAGGAATCACGTCGGCAGCCTAGCACACCGGACTGCCTCGGAGTGGCATCGCACCGCGTAAGTTTCAAACCCGCTGCTTGTCAAGGAATGCCCGTCCGGCATCCTGCGTCCTTACAATGGTATTGGAAACACTCCCACTGACCCTTCCCCTGGCAAATTCGTGGCAGCTCCTTCCGCGGCTGCTCTGTCTCAACGCGCTGCTCGCGGCAGCCGCGCCGTTCGCCGGCGCAACCCAGAGCAAGCTTCCGACGCCTTCCACCAACGCCGCGCCCATCGGCCGTACCCGCGCGCAGGAGGTGCAGGTCTCCGGCGATGTGCAGCTGCGCGACGGCGAGATGCAGCTGGGCAATGGCAGCACCATCACCGCCGGTGCAAACACGATTCCCATTTCGCTGACCCGCGGCGGCGACCTGCGCCTGTGTGCCACCACCAGCGTGCACCTGGCGCGCGATCGTTCCATTCAGGCCCCGGATGCCTCCGGGCTGATGCTGGGTCTGGACCGCGGCGCCATCGAGGCGCATTACACCACCAGCCGATACTCCGACGTGTTGCTGACGCCGGACCTGCGCATCCTCATCTCCGGGCCCGGCGTGGCAGACATCAGCATCCGGGTCAGCCGCCAGGGCGATACCTGCATCGACAATCGCGGCGCGAATGGCCCCTACATCACTGTCTCCAGCCAGCTGGAGGGCGGCGTCTACCGCGTGCAGCCGGGGCAGCATGTCAGCTTCCAGCATGGCAGTCTGCGTGAGGTAGTGGACACAGAGAAGGAGCCTTGCGGTTGCCCCCAGCCTGTATCTATGGCGGACGCCGGCACACCGGGCGAGCATGGCGCAGCGCCCGGCTCGGTGGTCTCCGGCACGCCAATCGCGGCCAATCCGCCCGCTGCGAAGCCACGGGCGGTCACACCGCTGGGAGGTCCTTCCTCGACCGGTAGGGATACAGAGTTCCCACTCGCAGTCAGTGAGGGGCTGACGCCGCCAACCATCGAACCCACGGCTCCAGTGGCCGCGCCCGGTGTGGCGCACGTCGAGGTGGCGGTGCCATTCAGCTACAGCGCGAATGCTGCTTCGGGGACCGGCAATGCGGGCGCTGGCGACGGACCCGCCATTCCGCCGCCATCCTCCGCTGCACCCGCGCCCGTAGTGTCCAATATGCGCAATGCTGCCGCGCCTGCTCCGGCGTCCGCCCGAAAGCCGGTGGCGTCTCCGGCCTCTACAGCGATAGCCATCGCTCAACCAGCGCCCACTCCGCCGACCCAGACTGCTCCAAAGGCGGGAAGGCCGCGCCGCTTCTTGCGGAAGGTCGGACATTTCTTCGCCAGGGTCTTTGGCGCCGAGCCGCAAGGCTAAGCCGGAATCGAGAAGCGCCGCGAGTACACCAAGCGACTCAGCCCTTGGCTATGGTCAGCGTCCCGTTCTCCGTTGCCTTTACCTTGTCCGTGCAGTCCACCATGACGATGGTTGCGTCGGCCCGCGCATCGTTCAGGGCGATGGTGCTGTCCGTGAGATTGTGCAGCATCAAGGCACGGGGCGTCGCGCCGTGTGTGCGCCGCTGATCGCAATCATTGAAGTGGTTCGATTCCACGTCCAGCCACGACGTGCCCGCACAATAGATCGCCGGGCCGCCCACCCGGTTGAAGGTGTTGCGCTGCAACGTAATGCCCGAGTTCACGCGCCCGCCCGGCGTCGTGGAGGGCTCGCGATCGACAGCCGTGTCGATGGTGATGGTCCCGCGCAACCCGGCAGCATTGCCGCCCAGTTCACATCGCTCGAATGTGCAATCGTTGATGTGCACGTTTTCTACTACCGGCCCGCGCAGGTGCTCCAGGTCAGGCGCCAGCAGGACCGCCGGGCCGGCGTAGTTGGCGAACCGGGTGTTCTGGATGCGCACCCGGGACTGCACAGTCAGAGCGCTCGATGCACCGCCCAAAAACTGGGTATCGTCCATCTTCAGTCGCGGCTGGTCGGTGGCGCCGAGGCAGAGCAGCGTCCCCTGGCCGACGGACGGAGACAGCGTCTCTTCAAAGATCAGCTTCATACCGCCCGGCGCCGGCTCGGCCTTGCTCAGAATGATCTCTCCGAGGAGCTTCAGCGTGCCCGCTTCGCTCAGTTGCAGGTAGGTGCCCGGCCGCGGCAACGCCCACTCGGGTACTGGGTGGCCGTCGCCGCTGCTCACCAATGCCGCCTGCGAATCCGTAATTTGTGCCAGCCGCCAGTACGATTGCTGCATGCGCATGGCGGTGCCTACCGTTCCGCCCAGCCGCGCATGCTGCACTGTAATCGAGCCGGTACAGTCCATCATCTCCACCCCGCCGCCGTTGGCGGATACCACCCGCCCGGTCCCCGGATGTGCAAACACTCCAAAGGTATCCAACGTGATATCGCGGCAGCCCACCAGCGACACAGCAGTGGCCGGCGCGGCATGCAGCTGCACGGTTTCCAGCAGCACCTGTTCACATCCCTCCAGCCGCACTGCCGCACCCGCATTCACGGCATGCAACAACACCACGCGCGCTCCCGCAGCGAAGGGCGGCGCTTGCTCCAGGGAGATCTCCAGCACCTGCGGGCTTCGCATCTGCGTTGCACCGATGCCCCGCTCCACCATCGGGCCGCTGAGCGCTGCGGCGTTGACATGGTCGTCGGAACCAATCAGTGCGGCAATGCGCTCCGTGCCGGTGACAGGAAAAGCTGGATCCACCGCAATCGTCACGCTGCGGTCTGCTATGGCCCGCACCACGCCCTGCGAAACAGGCGGCCGCGTCCAGTCGATGATGACGTCGTGGACTTCCAGGTCACGGCATTGCGCGATGCGCAGAGCCTGCGTGCCGCCGGAAAAGAACAACTCCCCACCGTTGCCGAAGATCTCCAGCCCCTCAAAGCCAAGGAAGTCCATTACCGCCGCATCGGAGGCGGCGAACACATACTTCCCTGCCGGGAATACCAAGCGGGCGTTGCGTCGTGCGAGCGAGGCGATGGCGCGCCGCACGCCCTCGGTCGAATCCTTTTGTCCAGTCGGGTCGGCGCCAAAGTCCACCACAGAGGCGCGGCGTGCCGTGCCGGGCGCCGCATACGCAGATGCCCAGCTGCGGCCTCTGGTCGTCATCAGCATCGCGCTGCCGGCGACGCTGCTGCGCATCAGGTGACCGAGGAACTCGCGTCGCTGCATCATGGTGCCTGGACCTCTCTGGTTTCAACACCACACGACGAGCGGAATGCCAGAGGTGTGTGCCGTCACCTTAGCAAGCAAAGCGCTGCGCTACAATTCAACATTAGGTGCGGGCCACCCTTCGACCGCCCTTCCTCCAACAAACTAAGGAGCTTTCTCGCTATGGCGATTCCCGCCACCCAGATGCGTCCGGGCATGATTATCAAGCACAACAACGAACTGCACACCGTCTTCAGCGTGGAGCATCGCACCCCCGGCAACCTGCGCGCCTTCATCCAGGCCAAGCTGCGCAACCTGCGCACCGGCGCCATGTTCGAGCACCGCTTCCGCTCGCCCGACCCCATCGATCGCGTCATCGTCGACGAAATCTCGATGGACTTCCTCTACTCTGACGGCGACGACTACTACTTCATGAATACCGAAAACTACGAGCAGACCAATCTGAAGCGAGACACGCTGGGCGACTCGGTTGAGTACCTCATCCCCAATCTGCAGATCCGCGTCTCATTCTTTGACGGCGTCGCCGTGGGCATCGAGTTGCCGCAGACAGTCGAGATGACCGTTATGCAGACCGAGCCTGGCTTGAAGTCGGCGACGGCTTCATCGGTCACCAAGCCGGCGACGCTGGAGACTGGACTGGTGGTGCAGGTGCCCCCATTTATCAATGAGGGCGAAAAGATCCGCGTCGACACAGCAGAGGGTGCCTACCTCTCGCGCGCCTAAGTGGAAGATGCGCTGGGTCGGTTTGACGCCGGCCCATCCGGAGAAACGCCAGAGACTAACTCTTTATGAATCGTCTCCAGCTTCAACGACTCTCGAAGATACGGGTGGCGGAGTCGAAGGCATTGCTTAGACTTGGCCATGCCAGCGGTGCATATTATCTGGCTGGATACGCCGTTGAGTGTGCGCTGAAGGCAGTAATCGCGAAAGGGACCTCGCGCCACGACTTTCCTGACCGGACACTCGCCAATGAGAGTTGGAAGCACGATCTCAGCTCGCTGGTAAAAAGCGAATCTCGATCGCTCTCGCATCGAGCTGAGTTCAGAAGATCCGCTATTTTCGAGGAATTGGGATTTGGTTGTGCGCTGGTCTGAAGGGGCGCGATATTCTGAGTGGGAGCCCGCAGCAGCGAAGGCTCTGTTAGACGCAATCAGCCAGAAGCAGCACGGAGTGTTGGGATGGCTCATTCGGCAATGGTAAGCATCGACATATCGCTTGGCGAACGCATGGTTCGCTTGCTAGAGGATGCTGACATGAAGTTTTCGGTAGCCCTGTGGCTGCTGACGGAGGAGTACTCTGATTGGCGCTTCGTAGTCGCGACGAAGAGCCTCGATGCCCTGACACCGCTCGCTCAGCTCGCAAGGACGCAGGGTATCTTGCGTAAGTCGATTCCGGCAGAACAGCTCCCCACTCTCTGGATCATGAACACACACGACGATTTTCCCAAGAGGCTCCGCAAACTTCTGGGCAGTGCGAAGAGTGTCGAAGGCATGCGTCTCGGAGGACAGTTCATCGGAGATCGTTTCGTAGAAGACGCCTACGTATATCGCATCCACTGAGTCTTCGATGCTTGCACCTGCCTCCCCGCTCTTGCGACACTGGCTTTCACATCCGCTATGGTTCGCTACTACCTCGTCAAAGGCCGCGTGCAGGGTGTCGGATTCCGCTGGTTCGTGCATCAGGAGGCAGGCGCGCTAGGCCTGCATGGATGGGTGCGCAACACTGAGAGCGGCCATGTAGAGGTGGTCGCGCGCGGCGAAGCAGAAGAGTTGCAACGCCTGGAGGCTGCCCTGCGGCGCGGTTCGCGCGGCAGCCGGGTCGACGCCATTGACCAACGCGACCTTGACCCCAGCGAAGGCGTCTCCCTGGGACCATTTCAGATTGAAGGAGCCTGGTAGCCACGCATGTCTATCGAACCGATCAACTGCGAGCCGCTGAAGAAACTGGTCCGCACCGTGCCGGACTTTCCCAAGCCCGGCATCCTCTTCTACGACATCACCACTTTGCTCAAAGACCGCGTCGGCTACGCCACGCTGATCGATGCACTGGCGGCGCATTATCTGGATCGCGACATCGACCTGGTGCTGGGGATTGAGGCGCGCGGATTCATCTTCGGACCGGCATTGGCCTATCGCCTCAACGCCGGGTTCGTGCCCGTGCGCAAGCCACGCAAGCTGCCGGCACCGACGGCGAAGGTCGCCTACGACCTGGAGTATGGCTCCGACTCACTCGAGGTCCACCTGGATGCCATCGAGCCCGGGCAGAACGTCATCCTGGTGGATGATCTCCTCGCTACGGGTGGAACCATGGAGGCGACGGTGAAGCTGGTGCGCCAGCTAGGCGGACGCATCGCCGGGCTGGGCTTCGCCGTTGAGCTGGACTTCCTGAAAGGCCGCGAACGCTTTACGGAGTTCGATGTCTTCAGCCTGCTGCATTACGACGAGTAAGGGCGAAGACAAAACGGAGCGGAGACCAAGAGCCTCCGCTCCGTTAAATTCAGAGTTCATCCCGGGCTCATGGGCCCATTCATCAGACAGCGGTGCGTGACCCGCTGATGAAGTGGATGATCAACGAAGCGACGGCCAGTAGCAGGAGAATGTGGATGAAGAATCCCGCCACGTGAAATGCGAAGAAGCCGCCCGCCCACAGCAGCAGCAAAACGATTCCGATACCGATCCACATAGTGCACTCTCCTTACGGCCAGGCTTGCGCCGTCCGTACTGCATAGAGGGCCAAAGTGCCGCGCGGGTTGTGCGCAATCGTTGCCAGCAGTAGGTTCTTATAGATTTCTTGCCAAGCGATGGCTCGCCTTACACGCTGAGCACCGGGAAGTCACGGCCGCAGCTAAACCAGCGGAGCACATTGTCGCCAGTACCCCCAAGTGTCCAAAGCTGGACGTTCGAAACCGCAGGCGAACACTCGCGCTGCAGAAGACCTCGAAATATAGTGATATTCCGCCGTTGCGCGATGGCACGTCGGTTGCTTCTACATACCCCGGAGATGCGATATGTCCATACCCTTCCTCCGGCAATTGCTTCGCGGTCTGACTCGCGCGCCTGGTTTCGTGCTGGCCGTTGTTTGCACCCTGGCGCTCAGCATCGGTGCGAATACCGCAGTGTTCAGCATGGTCAACGCGCTGCTGCTGCGACCGCTTACCTATCCGCAGCCGGAGCGGCTGGCGGGCATCGAGTTGATGTCGAACCTCGGAGCAGCCGATGCTTCAAAGAGCATCGACGGCGAAACCTGGGAGCTGATACGCGACGGCGTGCCGCAGGCAGATGCAGCGATCTCCAGCCTGGGAGGGCCGGCGAACATAACCAACATTCGCACTCCGCAAGGCGTGCAAAGCGTCTACGCCGTGCGGGTCTCTGCCGGCTTCTTCCAGGTGCTTGGAGAGCTGCCAGTGATGGGCCGCAGCTTCACGGCAGACGAAGACCGGGAGGGCGGTCCGCAAGCCGTCATCATCAGCCATCCGCTCTGGCGCACCGCTTTTCAAAGCGATGCTCACGTGATCGGTCGGCAGATTCTCGTCAAGGGCGAGCCCTTCACGGTGGTAGGAGTGCTCGGCCCGCGCTTCTTTGTCCCAACGGCAGCGGGTATTTATACGCCCCTTCGCCCCTCGCGCAGCGGCGAGGGCGAAGGAACCAACTATAGCTTGATGGCAAGGCTGCGACCGGGTGCCACCTGGCCACAGGCGAATGCTGCGCTGGCACGCCTACGGCCACATATGCTCAATTTGGAACTCAAATCGGGCGAACAGCGCACGCTCCGCTTCATCCCTCTGCAGGAACACTTCAGCGCTTCGGAGCGTGACCCCGCGCTGGCCCTGCTGCTGGCAACCGGCTTGATCCTGCTGATCGCGTGCGCCAATCTCGCCAGCCTGACGCTGGTCCGGCTGCGTCGCCGCAGTTATGAGCTCGCCACCCGGCTAGCGCTGGGCGCAAACCACGCGCGCCTGCTGGGGGAGGCTTGGCGAGAGAGCGCATTGCTTGCGATTTTAGGAGGCATGGCTGGTGTGGCAACCGCCGTGGCTTTGCTTCGCGCGCTGGTTGCGCTGCTGCCCGAGGATGCGGTGCCGTTTGGGGGAGTGGCCCTCGATCACCGCGTCCTCTTCTTCACGCTTGCAATCTCACTCGCGACCAGCCTGCTCTTCGGCATGATCCCGGCTTTCGCCATCTTCCGCATGGACCCTGCGGCGGTACTGGGCCAGCGCACGGTCGCTGGCGGACGCCATAGCCGCGCCCGGCAGTTCCTGATCGCTGGGGAGGTCGCGCTGACCGTGGTGCTGCTGGCCGGCTCGGGTCTGCTCATCCGCTCGCTCATTCATCTGGAGACGCTGCCGCCCGGCTTCGATCCCAATGGAGTCCTGACAGCCAAGGCATCGCTCGATCAGGCCAGCTACCGCGATCCGGCACACTTCACCACGCTGCTGCGCGAAAGCGTCGCTGCCATGGAGCGCGTTCCGGGCGTCACTAAGGCCGCCGTCGGTTTGAGCCTGCCCTACGAGCGTGCCTTGAACGGTGGAGTCATGGTCAAGGATGGCAAACAGGCGGGTCAGCAGGTCGGCACTGGCGAGGTCTACGTAACGCCGGCTTACTTCGATGCCCTCGGCATTCGACTGCGCGACGGCAGAGCGTTCACTGATGCAGACACCGCTGCGAGCGAACCGGTGGCCATTGTCGATGAAAGCTTCGCCCGGCAGATCCTGCATGACCCCCATCCCATAGGGCGGAGGCTGCTGCTTGACAAGCAGACCGTGCGCATCGTCGGCATCACGGATGACGTCCAAAGAACTCCGGGCCTTGACAATACAGGCCCTATCTCGACCGAACGTACCCTCTACATTCCCTACACGCAACTGAGCCCCGACTTCCTCACGCTCATTCACACCTGGTTCCAACCCAGCTGGATCATCCGCTCTAACCATCTGAACTCGCAGACACCGGAAGCCATGCAGCAGGCGCTAAGCTCAGTCGATCCCAACCTGCCCTTTTCGAGCTTTCACGCGATGAACGACCTGCTGGCGACGGCGCTCGCGCAGCAGCGCATCGAAGTGGCATTGCTCACTTCGCTGACCGCTCTTGCTTTGCTTCTGGCCGCACTTGGCGTCTTTGCACTGGTATCCAGCGTGGTTACAGATCGGCGCCGCGAGTTTGGCATCCGCCTCGCGCTCGGCTCTTCGTTGACGGACTCCATGGCGCTCGCGATCCGGGCGGGCGTCCTGCCATCCACAGCGGGGCTGGTCTGCGGTCTGGCTCTGTCTGCGATAGCACTGCGCGCCATGCGCGGCGCGCTGTTTGGCGTCTCCAGCGCCGACCCTTCCGTCCTGGCCACAACCGCCGCCGTCTTGCTGTTGCTGGCGGCGCTCGCTAGCCTGCTGCCTGCACTCCGCATCGCCCGCATACAGCCCGCGGAGATCCTGCGATCGGAGTAGGACGAAAGCTGGTTCAAGGATTTGGATGAACCGTTAGGGGGGTGGAGTCGTCAAACACGCGAAGCGTGTCCCCCTCGCGCAGATAGCTCTTGCGCCGGAACCAGGAGGTCATGGCCTCCTGCAATGCATCGAGCGGCACCAGCAAGCCCGCCTCCATCCGTCCATAATGGCGAACTGATAGTCCCCGGGCTCCAGGCCGGCAAACTCTGCCTCGGCCCTCTCGTTGCCTATCTGGCCGAGCAAGCTACCGTGCAGGGGCCGGCCCCTGACCCTGCCCAAGCAGGGGCGTTGAGGCAAGTGGAGTGCCGCTGCGGTCCATCAGCTGCACCGTGCTCGTTCGCAGCCCACCGGCGCGGGGAGCGAATGCGATGGTGACGGTGCAAGAGCTGTCGCTGGCTTGGCTTCCGGTGCAGGTGGGTTTGCCGCTCAGGCTAAAGTCGGAGCTCGACGCGTTTGGGTTAAGCATTTTCACGTTGTCCGCGAGGCGGACAGCGGAGTGAATGTCATAGGCAAGCGTGAAGAGGGTGCGCGAGCCCACTCTCACATTTCCGAAGTTGACCGACGTGCGCTGATAGAACCAGATATCGTTCAACACGCTGTCACTCAACCCACTGAAGAGCACCAGCTGGCCGGGGCCCTGGCAGGCCAGCAGAGCGACGGTACGCGCAGTCGGACTGGTGGCGGAGTGCTGCCTGGTCCAGTTTGTTCCGTCCCAGGCCCAGGTGTCGTTCAGGTCCGTGGAGCCGAAGCCGCCATAGCCGCCAAAGAGCACGACCCGTCCGGCTCGATCGGATGCCATGGACGCCGACTCTCTAGCGCCGGGCGTGCTTTCCGGGGATGGCTGCGTCCAGTTGGCTGCTGCTCCATCCCAGGTCCAGGTCTCGTTCAGTGCCCGGTTGTTCTCATTGAGTCCGCCAAAGAGCACGACACGGCCGGCGGCGTAGTTGGCCATGGAAGCGTGATAGCGGCCACCAGGGCTCTCGGCTGGAGATGCCTCCGTCCAGGTCTGCGTCGACCCATTCCAGATCCAGGTATCGTCCAGGGCATTCTCCCCGTCGAAGCCGCCAAACAGCAGGATGTTGCCGGACGCGTCGTTGGCCATGGCAGCGTCCGAGCGCGCAGACGGACTGCTGGCAGGGAATTGTTGCTTCCAGGTGCTGCCGTCCCAGGTCCAGGTATCGTGCAGGTCGCCACTCTCTGTAAAGCCGCCGAAGAGCACGATGTGTCCCGAGGCATCGTTGGCCATGGAAGCATTCGACCGCGCGGGAGGACTCTTGGGCGGCAACTGCTGCTTCCAGCTTGTCCCATCCCAGAGCCAGGTGTCATTCAGGGCGCCGTGTTCGTTGATTCCGCCAAAGAGCACGACGCGACCGGAAGCATCGTTTGCAGTGGGAGCCGAGTAGCGGCCGCTGGGGCCATCGGCTGCGGATTGCAGTGTCCAGATGCCGGCAAAGGAGACGGCTTGCGCGCGGGCGCAGTGATTCGCGCTGAGCAGCAGGAGCAGCAGCGGGAGAAGCGCCGGGCGTGAAACGGTGGTCAAGCCGACAGGATATAGGAACCTGGAAGACGGGTGGTCTTTGAGTGGAGAGTGTGCGAGGCCAGAAAGGTCAGCACGACGCTGGGGTCCATGTTGCAGGCAAAGAAGAAGACGCGGGCGAAGCGGGGCGGATCGACTTCTGATGGCGCCTGTAGACTTGCTGAAACCTATGGCAACCATCAAGAAGGTACTGATCACGGAGTTTGGGGATGAGAGCAAGCTCGCGATCGTCGAAGCCGATCTGCCGGAGCCGGCTGCTGGCGAGGTACAGGTCCGGGTGGAGTACTCCATCGTTTCCGGTGCGGATGTGAACATGCGCCGCGGCATTTATCCCTTCCAGAAGAAGGCGCCGCTCACGCCGGGCTATAGCGTGCTCGGAACGGTGCACCGCAATGGGCAGGGCTGCAATCGGTTCAAGGCCGGGGACCGCGTTGCGTGCCTTACCAAGTACGAGGGGCAGGCTGAGCGGGTGAACCTGCCAGAGAAGTTCCTGGTGCGGGTGCCCGAGGGGGTCGATCCCAAGGCAGCGGTGGCGCTGGTGCTCGACTGGGTGACGGCGTATGAACTGTTGCACCGCGCTGCCCACGTCCGGGCCGGCCAGAAGATTTTCGTTCACGGGTTGAGCGGCGCCGTGGGGCAGGCCCTGCTCCGTCTGGGCATGATCGAAGGGCTACAGGTCTACGGCACGGCGTCGGCAGGCAAGCTGGCAGCGCTGCGCGAGCAGGGAGCCGTCGCCTTCGATTACAGGAACAAGGAATGGATACGCACCATGCAGGGCCTTGGGGGTGTGGACGCGGTCTTCGATGCGCTGGGATACCAGAGTTTCGACGAGTCATACTCCATCCTCGGCAAGGGAGGAATCCTGGTGGGGTATGGGATGAACCTGCAGGCCCTGAACAAGTCTGCCCTCAGCTCGCCGTTCCCCTCGATCATGAAACTCATGGCGAGGAATCTCCAGTTCGGGTCTGGCAAGCGGACGACCTTCTTTGGAGTGAACCGTGCGTCCAAGCACTTCGCTCCCGACCTGGAGCTGCTGTTCGGGTGGCTCGCCTCGGGCAAGATTACGGTGCCCATCAAGGCAGTCTTCCCGCTGGAGCAGATCCGGGAAGCGCACCGGGAGTACGACCGCAGTACTGGCGTGGGGTCGATCATTTTGGAGGTAAGCCGCTAGGTTCGGGCGGTGGGCTGTAAGTTGTTGCAATTCATCCAGAGCTGTTCTGTGGTGGCTAAAAGTGTCATTCCACGCCGGTGGCGACTGACTTTGGCCAACGTTTTATCAATGCAGCAGGATGACGGGCACCGGCTCCGCAGGTGGCATACCAGATGCGCGCTCCGTCGTTTTCGACGTAGCCTGTTCGTCTGGGGTGGGCAGCGGTAGGGCATCGTCGGTTTCGAACTTCAGAAATTGGTCGTCGTTGGCTTCCATTCGGAATCATCTTAGGATGGCCGCTGCAGACCTATGGTCTCTGTAGAGTGATTTGGGAAACCTCGACCGGAACGTTGAAGTAACCCATCTGCTCCAGCAGCAGCTCGATGCTAATTTTAGTGAACGATTGTCTCTCGCCTGGCCCGATCCAAACTTTTGCGACGGGCAGTAGCTGGGCACGCCTCTTTACCCAAGATGGAGTGTCGAGCGGGAGGTACCGGGCAAGCACCCTGTTCTTCTGAGCGAAACGTACATTGGAAAATTCCGATGCTTTTAGTTCATGCACAATGCGAAATTCATTCTCGGCCCGCCAGCTTGCATCTTTAAGAAGTGGCGCAAGCTTGTAGATCCACTCGTCCCAAGCGGCGAAGAACAACTCTGCCCATTCGGCAGGGTCTTCCAGGCGGTCACCTGTCAGGCCCTCGCGGTAGAAGTGCAAAGTCGCAGAGGCTACCTCCTTCGCGGCTGCGCGCTGTTTTTTAAGGTCATAGACGACACGGTAAAGCTGACTGTTTGGCTCGCGGAAGAGACCACGTGCTGTGAATCCAATGGCGTAACCATTCAGCTTCCCATAGCGGGTCCACTGGGTTAAATCGTTCTCATCGCCCGAAAAGCACGCCACAAAGAATTTGCTGAGGCCATGTGTGGGCGAATCTGGCTCTTCCTTTACGAAGTCAAGCACTCGATTCAAGAAGGCGACAGCTTCGCTATCGCCCTGAATCTCTGCTATCAACTCGCTCACCACCATCTTATAAAGATCGGTGGCATGCTTCGTCTCGTTCGCGTCGTTCAGCGAAGCTACTTGCGTGGCGTAGATCGTCGAGGACTGCAGAATGCCTAAAGCGATAGCAATGTTAATGTAATGTACCGAGTCGAAGCCTGAACCAAGCCTGAGCGTCTTCGGCGGTGATGGATGGGAGCAGATCGGAGATAGCTTGATCGAGTGCCCCCTGGGTGCGCGCCTTGGTGGAGCGCAGC
>JBBRLT010000077.1:0-15061 GCA_038231235.1 Terriglobales bacterium
TCGTAGTCCGCTCTTCCAACGAGAGATGCCGGTAACCCTGTTCCATGGCAACACCACCTTAAGCTGGTGTTGCACTTCGTTTGTGAACTCATGCGCAGCCGCGCAGCGGAGGGATCTGCTGTTCCTGCACCCTGCGTGCCCTTGCACAGAAAAGCAGATCCCTCCACTCCGCTTCGCTCCCGTCGGGATGACAGCGCGTGGAGGTGCAGACCCTTTGCTACGCTCGGGATGACGGCGGCATCAGACCTCTTCCCGTCCCGGGCGGCTCATCAATTCGGCTACGGCTTCGCTGGGGCTTTTGCCGTGATGCAGGATGGCGCTGACCTGCTCGGTGATGGGCATCTCGATGCCGTGGGTGGCGGCCAGGCCAAGCGCGGCGTGGGTGGTGGGCACGCCCTCGGCCACCTTGCCGCCCATGCCGGTCATAATGTCATTGAGGCTGTTACCTTTTCCGAGCGCGATGCCGACGCTGCGATTGCGTGAGAGTGCTCCGGTGGAGGTGAGGACCAGATCGCCGAGTCCGGAGAGGCCGGCCAGCGTTTCACGGCGGCCACCGCAGGCGACGGCCAGGCGCGTGATCTCAGAGATGCCACGGGTGATCAACGCGGCGGCGCTGTTATAGCCGAGGTCGAGGCCGTCGACCATGCCAGTGGCGATGGCGATCACGTTCTTGAGTGCTCCGCCCAGCTCGACGCCGATGACGTCCTCATTGGTGTAGAGGCGGAGTGCGGGGCCGGAGAGCTCCTGGCGCAGCTTTGCGGCGACGGCCACGTCAGCACACGCGATGGTCATGGCAGTGGGCTGGCCGGCGGCAACCTCCTGCGCAAACGAAGGGCCGCTGAGCACAGCGATGGGCAGTGCGAGGCCATGGCTCATGAGCACGCGTTCGATGACCTGGCTGATACGCAGATGGCTGCCCTCAGCTGGTTCGGCATCGACCAGACCCTTGGTGGCGCTGACGATCATCTGGCCTGGGGCAAGGTGCGGCGCCATCCGCGTATACATCTCGCGCGCATGCGCCGAGGGCATGACCCCGATAACGATCTGTGCGCCGGCAAGGGTCCCCTCAAGATTGTCTGTCGCCAGGACGGAGGCGGGCACGGTGTAGCCACGAAGATAGGTGCTGTTCTCGCCCGCGGCGTTGATGGCCTCGGCCACTGCGGGGGTGTGCGACCACAGATGGATGGTATGTCCGCCGCGGCGCGCCAATGAGATGGCGATGGCAGTGCCCCATGCTCCACTGCCGATGATGGCGATGCGGCTCACGCGGCTGCTGCCTTCGATTTGCCGAAGCGGTACTCTGTGCCCGACAGCAGCCGGCGGATGTTGGCATGGTGCTTGGCGATGACCAGTATCGGGATGAGTACGCAGGCGGCAAGCAGCAACGGCGTGAATGCCCCGCGCCCACGTATCAATACCACGACGGCAAACGCTGCCGCGCCGAGGATGGAGCCGAGCGAGACGTAACGGGTGAGCGCGAAGATACACACGAAAACCAGCAGGCCGATGAGCGCAGAGAAGGGCGAGATAGCGAGGAAGACACCGAAGCCGGTAGCCACGCCCTTGCCGCCCTGGAAGTGCAGCCAGACGATATAGACATGGCCGACGATGGCGCAGAGCGCAGCCGTGGCCGCAAGGTTCTGCGCCGTTGCGCGGCTCTGATGCAGATGACTTGCGATCATGAATGCCGCAAGCACAGCGACGAAGCCCTTCGCCGCGTCCAGCAGAAAGACGGCCGCGCCCAGTCCCTTGCCACCAGCGCGCACAACATTGGTTGCGCCAATGTTGCCGCTGCCCTGCGTCCGTATGTCTTGTTGGCGGAATACCCGCATCAGAATCAGGCCGAATGGGATGGAGCCGAGCAGGTAGGCCAGCGCGCCGATGAGGAAAAAAAGCATGGGAACGGGATTGAGTGTAGCTGATCCCCTGGCGGCCTATAACCCTGCTCTTCACATAAGCCGACGGCGCACCATGTCGAGCGCTGCCTGCGCGCTCCAGGCACGGACGCGCTCACGGGCGTTCTGCGTGGTGAGCCCGGCGAAGTTGCGTTCCATCACCTCGGTCTCGATGCCGTCGGCGACTGCGATGTAGACCAGGCCAACCGGCTTCTCTTCCGTGCCGCCGCTGGGGCCGGCAATGCCAGTGATGCCGAGGCCGATCTTCGCGCCCGTAGTAGTGCGGATGCCTTCGGCCAGCGCCTTTGCGACAGCGGAGCTGACTGCACCGTGCTGTTCGATCAGCTTTGCATCCACGCCTGCGAACTTCGTCTTCAGCGCATCCGAGTACACCACCGCGCCGCCGATGAAGGTACGCGAGCTGCCAGCGATGCTGGTGAGCCGCTGGGCAACCAGCCCACCAGTGCAGCTCTCTGCCACAGCGAGGGTGGCGCCCTTCATGCCGAGGTAGAGCAGCACAATCTCTTCCAGCAATTCGCCTTGGGTCGAGTAGATCAACTCGTCGAGCTCTTCCTCAATGCGGCCGGTGAGCTCATCCACACGCGCCTGCGCCAGCTCCAGGTGTGTCTTCTCGCAGATCAGGTTTAGCTGGATGTCGCCGGCATGGGCGAGGATAGTGGTCTCGACGTCGGGGTAGAGCTTGTAGAGAGGCGCAATGCGAGCATCGCAGGCGGACTCGCCGATCATCGCAATTTTGAGTATGCGCTTGGCGATGAAGCGCTCCGGCAGCGCGGCGCGCAACCGCGGCATGCATTCCAGGTCGAAGATGGGTTTCAGCTCCGAGGGCGGGCCAGGCAGCAGCATCAGAATCTTGCGGTGGCCGGCGAAGGCGGTATCCAGCCACTGCGCGGGCGCGGTGCCGTTTTCGTTGGGCACGACGTGCGCGCCTTCCAGCACGTCCGCCTGCTGCGCGTTGTTCTCCGTCATAGTCATGCGGCGCGCGGCGAAGCGCTTGTAAAGCTGCGCCACGATGTCCGCGTTGCGGCGGATGTGGATGCCCAGGGCCTCGGCCACGGCCTGCCGGGTCAGGTCGTCTTCGGTAGGGCCAAGACCACCCATGATGATGACGATATCGACTCGGTGCGCGGCGGCACGCACTGCGCCGACGAGGTGCTGCATGCGGTCGCCCACCGTGGTCTTGAAGGCCACCTTCACGCCCAGCTCGTTCAGCCGTTCGGTCACGAAGAGCGAGTTGGTGTCCTGGCGGTACGGCGTCAGCATCTCCGAGCCGACGGCGATGGTTTCTGCGAGCATGCTGGCGGGTCACCTTCCGGGAGTCGAGGGGGGAGCCGCAAACGTGCAGGCGGCGAGGAATGCGTTAGAGGTAGCGCAGGCCTTCCACTCCCAAGGCCACATCATAAATGGCGGTGTGGGTAGCGACGATGGCGCTGCCGCTGGGCGAGAACGCAAGCCCCACGATGCCAGTGCCGCTGATGACCAGTTCGGGCTCGTCGGTGGCGGTGCGGTCAAAGGGCAGGCGCAATACGCCGCGCCGGCCGCGATGCGACGCAGCGACGTAGAGCGAGCCTGCAATATCCACCGCCATGCCTTGCGGCCGGCCAAGGCCGCGATAGTAGATGCGGCTGGTGCCATCATGATCGATGGCATGGACGGCGTCGTTGCTGGAGGTGGTGGGGCCGGTGACGAACAGCGTGCCGTCAACCCCGAAGACCAGGTGATAGGCGGAAACGCTGGGCTCGATGGTGGCGAAGACAAAGATCTGACGGTCACGCGCGATCTTGAAGATGGTGCCGCTGCGGTCGCCGCAGTAGAGATTGCCTGCCTGATCGAAGGCCAGCCCCGTGGCCACGCCCATGCTCTCCACAAAGATGGAACTCGCGCCCTGCGGGGTGATGCGGTAGATGGTGCCCTCATGACGGGAGGAAACGTAGAGCATGCCGTCGGTGTCGAGTGCGAGGCCGGTGGGATTAAGGATGTCTGTGGCAAAGGCATCCATGTCGCCCTCTGGCGAGATGCGGTAGATGGACACCGGCATCTTCTCGCCGCGCGGACCAGAGAGAGTTGTATAGACGTTGCCTCCGGCATCGGTGACCGGGCTGGCGACGGGGTTGACGTTCTCTGCCAGCAGGCGGCCGATCTTGATTTGCACGGCGTTGCTGGTGCTGCCATTCTGGCGAATTTCCAGGTGGCCGGCTTCGGCGGAGTCCGGAATGCGGATGCTCATGCGCGTGGGCCGGCTCAGCAGTACGGGAGCGAGTGCGCCATCCAGCACGGCGAGTGGTCGCTTGTCCGCGACCGGGCCCAATGCGGACCCCTGCAGCTCAATCTCGCCGCCGGGCAGCACAGCGTCCGGAACGATGGCGTCAATGCGCGGCACGGATGAAGAAGGAAGGTCCGGCTTGGCGATACGGATCATAGGCGGCGGTCTCGATCTCCCGTCTGGTTAGTTTAAGCGCGAATGGCATGTGCATGGATGGAAGGCATGCGTGGGCCTCGCGTAAGTGCCGTCATCCCGCCGTAGCGAAGCAGGGAGAGCGGTGCGATCCCACCCTACGCTTTGCGTAGGATGGGGCACCCGTTGTGACGGCGCTTCCACAAAAGCCTGTCATCCTGAGCGGAGCGCAGCGGAGTCGAAGGACCTGCTTTCTGAACGCTGAGAGAATTGGGAAAAGCAGGTTCTTCGCTGCGCTAGGATGACGATTCCTTGAGAGATGACGATTCTTTGAGAAAGGATCGCGGCCCTTCCGTTCACCACCAGTGCTGGACCAGGACGAGGGCGATGGCTGCGTAGAGGCCGGCGCCGAGATCGTCGAGCATGATGCCCCATCCGGCTGGAAGCCGTTCCAGCTTGCGGATGGGCCAGGGTTTGGTGATGTCGAAGAGGCGGAAGAGCGCGAGTGCGAGCAGCGCGTGCAGCCAGTCGGGTTTGCAGAGAACGAGGGTGAGCCATTGGCCGGCGACTTCGTCGATGACCACGTGGCCGGGGTCTTCGCGGCCGCTTTCTCGCGCGACGATGGTCGCGGCGGGGATGCCGATGGCGGTGGCCAGCAGTGCGGCGGCAAGGGTTGGCAGGATGCTGCTGACGATCGCGCCGCTGCCATGCGCGAGTGCGTGCTGTGCGGGTAAAACAAAGGAGTAAGCCCACAGCAGCATCGCCGCCACAGAGCCCCACGTGCCCGGCCCAGGTTTGAGCAGGCCTGCGCCGAAGAAGGTGCCGACCGCCCACGCCCACAGCGTCTTCTTGCCCGTGGCCGGAGCGCCGGCAGGCCTATCCTTCACAGGACATCACTGGTCGTTCTCGCCCTGGTGGCGGCGGATGGCGGCCTCGTCGATGTCTTCCATCACTTCGGGATCGAGGATGGGTGAGGAGATGCGGTAGTCGCCGCTGGCCCACTTGCCCAGGTCGATGACGCGGCAGCGTTCGCTGCAGAAGGGAACATCCGGGTCATTGAGCTTGACGATGGTGTTGCAGATGGGACAGCGAAGGAGTTTCTTCTTCGCCTGTGGCATGGTGAACTCCTGCGTGATTATTCGATGATCCGCGCGACTACATCGTAGTCGTGCGCTTCAGTGATCTCGGCCTGGTAGAAGGTGCCGTGGACCAGCGTCTCATGCGGGCCGAAGTCGTTGATGTAGACCTTGCCGTCGATCTCTGGCGCGTGGAACTGCGAGCGGCCCTCCCACAGCAGCGGCGTCTCGTCGCTCTCGCCTTCGACCAGGATGCTCATGGTGCGGCCAACCCATTTCTCCTTGCGATGCCGGCTGATGGACTGCTGCAGCTTCATCAGTGCGCGGCGGCGGGCTTCGATGGTGCGCTTGGGAACCTTGAGTGCCTGGTCGAGGGTGATGGAGTGCGAACCTTCTTCATCGGAGTAGGCAAAGGCGCCCATCCAGTCGAACTTGGCAGCGCGTACGAAGTCCATCAGCTCGGCGTGGTCTTCGGCGGTCTCGCCGGGGAAGCCGACGATGAAGCTGGTGCGCAACGCGATTCCAGGGACAGTGGCGCGGACCTTCTCCAGCGTCTTGAGGAAGATGTCCGCATTCGCACCGCGGCGCATGCGCTTGAGCACAGCGCCAGAGGCATGCTGCAGCGGTACGTCCATGTACTTCACGATGCGGTCGTGCTTCGCGATGGTCTCTAGTAACCGGCCAGTGATCTTGTTGGGATAGGCGTAGAGGAAGCGCAGCCAGGTAAGGCCTTCCACTTGTGCGAGGCGATCGAGCAGCGCGGCCAAGCCGTCTTTCATGCCGAAGTCTTCGCCGTAGCAGGTAGTGTCCTGGCCGATGAGCGTGATCTCGCGCACCCCGCGGGCGACCAACTGCTCCGCCTCTGCGATCACCGACTCGAAGCGGCGGGAGCGGAATTTGCCGCGCAGGTTAGGGATAACGCAGAAGGAGCAGGGATGATCGCAGCCCTCGGCGATCTTTAGATACGCCGAAGTTTTCCCTGTAGCCAGCAGGCGTGGCGTGGTGTCGTCGTAGAGATAGGAGGGCAGCGCGGGTGCGGCGCCGTCCCAGGCATCGCGGGCGAAGCGGCCCTGCTGCTCGCGCAGGTCGCCTTCGGCGCGCGAAGCGGCAGCATCGGCGGGGGCACGACGCTCGACCATGCTTGCGGCAGGCGAAGCGGTGTTTGCATTCGACGATGCGGTCAAAATGTTGAAAAGTCGCGGCGTGGCAAGCGCTGCGGGCGGCTGCGCGAGCCCAGCTGCTTCAAGAATCGCTTCGAGCTCGCCGGTGCCGACGACCGCGTCAACTTCGGGAATGTTCTTCCGTATCTCGTCACGATAGCGCTCGACCAGGCAGCCGGCGACGATCAATTTGCGTGCGCGGCCGTGGGTCTTGTGCTGCGCCATCTCTAAGATGGTGTCGACCGATTCCTGCTTGGCGGAGTCGATGAAGGAGCAGGTGTTGACCACCAGGATCTCGGCAGACTCGGCGTCTGAGGTGAGCTCGGCCCCGGAGCGGTCCAGCAGGCCCATCATCACTTCGCTGTCGACCAGATTCTTGGGGCAGCCCAGGCTGATGAAGCCGACACGCGGGCGCGCAGAGACTGCGGCTGGCGTTGGCTGGTCGAGCATGTCGAGGGGAGGCACTCTTTCCATTTTAGCGGAAGGCGATCCCTGGCTCGGTGGCGGTGATATTCTTGTCGAGTGCCGGGTCCTACGCGACGGAATCCCGCCAACCCCGCCAGGTCCGGAAGGAAGCAACGGTAACGGGTCACTCCGGGCGCAGTAGGCCACCCGGTGCACTGAACCTGCCCAGCACAGCGCATATCCCACTCAGCTCAGTTACACATCGTGTCTTGCGTGGACATGCATGGCGGACTCGTACACAATCAAAGGGCCCACATGAGCCTATTCGAGCCAGCGTCGAGCGTAGCGTCACCCTTTTCCAAAGCCACTCCGTTAAGCGAAATGCAGACCGGCGGACAGGCCGAGAGCCTTGCAGTCCCCATGGCCACAAATCATGCTCAGCCGTCACAACTTCGTCGCGTGGGCGTCTTCGGCTGGGGCATCGTTGCCCCCAAATCGCCGAATATTGAGGCCTTCGCCAAGAATCTTGCAGGCGGGGAGACCTGGCTGACGCCGTTTGAGGGGTACGGGCCCAGCAACTTCCTGGTAGGGCAGCCGGAGTTCGACTTCGAGGTCTACAAGCCGTGGATCGATGCGCGCTTTGCGCCGCGGCACTTTCAGAACCTGAAGGAGAAGATGGATGCACCGTCACTCTACGCGATTGGCGCATTCATTCAGGCGCTGCAGCAGAATCAGGGGCTGGAGCAGCTGATGCAGGAGCTGGGCAGCCAGGCGCAGGTGTATCTGGGCACCGGGCTGGGCGCGATCGAGACCATCTATCAGTCCAGCGTGACCCTGCACTTGGCGCAACAGCGTTGGAACCGCTTCTGGGGCAGCCGGGAGAACAACAGCGCGCTGAGCGCATACCTGGCCGGAGAAAATCCCGAGGCAGAGAACGTCCCCATGAATCCCGAGGAGGCAGCAGGCGATCTGCTGGAGCTTTCGCTGGCCTGGGAGGCGTACTGGATGCAGCACTCGCCCGAGTTGCGCGAATATCTGGATGAGGCGGCGGCTATCGATTCGCTGCAGATGGGCGGCGAGGTAGAGCAAGGCAAGTTGCACATCCTGCGCGAGCGCAGCAAGCGACACGCGCGGCTGCAGGAAAAGTGGGGCATGCCAGAGCCGCCGTGGAAGGTGTCGGCGAACCTGATCTGGAACATTCACAACACGCCGGCGGCGCAGGTATCGATCCTGGGCAAGATCACCGGGCTGGCGTTTGCGCCGGTGGCGGCCTGCTCCACTTTCGGCGTGGCGCTGCGGCTGGCGATGCAGGCGATCCGGCATGGCGAGGCGAAGGTGGTGGTGATTGGCGCGACCGACCCGCCGCCGCACTCCCTGGTGGTGGGCTCCTTCTACGGAGCGCGCGTGTTGTCGGCCAGCCGTCAGGTCTCGAATCCGCTGACGCAGCTGCAGGGTACGCACGTGGCCGGTGGCGCAGTCGTCTGGATCGTGGGCGATATGGAATATCTGGAGGCCAAGGGCATGCAGCCCCTAGGCATGGAGCCGATTGCTGCCGGCGTCAGCTCGGATGCGCACCACATCATCACGCCATCGGTAGCGGGGCCGCAGTCTGCGATCCGGCAGGCGCTGGACGAAGCGCACGCATCGCCGGCACAGATCGCCACCTGGGATCTGCACGCGACAGCCACGCCAGGGGACTATTCGGAGATAAGCACGCTGCGCACGGTTCTGCCAGAGACGGTTATGGTGACGGCGCGCAAGGGCACCTTCGGCCATGGCATGAGCGCCGGCGGCGGATGGGAGCTGACGGCGCAATATCTGGGCTATGCCAACGGCCACCTGTTCCCCACGCTGCTGACCCAAGAGACGCTGAATCCTTCGATCGCCGGGGTGCACGGGCAGTTCGTCTTCGCGGATAGCTGCGTCAAGGCCGATGGCCTGGCGGGCAAGCTGTCGAGCGGCATTGGCGGCGTGAATGCCTGCGTGATCTCGCGGCCGCTGGTAAAGCGGTAGAAGCTCCCCGCCTTTTCCCTCAAGTATCAAGTCATCTCGATCGGAGCGGCCATGCGGTCGGGATGACGTGTGGGAGGACTGCGCTTGGTCGGGATGACAACTGCGAAGAATCGCGCCGGCAGGGATGAGAGTGTTGCTGGTGCAGACTACGCCTAGCTGCTGGCAACGGCCTGGGGCGCCTGCCGAGGTTTTCCCTGGTGACGCCACTTCCAGATTGCCCAGGCGAAGCCTGCAATGAACAGCGCGAAGATGCACCAGCCGATGGCTGTGGAGTACTGCGCCAGGTAGCGGTTCCACCAGCGGACCATGTGGCGGCCATAGTGCAGCCCGAGCCATGCGACCAGCGAGTACCGCACCGTCCGCGCAGTCGTGAAAGACACCAGAAAGCGTTGGCGGGGCACACCGAGCGCGCCGGCTGCCGCGAGGAAGGGCATAAGCGGTACCGGCGGGGGCAGCACTGCGGCGAGTGAGACTGCCAGCGCGCCATGCCGCGTGACCCAGCGTTGGATGGGCCGGGCGAATCGCCGGGGCACATAACGGGAGAGCGCCGCCTCGCCCCCCTTTTTGCCTGCAGACCAGGTGAGAAAGCCACCGATCACCGACCCGGCGACGGCCAAGGCAACCACCAGCCAGGGGCTGCTCTTATGCACTACCAGCAACAGGATCAGCAGATCCGTAGTGCCGGGAACGGGCAGCGGGATGGGGGAGGAGTCCAGTACCGCCGCCGCGAAGACGCCGATCCAGCCCAGGCCGAAGAGCCAGTGCAGGCTGGCGTGTTTGCCAGCAGCGGTGGCGATATTTGCAGAGGGGCCAAGAGTCACCCTTGCTTGGACGTGCAATGAAGGGGCTAGGCTTCTAAAGGTGACGCGAAGTTGCCCGAGCGTTCACGAACTCACAACAACCTCAGGTCAGACAGCGCCGGCAGCACGCCGCAGGCAGCCGCCAGATGGTAGAAGCGGCGCATCCCTTCCAGGCACTCGTCATCCAGTGTGTAGTGGATGTTTTGACTCAGGTAGGTGTGGATGGTGGCGCGGGGCACAGCAATGCGCGGTGCCCACTCCTCGACCAGCGCATCGATGTTGGCTAAACCCGCGTCGCGAGAGGCGACCAAGTCATCCGTCAACCGGATACGTTCCGCAGGGGAGTGGAGACACTCTTCCCGCACCCCCCACACGGCGGAGATCCAGGGAAGGCCGGCGAGTGTGCGCCACTCTGCTGCGAGGTCCAGATAAATGAGCCGCTCGCCGGTGCGTTGCTCGCGGGCCTCCCTGTCTTCGAGCGCAAGCAGCGCGGGGTCGCCAATCAGCAACGCTGCATCCGCCGCAGCCAGCATGGCGTCGAGATCGGGCAGATGCGGCTGGAATCGCGCCGGCAGCCGCCAGTAGTGGCGCACCATGATCTCGAGATACGCGAGCGTGGCGCGCGATGAAGTATCGGCAGCAATGCAGCGCACGCCCTCCAGTCCGGTGGCTGCGCGGACGACCAACAACAAAGAGCGGATGGGTCCTTTGGCCGCGATCGCACAGCCAGGCACGATGCGCAGCTGCGAGTTCTCTGCAAAGGCGGAGATGGGCACCAGGCCAACAGCGGCGGCGCCGCTTGCTAGAGCGGCAGCGCACTGCGAAGGCATCATCGACTCGACGGCATAGCGTTCTGCCAGCAAAGAGGCGCGTGGCGGATGCTCGAAGTCCCACATCAGCGGCGCGGGATTGAGGAATCGGATAGCGGCGACGGGCAGGCGGCTCACTGCCTAGTGTACTGGGAGTGGCGACGGAAGCCCTGTTGTGCCGCCCCGCTAGGTGAGACTATTGGCCATGGTCGCCTCCGACTTAGCGGCGTCTACCGACTTGATCAGCAGCCACAAGCCTGTCGAGGTTTCCGCGAGCAGCAGTGGCACCCACGCGTACATCGTCATGGCCGGAAAGGCGGGGCGCAGAAGGTGCGTCAGACAGGCAGCCAGCGCCAGGAGAGATGCAAACAGCCCCCACCATGCGAGGATCCGCGGAATATAGTCTGACCGGGCGAATAAATAAAAGAAGATGCTCGAGCCGATGGTGAAGACGAAGGCGGCGAAGCTGGTCGCGTCGTCCCAGTGGGCGACGCGCAGGATTGCTACTCCCACTATGGTTCCTGAGAGCAGTGCCTGCAGAGCTGCAAATCCGGCTAGTGTCGAGAGGGTTCCGAGGGTGGCCTCCATAAGCCGAAAGCATAGAGCCCCGGCAGCGAGGGACGGATTCACTGGCCTGACCGCGTAGTACAGACCAAGCGCAAGCGGCACAGTCAGCAGGGAACCGGCGAGGGTCAGCAACCTGCCGAGGACGGATGAGTGAAGCTGCAAGCCTGCGAGGTCGACGACCAGGACAGCCCAGTATAGGAAGCCTGCGACTCGGGCCCATGCGCGTTGCGAGCGAACGGCAGAGTTGCTCATCTAAGCCTCCTGGAATTTGTTACAGAGCGTTACGGTTGGATGTGCAGCCTAGTTCCACCTGAAAAGAGCAATTCTCATCGTCGTCCTTCTCTAACCCATTTGTCGGATTGCTGCTGCGGATGCTGGACCTTAGTCTCGGGCTATCTTCATGCCTGTCTCTCTCTCACCGATTGCAACTGCGGCTGTATCCGAGGCCACACTGGCATGGCTGGCTATGGTGTTGACGCCGGGGCTGGGGGCTCGCCGGGTCATGCGGGCGATGCAGCCGCTGGACGATCCAGCTGCGATCTTCCGCATGCCACTCACCGCGCTTGAGGCGATGCAGCTGCCAGCGCTGGCGGCGCGCTTCATTGCCGATGGCAAGGCTCGCCTGGCAGCGGAGCAGGAGTGGCAGCGGATCGAAGCAGCGGGCTGTACCCTGATGATCTTTGCCGACGCAGACTATCCGGAGCGGCTGCGCGAGATCTTCGATCCGCCGCCGGTGCTGTGGGTGCGGGGCGACCGCGCGCTGCTGTCGCAGCCAGCCATCGCGGTAGTCGGCACGCGGCGCCCCAGCCCCTATGGCAGCGGCATGGCAGAGATGCTGGCGCGCGATCTGGCAGCGCGGCGCATGGTGATCCTGAGTGGCATGGCGCGCGGTGTGGACACCGCGGCGCACAAGGGCGCGCTGTCGGCCGGGGGCAAGACCGTCGCAGTGTGGGGGACCGGGGTCGATGTGGTCTACCCCAAGGAGAACAAGCGGCTGGCGGAGGAGATCCTGATGGCGGGCGGCACCATTGTGGCGGAGCAGCCGCTGGGCACCTTTCCCGCGCCGCAGAACTTCCCCCTGCGCAATCGCATCATCAGCGGCATGTCGGTCGGGGTGCTGGTGGTAGAGGCGGCAGAGCAGAGTGGTACACGGGTGACGGCGCGGTGCGCGCTGGAACAGAACCGCGACGTCTACGCCGTCCCCGGCAATGTCACCAACAAGAATGCCTGGGGACCGAACACACTGATCAAGCAGGGCGCAAAGCTGACGGCAACCTGGGAGGATGTGTGGGAGGACCTGCCCTCGCAGATTCGGCTGGAACTCGAAGGACGGCCGGAGGGGGGACAGGCAGAGCTGTTTGCATCCGCCGAGGGGGGTGGCGCATCTGTAACTCAACACCTCGGGGCCGATAGCCCTCCTGCACAGAGTCCGGCAGCAGCGATGGGTATGTTGCCGCCCGGGATGAGTCCTGCCGAGCAGGCTGTCTTTGGCAAGTTGCGCTTGGACGAGGCCACCCAGATCGAAGACCTGATCGAGAGTTTAGAAGGGCAAGTCACCTCAGCTGAGGTATTTACAGCATTGTTCGAGCTGGAGCTGAACAATCGCATTCGTCAAATGCCGGGCAAGCATTATCTGCGGCGCTTCTAAAGGCAAAGCGCCCGGTGCGGTAATTTCCTGTTTCCATTTTCAGCAACCTGTCGGGAAGCGGAACGTCTGTTGAGTCACGCTCGCGGGAGGATAGTCAGCGGGGCAATTGGCTCGGCTGGTGGTTTGGAGTCTTGCCATCCCGCGTGGTAGCGTTCGGAACATTGCTGGCGGCGGGCAATTGCTTTGCCACTGGCACAGTGCGCTGTCATCTCGAGGCGCCCGGCAGATCCGCGGCCGGAACGGAGAGCAGGCGGAAGTGAAGG
The DNA here is from genome assembly GCA_038231235.1 of Terriglobales bacterium. Classification (GTDB taxonomy): domain Bacteria; phylum Acidobacteriota; class Terriglobia; order Terriglobales; family Acidobacteriaceae; genus KBS-83. The sequence goes on from JBBRLT010000077.1 coordinate 13,050, forward strand.
GAAGCAATGGGTAAATCATTAGTCATCGTCGAATCGCCTGCCAAGGCGAAGTCGATCGGGAAGTATCTGGGCAAGGACTACATCGTTGAAGCATCCATCGGCCATGTAAAGGATCTGCCGAAGAACAAGCTCGGGGTCGAGCTGGAGCACGGCACCTTTGTGCCGGACCTGATCGTGATGCCGGACAAGGTGAAGATCGTCGATCGGCTGCGCAAGTTGGCCAAGACAGCAACCAACGTCTATCTGGCGCCTGACCCGGACCGCGAGGGCGAAGCCATCGCCGCGCATCTGGAAGAAGAACTGCGCGACGTATCAAGGAAAGACTCGATCTTCCGCGTGACCTTCAACGAGATCACGCCCAAGGCCGTGCGGGCTGCGTTTGACCATGCGCGGCAGGTGGATCGCAACCTGGTGGACGCGCAGCAGACGCGCCGCGTGCTGGACCGCATCGTTGGCTACCAGATATCGCCGCTGCTGTGGGACAAGGTGCGCCGCGGCCTCTCTGCCGGCCGGGTGCAGACCGTTGCCCTGCGGCTGATTGTGGAGCGCGAGCGCGAGATCAAGGCCTTCAATCCAGTCGAGTACTGGACGCTGGACGCGGACCTCAAGACAGATGCGCGTGCAGAGAGCGCCTTCACCGCGCGGTTCGTCGGCATCGATGGGGAGAGCGCGCGGGTGGACACGGTCTCCGGCAATGCGCTGCCCAACGAACAGGCCACTAAGGTCGTACTATCAGCGCTGGAAAAGGCGAAGTGGTCGGTGCGTGAGGTGGAGCGCAAGGAGCGCCGCAAGAACCCGACTGCTCCATTTACCACCAGCCGGCTACAGCAGGATGCATCGCGCCAGCTCGGCTTCAGCGTGAAGCGCACCATGGGCGTGGCGCAGCGGCTCTATGAAGGCATGGAGATCGGCAGCGATGGCACAGTGGGTCTGATCACTTACATGCGTACCGACTCGACCCGTGTGTCGCAGGATGCCATTACGGATGTGCGGCAGTACATCACTAAGGAACTCGGCAGCGCGTACCTGCCGGAGGCGCCGAATGCGTTCAAGAGCAAGAAGGACGCGCAGGATGCGCACGAGGCGATCCGTCCGACTGACGTAACCCACACGCCAGAGTCGGTGAAGCGCTACCTGAGCGATGAGCAGTTCCGTCTATACCAGCTGATCTGGCGGCGCTTTGTCGCGTCGCAGATGGTGCCGGCAGTCTTCGATCAGACCATCGTCGATGTGCAGGCGAAGTCGGATCGCCGCTATGACTTCCGCGTGACCGGATCGATCCTGAAGTTCGACGGCTTCCTCAAGGTCTACGAAGAGGCGAAGGACGCGAAGGACGACGATGACGATGCGCTGAAGAACAAGCTGCCGGATCTGAACGCCGGGCAGGCACTTGCACTGACGGAGCTGAAGCACGAGCAGAAGTTTACCGAGCCGCCGCCGCGCTACAACGAGGCATCACTGGTAAAGACGCTGGAGGAGCGCGGCATCGGCCGGCCCTCGACCTATGCCACCATCCTGTCCACCATTCAGGAGCGCGAGTATGTGCAGAAGGTAGGGCAGGGACGTTCTGGCAAATTCATCCCGACAGAGATCGGACTGGTCGTGACCGACCTGCTGGTGGCGAACTTCCCGTACATCTTCAATCCGGAGTACACGGCGAAGCTCGAAGAAGAGCTGGATGATATCGAGGATGGCAAGGAGCGATGGACCGACTTGCTGAAGGCGTTCTATGGGCACTTCGAGAAGGAGTTGCACCACGCCGAAGAGCACATGGAGAACATTAAGCGGATGGAGAAGCCGACAGACGAGAAGTGCGAGCGCTGTGGCTCGCCGCTGGTCCTGAAGTGGGGCAAGTTCGGCTCCTTCTTCGCCTGCAGCGCCTTCGACAAGAAAAAGAAGGACAGCTGCACCTTCACTAAGGAAAACTTCGCCGCCAAGCCGCAGCTGGAGAATCCGGACGAGAAGGAAGATGAGTATTGCGAGTCCTGCGGCCGGGTGATGGTGCTGCGCAA
>JBBRLT010000078.1:0-14732 GCA_038231235.1 Terriglobales bacterium
ACTCTGGCGCGGATGGCACGGCGCTGAACATCTGCTGCACTGGTCCGGATGGCGAAGACGGCATCAGTTCCATGCGCTGCGCTGTCACTACAGAAAGCGTGGCTCACCGCTTCCAGTCTTCTATCTACAACTGTAGTACTAATGGTCAGTGAGGGTCCAATTCAGAATGTTGGTCGTCATGCTGAACCCGCCCGTGCCCCCGGTAAAGCCAGCGTAAGCTGTTCCGGCTCCCACGGTTCCTGGGATATCGATGGCTGATGTCTTACTGAAAGAGGCAGACGTGGAGGAATCGGTCAATAACAAGGTCAGGTTGGTTCCGTCATAGGTGATGTGCGCATGCAGGATATGGCCGCTGCTCAGGATGACTCCCGAAGCGGTCATGTCCGTCGCAGGAATCGTCGGCGATGCCCCATTGGTATAGAAGCCGGTCGAATCTGCGCCCTCGCCATCGTTGCTGTAGAGATCGAACTTCACCGCCACGCTACTGCCGATACCACCGCCGCTACCCGGCTGGGAGGCGCCGTACCCCAGTCCGCTACCTCCCGGCCCAAGTGCAGAGATCCCCGTGTTCTGCAACACGAAAGTGAAGCCATCTGCCTTGGCATTCAGCAATTGAAAGTTGAAGTCTGTGCTGAATGCATTGACGTTCACTGGCTGGGCATACCAGGCTGCTCCACTGTTGACGCTCGAACCGGCCAGTGTGATGCGCAGTAGATTGGAGGTGACGGTCGCTCCCGCCTTCAGCGACAGTCCGGACGCCGAACTGAATCCATTTGAGTAGTTGATGGTCGGCGTCGTCGAACCAGGCTGAATCGTATAAACCGCGCTCGCTACTGAGCTGGTTTGCGAATTGGCAACGGCGATCGCGTTGATCGTCTCTGTGGCAGCCACTGTGATGGGCGAGGAGTACACAGCGGACGAGGGAGTGGGCGTGGTTCCATCCGTGGTGTAGTAGATCACCGCGCCCTGCGTGCCATCGGAAAGCGTTACGCTCTGCGCCGTCGTGTAGTTGCCCCCCGATGGGCTGAACGTGGGCGCTGCCGTCACCGCAGTTCCGACAACATAGGTTGCCGACACTACGCCGCTTGCCGACGAGCCGCTCGCGACCGCCATCGCCTTGATGGTGGTCGTGCCATTCCCTGCCGCGATCGGAGTGCTATAGACCGTGGAACTTGTCGTCGGCGTACTGCCATCCGTGGTGTAGTAGATGACTGCGCCCTGGGTGCTGTCGGTCAGCGTGACGCTCTGCGCGCTGGTGTAGCTGCCCCCCGCGGGATCGAAGACCGGGGCTGCGGTACTTGTGCTCCCCGTTTGCGTGCTGTACGTCCAGTGCAGCAGCTTCTGGGTTGAGGCGAGCCCTCCGGTGCTCCCGGTAAAGCCGACGTACGCTGTGTTCGCGCCTACGACCTGCGGAATATTGATCGCCTTCGAGAGCGTGTAGGTCTTGCTCTTCACCTGGTCGGTCAGGTTCATGGTCAGCGTGGCGCCGTCATACGCTACGTGCGCCAGCATGGTGTCTCCACTATGCAGTAGCACGCCACTGGAGGTCATATCCAGCGCAGGCACCGTCGGCGCGACACCATTCGTATACACCCCAGTGGAGTCCGTGCCCTCGCCGGAGTTGTTGTAGAGGTCGAACTTGATGGCGACGCTCCTGCCAATTCCGGCATAGCCGAGGGAGGCATACGCGCCGCCGAGCGCCGTCTGCCCGATGTTCTGAATCGTGAACGTCATGCCGTCGGCTTGCGGGTTTGTCTGTTGAAATGCGAAGTCTGTGGTGAAGGTCTGGATGCTGATGGGCTGGCTCCAGAAGAAGCTTCCCTTCTGCGCATTGACCCCGGTGGTCAACGCCAGCTTGGTGTCGTTAGTGTTGACCGCGTTGCCGTTGAGGGTCAGCCCTGTAGTGGAGGAAAAGCCGTTGCTGAAATCGATCGCCGCCCCGCCTCCTCCTCCGGTCTGGATTACGTAGGTTGCGGAAGTCACACCACTGTCCGATAAGTTGGGATCCATTGCGATTGCCCGCAGAGTGGCCGAAGCGGTGACGCTGATGGGACCGGTGTAGAGAGTGGAGGAGGCCGTCGGTGTCGAGCCATCCGTGGTGTAGTGGATGCTCGCGTTGCCGTCCGTGTCCGAAAGACTGACCGTCTGCGCGGAGCTATACGTCCCTCCACCCGGCTGGAAGGTCACGTTCGGGGTCTGCGATGAAAAGGTAAAGCTAGCCGTAGCTGTCGCACTCTGCACGAACCCGGTCGCTGCGGCAATGGCTTTCAGCGTCTTGTTCGTACTGATCGTGATGGGTCCGGCGTAAAGCGTCGACGCAGGGGTTGGCGTTGTGCCATCCAGCGTGTAGTAGATGTTTGCAGAGGAGGTCGTGGTGGATAGGGTGACCGTCTGCGGTCCGGTAAAGGTTCCGCCATTGGGGCTGATCGACGGCGTTGCCGCCACCGGGCTCCCGTTGAACAATCCATAGACCGTGATCCGTTTCAGGGCGGCCACGTACACTTTTCCATTCGTAACCACAGGCACAGCAAACTTCATCGCCTGTCCAGGGCTGTCCCGAGTGGAATTCGCATTGCTTGCAAACAGCAGTTTCGAAAGATTGGTCGCGTCGAATGCGTACAGTATCTGGTCGCTGTGCGATGTAAATCCATCCGACCGCAACGCCCAGGCGATACCATCCGTCGCGCCGTTCGAAGAGATGCAGAAGATGCCGCCCGGGTGCCCTGACGAGATGGTCGAAACACTAGAGGGTGTGGTGTCCAGCACTCCACTGTTCAGCTTGAACAGCTTCGGAGTATCGGAGCTGCCATAATCGCCGGTGCCCCAGATATAGACATTTCCGTTCCAGTAGGCTGGCGTGCTCCAGAGTCCTTTCACCTTGCCGGGAATGTCCTGGAGCGCGTTGGTATTCGACGTAGCGCCAGCGGCATACCCGCCAAGGTTATCGCGGTTAAGTAACAGGATCCGGCCTTCCTTGCCGGCCTGCAAAAGAGTGCGCGGATGGGATCCCTGCTGGTCTGGCAGCATCAGGACGCCGCCCGAACTTTGGTCCAGGTCGGCTGAAGAGAGCTTCGCCTGATTGAATGGCGTGAAGGCATCGATGGGCGTCAATCCGCCGTTCGAGAGATCGATGGCCACTACACTGTTGCCGAACTCACCCTCAGTGAATGGAGGATAGGTCGCGTAGGTGCCGTTGCCGGTGACCACGAACATCCGACCGCCGGATATATTCGCGTCGATCGGCATGCCGGCGCCGGAGGCCCAGACACTGTTGGCAGATCCGTTCGGCGAAAGACACAGGACGGCGGTCTGCGCCAGCGTGGCTGCGTCATAGGCGAACACCCACCCGTGATATGGACCGTAGTCGCCGTGCGAGCCGTAACCGAAGTAGATATGCCCGTTGTAAAGCATCAACGCGGAGCGCTGGTTCCCCAGCAGCGCATTGAATGAAACTTTGCCGCCTACATTGCCAACACCAGTCCCGGATACGGTTGCGCGAATGACTGCCGGGGTCAGCTTTTCTTTTCCGGTGAAGATGTCGATGGCGTGAAGCCGCTGCACATAGGTACCGCTCTCGGCAGTTTTCCCGACGACATACATGATGTGGGCCGCTGTATCGATGACGGGGGTCGAGGTAATGCCGATCTCGGGGGAGATATCGCCCTGGTGGGTGACCGAACTCGGCACGGTGGTCGCCCCGGACGCCGCGCCATGCGCGGTATCGAGCAAGGTGACCTGCCACAGTGGGTTGGCATTCGCACCGCTGTTCGAATCGGCGTCAAACGCGTAGAGAGAATCGTGCTCGGTGGCGATGAAGAAGACGTTGTGCACCAGCCCGTCTGGCATGGTCAGGCCGGGTATGTACAACGGCTGGGCGTAGACCGCACCATCCACGGTATGCGAGAACAACTTGCCAAAGGTACTTCCATTCACGTTGGCCGGCGTCAACGCAGTCTCCTGCGTGTTCTGGCCCTGCTCTGTGTTGTCGTAGCGCCAGGTCGGCACCGTTACCGGGGTAGGCGCCTGGGCTGCGAGGCGGGAGGCAAACCCGTAGAGCGTCAGGGCCAGCAAGAGAATGCCCAGGAGAGTGGAGGCCGTGCCAACTTCAGCAGGGCCTGACGACACACGCTCGGAGATACAAAGGCGGGGAGGAAGCGCAGGCATACAGGACCCTCTCAAAGGCACGGTTCACACATACGGCAGCAATACGACGCGATCCGTATGGAGTGCCATAGATATGCCTTGGCAAGAGTGTCACTCCGACGGTTGCGTTCTCTGCAGCCATAGTGACTCTAGAGGAAAAGCAGAGGAAAATATGTGAACAAGTGGTTCAGAAAATGCGCACAGTGGTAACTCTTGCGTGTTACGACGCTCAAGCTACGCATATCTCGATACGACTGTTATTTCTTGTCACTCTGCGGTTATTCGCCCGCGGGAATGCGTAGATTGCCACGCACGCTGAAATATCTTGCCAGTCGAATCATGATCGCTGCATTACCGAGCGCAAAAGGGAACGATAGCGCGCCGGACTCGACGTTTCCTTGCCTGGGATTGCCACTTGGAACCCGTAGTCAGAGAAACATTACCACTTGTCCTGAGGAAGACGGGGAGCGATGCGATCGCTCGATACCGGTTGCCTCTTACCTTGGCTGGGCCACCCCGAGCGGTGGTTACCTGGATCAGGAAACGCCTGTCGCTTGTTCCGAAAGCGGTACAGGCGCTGCCAGAATCGCTGGCGCATAGTTCGAACATTCTTGGACAACTAGGCACATGCAATGACTCTGATGCAGTACAACTTCCTTGCCTCGACTAGAACTTGAGGAAGAAGCCGGCGGAGAGCACCACGTTGTTTTGCGTGCTGCCGGAGGTGGGCACGCGATAGTTCGGCTGTGCCGAGAGGTAGTCGCGCACCTCCACACGAAACCCGATTGGAACAAGAACCTTGATGGTGCGATTCGAATCGACTCCACCGCTGAACTCGGCCGCTCCCGAGCGTGTTCCAGAGGCGGTGTTGACCTGGTTGTTGCGCAGTTTGCCTTCGCGGAAGTCTGCCAGACCGCCACCCACGGAGAACCAAGGGCGAACCGGACCGACAGAGGGAGCCTTGTAGCGGAGCTCTGGCGTCAGGAATACGTAGGCGTATTGATTGATAGCCGTGGACGGGCCGGCGTTGGTGATGACGTCGAGCGGCGAAGCGGTGAAGTCGATGCCTCCCAGAAACGATCCATACTTAGTCTCCTTGAAGCGGTGATCGAATTCGATGCCGAAAGCCAGACTGGGGTTGAAAGAAAGTCCAGTCGTATTGGTCGAGATGCTGGGAGTAAGGGTTGAGCCGGCCAGGAAGCCGAGCTCGTTGCTCTGGGCGTTCGCGTGAGTGCAGCTCAGAACGGCCAGGGTGAAGATGCCAAGTGTGGAGAGCAAACGCTGTGGGGTAAAGATAAGTCCTCCCTTTCTTAGGTTGAGCTTTGGTTCGGCAAGAGGATGAACGCTGAGCCTCTTGCGCGACGAAGACTGCAGTCACTAGAGGAGAGTCGTGATCGTCCTGTGAGTTACACAGAAAGCGCAAATTTGACACATTGACGCGCTGGATACAGCAGGATCGATTGGAGGATCAGGATGCATGCCTGGGCCGGCATCCCGTCGCCGGTGAATACCGACTCAGAACTGTAACTACCACGGTTCAGCGGCTGCAGTTAGTGGTCGAACCGAGACAGTTCCAAGTAACCTTTTGGCGTTGAGCGCACTCCAATGATGTGATCCATAGACAGAGAGACCCGGCCCGTTCGTGCTGGTTGCAATTGCGTATGGCTCATGCAGAATCTCTACAGCGAAATGCCTCTTAACGAACCCAGGAGCGTGCAATCATGATCAGCCGCTGTGCGAATCCAAGGTGTCAGGAAGAGCTCCACTACCTGCGCAGTGGACGCATCATCGCCATGGATGTTCCGGTAGGAGAATCCCGCCGGGTGGAGCATTTCTGGCTATGCGGCAAGTGCTGTCAATCACTCGATTTCGACTGCCTGCAAGATGGGCACATGCTGCTCCGGCCCAGGGTGGCCCTTCATGTCTCTTCCGGCCGCCACTACTGAAAGCCGTCCTCACGGCCTTCCTCATAGACACTCAGAGGGCCGTGACCAGTAGCTGCAACGGTGGCCTTCCGTCGAGCGAGGCGATTGCCGGTGCTCTCACCAATATCTCGTAGCATCGGGGAAACCGGGAGCCAACCCTCCACTGGTTGCCGCAATCGCACCCAGCTGATTATCGTGAAGAGACATGGAAGCAGCCGCACTCAAGACCCGTGCCTTGCATTTTCGCCGCGTACCTGCAGAGCAACAGATCGCTGACGCGCACGCCTTTTTGGACACCATGCTGCGTCGCCGCACGGTGCGCCACTTCTCCCCCACGCCGGTGCCCTTTGCACTGATCGAGGATGCAGTTCGTACGGCTGCCACTGCTCCCTCGGGCGCGAATCAGCAGCCGTGGCACTTCGTCGTGGTCTCCGACCCGGAAATGAAGCGATGCATCCGCATCGCCGCCGAAGAAGAAGAGCATGAGTTCTACACCAATCGCGCACCCCAGGAATGGCTGGACGCGCTCGCCCCGCTGGGAACGGACTGGCGCAAGCCCTTCCTGGAAGAGGCGCCCTACCTGATCGTTGTCTTCCGCATCGACTATGGTCTCGGCCAGCATGAGGACGGCTCGGAGAAGAAGTGGAAGCACTACTACGTCAGCGAGTCGGTGGGCATTGCCGTGGGCATGCTGCTGTGCGCGCTGCATATCGCGGGACTGGCCACGTTGACCCACACCCCCAGCCCCATGGGCTTTCTGGGCGAGATCCTGGGCCGCCCCAAGAACGAGCGCGCCTTCGTGGTGCTGCCGGTCGGCTATCCCGCGGACGATGCCGAGGTGCCGGATATTGGTAAGAAGCGGCTTGAGGAAGTGCTCACCGTCATGGGCAATGCCAAGTGAGCGCTGGCGCACGTTCGCTCCACGTCGCCATCGTGCAGGACAGCCCCGTCTTCGGCCAGCTTTCGGCCTCGCTCGACAAGGCTATCACGCTGGCCGAGCAGGCCGCCGCCCGCGGCGCCCAGCTGATCTGCTTCGGGGAGACCTGGCTGCCCGGCTATCCGGCATGGCTGGACCATTGCCCGGAAGCAGCGCTATGGAATCACCCTGCCGCTAAGGAAGTCTTTGCCCAGTTGCGCGCCAACAGCGCCGTGCTGGGTGGCCCGGAGTGCACGTTGCTGGCGGAGACCGCCCGGCGGCTGGGCGCGGCCATCATCATGGGAATGCATGAGCGGGTGGAGGCTGGACCCGGGCACGGCACGCTTTACAACAGCATCCTCATCTTCGAGCAGGACGGAACCCTGGCCGTGCACCACCGCAAGCTGGTGCCCACCTACACCGAGAAACTGGTGTGGGGCTACGGAGACGCCGAGGGACTGCGCTGTGCCAATGTCGCCGGCACACGCGTAGGGGCGATGGTCTGCTGGGAGCATTGGATGCCGCTGCCCCGCCAGCACATGCACAACCAGGGCGAGCAAGTGCACGCGGCTCTGTGGCCCACCGTCCACGAGATGCATCAGGTCGCCAGCCGCCACTACGCGTTTGAAGGCCGGTGCTTTGTACTTGCCGCCGGCTCACTGATGCGCCGCGCAGAGCTTCCCGCAGGCCTGGGCACGGCGGTTGGCGGCAACAGCGATGACCTGCTGCTGCGCGGCGGTTCGGCCATCATCGCTCCGGACGGACGCTATCTCGCCGGTCCGGTCTACGACCAGCCTGCCATCGTGGAAGCGGTCCTAGATCTGGCTGAGATTGACCGCGAAGTGATGACACTCGACGTGACCGGTCACTATGCGCGGCCGGATATCTTTACGCTGAAGGTGGATTCTGAGCCGCGCTCCACTGCGGTTGCATCCTCAACGCAAGAGACACGCTGACGCCTCTCCTCCTCGCCAGAGCTCCTGCCAGCATCACGCCTCACCAATTTGCCCCAGTAGTTCGTCGTGCTGTGCGCCGCGCGCCGTGCACTGTACCCAGTGTCCTGTGGTGTCGGTATGTTCACCCGTGAAACATGCGCCCGCCGATGCGGTCTCGTGCTTCGAGCACGGTGACCGATCGCCCTGCTTCGCCCAGCTCGGTTGCTGCGGCCAGGCCAGCGATCCCCGCCCCGATAACGAGAGCATCGCTTGTGTCTTCCATCCCTGCTCTGATGTTGTTGTTGACCCGCAAGGCGCTTCTGCGGCAAGCCGCATGCAATCAGCGCTTTGATCCCGCAGAATGGCCCGACGGCTGTTAAAGGGACTGGCTGTCGCGGTATCATGGAAGCACGCATATGCCGGACATTCAGCGCAGAAAATCCGTCACTGTTCGTGTGGGCGAGGTCCGTGTGGGCTCGGACGCGCCGGTGGTTGTGCAATCGATGACCAACACCGACACCGCCGACATCGCCAGCACAGTACAGCAGGTTGCCTCACTGGCTCGTGCCGGCTCAGAGCTGGTGCGCATCACCGTCAATAATGACGAGGCGGCGAAGGCAGTTCCCTACATCGTTGACGGCATTCGCGAAAAGGGCTGGACCACGCCCATCATCGGCGACTTTCACTACAACGGCCACCAGTTGCTGACCAAATACCCAGCCTGCGCGCAGGCGCTGTCGAAGTACCGCATCAATCCCGGGAATGTCTCGATTGGCCGCAAGGACGACGACAACTTCCGCACCATGGTCGAGGTCGCGGTCAAGCATCAGAAGCCGGTGCGCATCGGCGTGAACTGGGGTTCCCTGGACCAGGCGCTGCTGACCCGCATGATGGACGAGAACTCCAAACTTCCTGAGCCGATGGATGCGCGCGACGTGATGATGGAGGCGATGGTCCGCTCTGCGCTGGACAATGCGGAAGCCGCGGAGCGCTATGGACTGCGCCGCGACCAGATCATCCTTTCCGCCAAAGTGTCCGGCGTGCGCGACCTGATCGATGTGTACCGCACGCTTGCCGCGCGTTCGAACCACGCACTGCACCTGGGACTCACCGAGGCGGGCATGGGGATGAAGGGTACGGTTGCATCGGCCGCCGGCCTGGCACCGCTGCTGCTCGCCGGCATCGGCGACACCATTCGCGTCTCGCTCACGCCCGCGCCGGGTGGCGACCGCAGTGAAGAGGTGCGCTGCGCGCAGCAGATTCTGCAGGCGCTCAGCATCCGCTCCTTTGCTCCGCAAGTGACGGCATGCCCCGGCTGCGGCCGCACCACCAGCACCTACTTCCAGGAGCTGGCGCAGCAGGTGCAGAACTATCTCACTGAGTCCATGCCAGAGTGGAAGAAGCAGTATCCCGGCGTCGAAGAGATGAAGCTGGCGGTGATGGGCTGCATCGTGAATGGTCCCGGAGAGAGCAAGCACGCGAACATTGGCATCTCCCTGCCCGGTACCTTTGAAGAGCCCAAGGCCCCGGTCTACATCGACGGCAAGCTCGCGATCACGCTGAAGGGCGACACCATCATCGCGGACTTCAAGCGCATCCTGGACGATTACGTCGCCAGCCACTACGGCAGCGAGCAAGTCACCTCCAACGTCTTGACAGCGCAGTAGCGGCGCAGCAACACCACAGAAGAGGGATCGCCAGCGTGATCGATGAGGCATAGCCTTGCTGCGTGCGCCGTCTGCTCAGCCTCGCCGTGCTCCCGTCACTTGTGCTGTATGCGGCTGCCCGGCCTTGCCACCTTGTTACAGAAGCAGCAACCTACACCGGCAAAGATGTGTGCATTGCAGTGCACGTTTACGATGTGGCGGAACTACGCGATGGCACTCGCTTCCTTGACGCCTGCAGCCCGGAGACCAGCGACGAGGCCTGCCGCTTCACCATCGCCAGCCTGCCGGAAGACAGGCGTGAGGTCGGCGACCTTACCGCGCTGCGCGGGCAGGATATTGAACTGCGCGGCGTTGTGCACAGCGTGAATCAGCGCAGTCTGCTCTATCTAAGCCACGCGCGGCAGTTGCATGGCGGTGCGGAGAAGTTCCATCCCAACCCAGCATTGCTTTCCGGGTTTTCAGCCGAAAACGCCAAGCCACCCGTGCACGATCCTTCGCTCAGCAGCAGCCGGCACCCGAGCGTCTTCCGCGCCAGGCGCTGAGCTGCTATCGCAGTGGCACGGCATGTGCGCGCAGTTGCTTCAGCGGGTAGAAGGTTCCGCGCCACACCACGCCGCCGCGCAGTAGCGTCAGCAGCGTCGAATACATCATTGCGTATAGGAACAGTAGGGTGGCCAGCGGGAAGCCTGCGATCCACAGCACAGCAACCACCGCGCCAGGATAGGACGCGCGATGGTATTGCCAATAGAGCGCAAACAGAGATGCGGCTGAGAGCAGCCCGGGCCATAGCCAGGCGCGCGCGCCGCTCAGTCCCAGAGCCACCGCCACCACCGGCGTCAAGCAGATCACCGCGGTGCCGATCGCGCCGCCGGCCATCCAGAGCAGCCGGAAGCGGAAGACTGCGAAAAGATTCTTCGTCAGGTTCGCGACGACGCCCCATGCTCCCTGAGCCCAGCGCACGCGCACCAAATCGCGGCCGACGGCCACTTGGGAGATGAAGCCAGCGCGCTTCAGGACATAGCCCATCAGCAGGTCTTCCACCACCTCCATGCGCAGTACGCCCCAGCCCCCCACGGCGTCATACGCTGTTCGGCGAATCAGATTGAACGCGCCCACTCCAACCGCGTCTCGCGGCGAGCGCGCATCCGGCACCCGCCATAGCCGCGGCCCCCACACGGAGATCACGTGGAGGAAAGGCAGCATCATCGCCTCGCCTGCACTTCCGGCCACCACCGTGGGCAACACCACCAGATGGTCGGCGTTCGTAGCTTCGAGGAAAGTCAACGCACGGGACAATGCATCCGGCGCGAAGACTACGTCGGCATCGGTAAATAGCAGCCACTCACCAGTCGCCCGCTCCGCCCCACGCGCCATGGCATTTGGCTTTCCCAACCACCCCTCGCGCAAGCACTCCACCTGCTCCACGAGATAGCGGACGCGCTCCCCTCGCGGCTCTCCCAGTATTCCGTTCATTACAGCAACAGTGCCATCTGTCGACCGGTCGTTGACTGCGATCACTTCGAGGTCCACGTGCCTGGAGTTCAGCAGCGAACGCAGTCCCGCAGCGACGGTCCCGGCCTCATTGCGGGCCGGCACGATCACGCTGAGCTTTGCTAGTGGCGCACCTGCCGGGCGCTGCAGCAGGTCCGGGACGCGCCGCATGCCGCGTAGCCGCTCCACGGTGCGTACGGTCCACAACGCAGCAACGCCCCAGGCAACAGCGAGGCCCGTGGCGCGCAGTGAATTCAAGCAACCTTCCTGCGTGCTTCAGGCAGGCGTGGAGCGTATCGCGCGCCCTGAAACAGAATCGCTGCAGACAGGACCAGCGCAATCAGCGTGGCCCCCAACCCCAGCCGCAGGCCATGCTGGTCAGAGATGGCGCCGATCAGACGCGGCGAGAAGGCATCGCCCAGCGCGTGGATCACGAACAGATTCATTGCGATGGCGGTGGATCGGATAGCCGCTGAAACCGAGTTGACAATGGCCGCATTCAGCGGTCCGGTGTTGAGGAACAGAAAGAACTCCGCTACCAGAATCGCCGGAATCACCAGGCGGTGTGGACCGAAGAAGACGACCACCGCCGCGGGCAATGCCATAAGCGCGCTGATTGCAGAGATGAGGTATAGCGCGCGGTGGTTTCGCCGCAGCCAGCGTTGTGCCAGCCAGCCGCCGATCGCCGTCCCCAGGATGCCATCCACCACCGTGACCGCACCCAGCACCTGGTTAGCCTGGAGCAGCGTGTAGCCCTCCAGCCGCGAGAGAAATGTGGGCAGCCACACCGAGATGCCTCCCAGGGTGAAGACCAGCATCGCCATCCCCAGGGTGGCGGACCAGTAGCCTGGATTGCGGAAGAGCCCCGCGAAGGTCGCGCGCACAGCCGTCGCATGCAGGCGATCCGTTGCGCCCCGCCGCGGTTCGCGCACGTAGAACCAGATCAGCAGCGCGATCACCACGCCGGGCGCGGCGCTCACCAGGAACGGCATCCGCCATCCGTACGCAGAGCCGAGCTGACCGGCGATTAGATATCCCAGTGCCGCGCCCACCGGAATGCTGAGGTAGAAGACGCTCAACACCTTGTTACGTGCCTGCTCGGGATACATATCGGAGATCATGGCGGGCGCGAAGACGCTGAAGGTGGCTTCGCCGATGCCGACGATGGCGTGACGGAAATAGAGCTGGTCGTAGCTATGCACAGTTGCCGTCAGCAGCGTGGCCACGCTCCACAGCAGCGCACCGGCCACCACCAGCGGCTTGCGCGGGATGCGATCGCCCAGCCATCCAGTAAGCGGCGCCGCCAACATGTAGGTAATAAAGAAGGCGTAGGTCAGCGCGCCCATGCGCTCGTCGGTCGCATGAAACTCCCGCTGCACGAGCGGCTGCACACCGGGCAGCACGTAACGATCGATGAAGTTACACAGGTTCAGCGCGGTCAGTAGTCCCAGCGCCCACGCCGCTCCCTTGTAAGCAGGTGGCGGGGGATCGCTGCGATCGGCGGCAAGCTGCATAGGTGGACGCCGTTACGTCTAGCGGCTGCCGACGGGGCGGGGCCAACGCGCCGTAACCAGGGTCGATAGACCGCCACGCGGCCGGAAGTCACCCTTCACCTCGGCCCACTCCGGTTCGCAGGACTTTACGACGTCGTCAAGCACCTGGTTGACCACAGTCTCCTGGAAGATGCCGAGGTTGCGGAAGCAGAACAGGTATTCCTTGAAGGACTTCAGCTCCAGGCAGCGCTCGCGCGGCATATAGCGCAGCGTCAAAACGCCGGCATCCGGAAGGCCAGTCTTGGGGCACACGGAGGTGAACTCCGGGTTGTCGATCACGATCTCGTAACCGCGGAACTGGTTCTCCCAGGTCTCGATCTCGGGAAAGCTGGTTGCGAGCCCTGCGCGAGCGTGCTCATCGGTATATCGCGAGGTGGAAGCCATAACAGTATTGTACGCACCGCGTCCTCCGCATCTTTCTGACGCTTAAGCAGGCCCATCTGCGTCTTATATACTTACCAACGGTTCAGAACGAATGGCAAAAAATACGAATGGCCGGGCGCGACCGCTGCTTTTGTGGACGCTCTCTGCAGTCCTGGTTGTCCTGGTTTTCTTTGGCGTCCGGCGCCTCACCCGCGAGGAACTGCCCCTGCGCGTCGCCGAAGCCTCCTACCAGGACCTGGTGACCACCGACAGTACAAACGGCAAGGTGGAGCCGCAGGCGAACTTTGAGGCGCACGCTCCTGCTCCGGCAACGGTGAAGATGCTCTATGTCCGCGCCGGAGACAAGGTCAAGAAGAACCAGATGCTGCTGACTCTTGATGATGCAGACGTGCTGGCCCACAATGCCAGCGCTCTGGCTTCCTTGCGCAGTGCCGAAGCGAGCTATCAAGCTACGCAGCAGGGCGGTACGCAGGAGGAGCGTGCCTCAATGACGGGCGAGTTGAGCAAGGCGCGGCTGGATCGCGACCAGGCGCAGCGCGATTTGGATGCGTTGAAGAAGTTGGCTGCGCAGGGTTCAGCCGCGCCCAGTGAGGTGGCGGCCGCACAACAACGGCTGCAGGTAGCGGAGAACTCACTCACTGTCTTGGAGCAAAAGAAGAGCGCGCGCTACTCGTCGGCCGACCTGGCCAATGCTCACGCTGGCCTCAGCGGAGCCCAGGCTGCCTATGCCGCAACTACGGCCGCTGTTGCGCACTCAAACCTGCGGTCCCCCGCAGACGGTACTGTCTATAACCTGCCTGTCTCGCAATCGGAGTTTGTGCAGCAGGGACAACTGTTGCTGGAGGTTGCCGATCTGGCCAAGCTGCAGGTACGCGCGTACTTCGATGAGCCGGAGTTAGGTGCGCTGCGCGTCAGCCTGCCAGCGACGATCGTGTGGGACGCACTGCCTGGCATGACGTGGCATGGCCATGTCCTCCACATCCCGTCGACGGTTATCACCCTCGGCACGCGCAGTGTGGGGGAGGTGCTGGTCAGCGTGGATGATGCCGATGGCCGCCTGCTTGCCAATACCAATGTGAAGGTCACGGTCATCGAGCAGAAGATGGAGCACGTGCTGACCGTACCGCGCGAGGCGCTGCATAGCGAGAACGGCAAGAGCTACGTCTATCGCCTGGAGAAGAAGGTTCTGCGTCATGTGCCGGTCACGGTGGGGGCACGCAACCTGACGCAAGTGGAGATCACGAAAGGCCTCACAGAACATGATGTCCTTGCGCTGAGCACAACCAATGGCGAGCCGCTGGCGGAAGACGTGCCGGTTCACGTTGATCGGTAGTGCGTATGCGACTCCTCTTGTTCTTCCTGTTGATCATGTTCATGACGCCGGGAATTCGCGCGCTTTCTCCACAGGACCGCAATGCAACAGTGCATGATCTGCAGCACGGATTGGCCGACAATGCGCTGCAACTGCTTACGCCCGCCACCGCTTCTGGCACGGCCGACGCTGAAGCACTGCTCATGTTATGCCGGTTGTCGCTGCAACTAGGCCGGTGGGACGCAGCGGTGAGTACATGCCAGCGCTCCGTTGCTCTCGAACCAGGCAGCAGTAGTAGCCATATGTGGTATGGCCGCGCCTTGGGCGAAAAGGCCGACCGCGTCTCCTTCATCACCGCGTATGGGTTAGGAAAGCGGGTCCGCATGGAGTTTGAAACTGCCGTCTC
>JBBRLT010000079.1:0-14340 GCA_038231235.1 Terriglobales bacterium
CTGCTCTACAACCTGGCGGCACATCTGCTCTCGACTGAGCATCGTCAGTCGGGCATTCTGGTGATAGTCCATCTGGTCTCCTGAGTCGCTTTGCTTCGCAAACTCAGCTTCACAGTTCTCGATCAGATGGACAACCTATTGTAACCTCGCAGCTAGAGCAGCAAACAACAGAAGGGCAAGCCAAAGCCTTGCCCTTCTGTTGTTGTAGTTCACTAAGTTGATCGGCGCGATGACCCGGCAGTCCTACTCGGCTGCCATCTCCTCGGCTTCGCCTTCCTGACGCATGAGCTCAAGCTCGCGCTCTTCTGCCTCGTGCGCTGCCGTGACCTCTTCCTGCACCTTCTGCGCCGCCTCTTCCAGCTCCGGTGAGAGCTGAATGTTGCGGTAGAACTCCATGCCAGTGCCAGCCGGGATAAGACGGCCGACGATGACATTCTCCTTGAGGCCGCGCAGCCCATCGACAGCGCCATTGATGGACGCCTCGGTGAGTACACGCGTTGTCTCCTGGAAGGAGGCTGCGGAGATGAAGGAGTCCGTAGAGAGCGACGCCTTGGTGATGCCCAGCAGCAGCGGACGGCCGACTGCGGGACGCCCACCCTCGGAGATGATGCGCTGATTCTCCAGCGTGAAGCGGAAACGATCCACCTGCTGTTCCAGCAGGAAGGTGGTGTCGCCACTCTCCTCCACCTTCACCCAGCGCAGCATCTGCCGGACGATGGTTTCGATGTGCTTGTCGGAGATAGCCACACCCTGCAGGCGGTAGACCTCCTGGATCTCGTTCACCAGGTATGCCTGCAGCTCCTTCTCGCCCAGCACGGCAAGAATGTCATGCGGATTCAGCGGACCATCCATTAGCGGCTCGCCGGCGCGCAGGCGTTCTCCCTCCTGCACGTTGACGTGAACACCGCGAGGTACGGAGTACTCCTTCTCCTCGCCATTCTCTGCCGTGACGTAGATCTTGCGCTGCCCCTTGGCTACTTCACCGAAGCGGACCACACCATCGATCTCGCTGATGATGGCAGTCTCGCGCGGCTTGCGCGCTTCGAACAACTCGACGACGCGCGGCAGACCGCCGGTGATGTCCTTGGTGCGGGTGGTCTCACGCGGGATCTTCGCCAGGATGTCTCCGGGGAAGACCTCGTCGCCGTCCTGCATCATCAGGTGAGCGCGGCTGGGCATCAGGTAGCGCTTGTTGCCCTTCGCGCCCTTGATCAGGATGGCGGGCTGACGCTTCTCGTCCGGGGCTTCCGAGACCACCAGGCGTGATAGCCCGGTGACTTCGTCGACCTCTTCGTTCAGCGTGATGCCTTCCTGCAGATCCTTGAACTGCACCGTGCCGCCAATCTCTGTGAGGATGGCGAAGGTGTACGGATCCCACTTCGCCAGCGACTGGCCCAGTGCAACCTGCGCACCATCTTCCACCTGCAGTTTGGCGCCATAGACGATCTGGTAGCGCTCCTTCTCGCGGCCACGCTCATCCACCACCGCGATGGCGCCAGAGCGGTTCATCGCCACCAGAACACCGGCCTTGGAGCGGACCGTGGTCAGGTTGATGAAGCGCACCGTGCCGGCATTCTTCGCGTCCAGGTGCGACTGCTCCGAGACGCGCGAGGCCGTGCCACCGATGTGGAAGGTACGCATGGTGAGCTGCGTGCCCGGCTCGCCAATGGACTGTGCAGCGATGACGCCGACTGCTTCGCCCAGCTCGACCGTACGGCCGGAGGCCAGGTTGCGCCCGTAGCAGCGGATACAGACGCCGCGCTTCGACTCGCAGGTAAGCACGGAGCGAATCTTCACTCGCTCGATGCCCGCAGCCTGGATGGCAGAGGCCAGGTCTTCGTCGATCTCCTGATTGATCTCGACGATCACCTTGCCCTCATAGTCCTTGATCTTCTCCAGCGATACGCGGCCAATGATGCGGTCGCGCAGCGGCTCGATGATCTCGCCCGACTCGACGATCGGCATCACGTAGATGCCTTCCGACGTGCCGCAGTCCTGCTCGCTGACGATGACATCCTGCGCCACGTCGACCAGGCGGCGGGTCAGGTAGCCAGAGTCCGCCGTCTTCAGCGCCGTATCGGCCAGTCCCTTGCGGGCGCCGTGGGTCGAGATGAAGTACTCAAGCACGGTAAGGCCTTCACGGAAGTTCGCCTTGATGGGCGTCTCGATGATCTCGCCCGAAGGCTTCGCCATCAGTCCACGCATGCCGGAGAGCTGACGGATCTGCTGTTTCGAACCACGAGCGCCAGAGTCGGCCATGATGTAGATCGGGTTCATGGTGCCGGCCTTGTCGGCGTTCTTCATGTTGTCGAACATCTCATCGGCCACCTTCTCAGTGACTGCCGACCAGATCTGGATGACCTTGTTGTTGCGCTCGCCATTGGTGATGGCGCCATCCAGATATTGCTGCTGCACACCGACTGCCTGCTTCTCCGCATCGCGAACCGTGGGTCCCTTCGACTCGGGGATGACCATGTCGTCCAGACCAACCGAGAGACCGGAGAGCGTGGCGTAATGGAAGCCCAGCTCCTTCACCCGGTCCAGCGTCTTTACCGTGACCTCGAGGCCAAGGTTCAGATAGCAGTAGTTCACCAGCTGGCCAATGCCCTTCTTCTTGAGCAGGCCATTGACGAACGGCATGCCGTCGGGTAGCGCGTCGTTCAGGATGGCGCGCCCGACTGTGGTCGAGATGAACTGCTTGTCGTACTCGACTGGCTCGGTGTGCGTCAGGTCCTGATCGTCATAGGCGGTGGTCATGTCGAGCACCGGTCCCGAGTAGCGCAGACGAATGGGCGACAGTGTCTCGACTGCCTTGGCTTCGAGCGCCATCAGCACTTCTTCAATATTGGCGAAGGCGCGGCCCTCACCCCGTGCACCCTTCTTGGCCTTGGTCAGGTAGTAGAGACCCAGCACCATGTCCTGCGTGGGCACAGTGATGGGCTGACCGGAAGCTGGCGACAGAATGTTGTGCGAGGCCAGCATGAGCACGCTGGCTTCCACCTGCGCCTCTGGCGACAGCGGGATGTGAACTGCCATCTGATCACCGTCGAAGTCTGCGTTGAAGGCAGTGCAGACCAGCGGGTGAATCTTGATGGCCTTGCCCTCGACCAGTACCGGCTCAAAGGCCTGAATGCCCAGACGATGCAGCGTTGGCGCGCGGTTCAGCAGGACCGGGTGATCCTTGATCACCTCTTCGAGGATGTCCCACACGATGGGCTTCTGCAGCTCCACCATCTCCTTCGCCTGCTTGATGGTGTCGCACTGGCCGGTCTGCTCCAGCCGGTGATAGATGAACGGTTTGAACAGTTCGAGCGCCATCTTCTTCGGCAGGCCGCACTGGTGCAGCTTCAGCTCTGGACCAACCACGATCACGGAGCGGCCGGAGTAGTCCACGCGCTTGCCCAGCAGGTTCTGGCGGAAGCGGCCCTGCTTGCCCTTCAGCGTGTCTGAGAGCGACTTGAGCGGACGGTTGTTCGCGCCACGCAGCACGCGGCCACGGCGGCCATTGTCGAACAGCGCATCGACGGCCTCCTGCAGCATGCGCTTCTCGTTGCGCACGATCACCTCAGGCGCATGCAGGTCCATCAACTTCTTCAAGCGGTTGTTGCGGTTGATCACGCGACGGTAGAGATCGTTCAGATCGGAGGTCGCAAAGCGGCCGCCATCCAGTGGCACCAGCGGGCGTAGCTCTGGTGGAATGACCGGGATCACGTCCAGGATCATCCACTGCGGCTTGTTGCCGGACTTGCGGAATGCCTCAACCACCTTCAGCCGCTTGGCGTACTTCAGCCGCTTCTGCAGCGAGGTCTCAACCTTCATGCGATCCCGCAACTCGATGGAGATTTCGTCTACGTTGACGCGCTTCAGCAACTCCTTGATCGCCTCGGCGCCCATCATGCCCTTGAAGCCGGAGGGGCGGTACTGCTGATCGATCTCGCGGAACTGGTTCTCGTCCTTGATGATGTCGCGCTCCTTCACGGGAGCATCGCCTGGATCGACGACAACGTAGGACTCGAAGTAGAGCACGCTCTCCAGATCGCGCAGCGAGATGTCGAGCAGGTGACCGATACGCGAGGGCAGGCCCTTGAAGAACCACACATGGGAGCAGGGAGACGCCAACTCAATGTGGCCCAGGCGCTCACGCCGCACCTTGGTGACCGTGACTTCCACGCCGCACTTGTCGCAGATGACGCCGCGGTGCTTCATGCGCTTGTACTTGCCGCACAGGCACTCCCAGTCAGTGACGGGCCCAAAGATGCGGGCGCAGAACAGTCCGTCGCGCTCCGGCTTGAAGGTGCGGTAGTTGATGGTCTCCGGCTTGGTGACCTCACCATGCGACCAGGAGCGGATCTTCTCCGGGCTGGCGAGGGAAATGCGGATCGCGTCGAAATCCTTAATCGGGCTGGTTAACTCGAACGGGCTGGAACGGTACAAGACGTCCTCCAGTGCGGTGGATAGCCATGAGCTACTAGCTCTTAGCTTCTGCCGCGGTTGCTTCATTCCTGGTACAGCAGCGCTTACGAACGGCGCTGCAAAAATTCACCTTGCCGCTGCTTCCAGCTCCACCGTAGAGGCCAGGAGTTGGAAACTGAGCGGTTAATCCGCTGCGGCGAGCTGTGGCACCGGCTCATGCTTCTTCTTGCCGTCGCCTACCTTGATCAATTCCACATCCAGGCAGAGCGCCTGCAGTTCGCGGATAAGCACGTTGAACGACTCCGGCACACCCGGCTCGATGGCCGCCTCGCCCTTCACGATGGCCTCATAGATCTTGGTGCGGCCATACACATCGTCGGACTTGGCAGTCAGCAGCTCCTGCAGGATGTAGGCAGCGCCATAGGCTTCCAGCGCCCACACTTCCATCTCGCCGAAGCGCTGGCCACCGAACTGCGCCTTGCCACCCAGCGGCTGCTGGGTGATCAGCGAGTACGGCCCGATCGAGCGTGCGTGGATCTTGTCGTCGACCAGGTGCGAGAGCTTGAGCATGTAGATGTAGCCGACCGTGACCTGCTGCTCGAATTCGTCACCCGTCATGCCATCGAACAGCGGCGTCTTGCCGGAGGAGGGCAGGCCAGCCGCAGCCAGCAGTGCCTTGATCTCCGTCTCACGCGCGCCGTCGAACACAGCGGTGCCGAACCAGATGCCCTTCTGCATGCCAGCAGCGACGCGCATCAACTGCGTGTCGTCCAGATCCATCAGCAGCTTCTGCGTGGCAGTATTGGCAAAGCGCTCCTTCACCATGGCGCGGACTTCATTCGCATCCTGGTTACGCTTCACCAGCGCTGCTATCTCCGCGCCCAGCTTGTGCGCGGCCCAGCCCAAATGCGTCTCAAGCACCTGTCCCACGTTCATACGGGAGGGCACGCCGAGCGGGTTGAGGACGATTTCTACCGGCTGACCATCGGGCAGATACGGCATGTCTTCTTCGGGCAGAATGCGCGCGATCACTCCCTTGTTGCCGTGGCGGCCGGCCATCTTGTCACCTACCGACAGCTTGCGCTTCATGGCAATGTATACCTTCACCAGCTTAATGACGCCTGGTGCGAGTTCGTCGCCCTTCTGCAGCTTGCCGATCTTGTCGTTGGTGATCTTGCGCAGCACATCGATCTGGCGCGAGGTCATCTCCTCAATCTCATCGATCTGCTCGTTGACGCGGGGATCCTTGTCAGCAAAGCGGATGCGCTTGAGGTTGCGAGTGGAGATGAGCTCGATCGCCTCGCGGTCGATCATCGCGCCCTTGGTGACCAGGCGCTTGTTGGTGCGCTCGTCGTGCAGGTCGGCCAATACTTCCTTGCCACCCAGGATCGCTTCCAGACGCTTGAGACGCTCGTCGGTGAGAATGCGGATCTCATCGGCCAGGTTCTTCTCCAGCTTCTCGATCTGTTCTGCCTCAATCTGCTTGGCGCGCTCGTCCTTTTCCTGCCCCTTGCGGGAGAAGATGCGGACGTCCACCACAGTGCCCTCGATACCCGGAGGGCAGGTGAGCGAGGCATCGCGCACGTCGCCAGCCTTTTCGCCGAAGATGGCGCGCAGCAGCTTCTCTTCCGGCGTCAGCTGGGTCTCGCCCTTGGGCGTGACCTTACCGACCAGGATGTCGTTGTGCTTGATCTTGGCGCCGATGCGGATCACGCCGCTCTCATCCAGATCGCGCAGTGCCGACTCGGAGACGTTGGGGATATCGCGGGTGATCTCCTCAGGCCCCAGCTTGGTGTCGCGCGCTTCGATCTCGAACTCCTCGATGTGAATCGAGGTGTAGTAGTCCTCGCGGACCAGTTTCTCTGAGATCAGAATCGCATCCTCAAAGTTGTAACCACGCCACGGCATGAAGCCCACCAGCACGTTGCGGCCGAGCGCGAGCTCGCCCTGCTCCGTGCAAGGACCGTCGGCAATGACCTGCCCCTTCAGCACGCGGTCGCCCTGGCGGACGATCGGCTTCTGGTTGATGCAGGTGTTCTGGTTGGAGCGCTTGAACTTGGTCAGCTGGTAGATGTCTGAACCCACTTCGCGCGACAGCTGTGTCGGGTGATGCTCACCCTCCACGCGCACGATGATGCGCTCAGAATCGACCGAGTCGATCACGCCATTGCGCTTGGCCAGGATCACCGCGCCAGAGTCGCGCGCAGTGACGCCTTCCATGCCAGTGCCCACCAGTGGCGCTTCTGCAACCAGCAGAGGAACAGACTGACGCTGCATGTTCGCGCCCATCAGTGCGCGGTTGGCATCGTCATGCTCAAGGAAGGGCACCAGCGACGCGGCAACCGAAACAAGCTGCTTGGGGCTGACGTCGACGTAATCGACATCAGCGCGGTTGACCAGCACGAAGTTGCCCTGACGGCGCGCATTGACCAGGTCTTCGACGATGCGGCCTTCTGCATCCAGTTCGACGTTGGCCTGCGCGATGGTGTGGCGATCTTCCTCCCACGCGGAGAGATAGAAGGAGAATGGCTCGTAGTCGATCTGCCGTTTACCATCCTTCTTCAGCTTGGCATTCAGCTTGATCGCCTCGGACTTCTCAATCGAATCGCCGACCCGCATGCCGCTTTCGCCTGCGTTGACGACAGCGACGAAGTCCAGTAGCTGGCCATCGCGCACGCGGCGGTAGGGCGACTCGATGAAGCCATATTCATTGATGCGCGCAAAGCACGAGAGCGAGCTGATCAGGCCAATGTTCGGACCTTCCGGCGTCTCAATCGGGCAGATGCGGCCGTAGTGGGTGGGGTGCACGTCGCGCACCTCGAAGCCGGCACGCTCACGCGACAGGCCACCCGGCCCAAGCGCCGAGAGACGCCGCTTGTGCGTGATCTCGGAGAGCGGGTTGGTCTGATCCATGAACTGCGACAGCTGCGAGGAGCCGAAGAACTCGCGGATCGCCGCCATCACCGGCTTGGCGTTGATCAGGTCGTGCGGCATGGCCGTCGACATCTCCTGATACACGCTCATCTTTTCCTTGATGGCGCGCTCCATACGGACCAGGCCGATGCGGAACTGGTTCTCCATCAGCTCACCCACTGCGCGGACGCGGCGGTTGCCCAGGTGATCGATGTCATCCACCATGCCGATGTTCTTGCGCAACTTCAGCAGGTAGGTGATGGTGGCGTAGAAGTCTTCCGGCGTCAGGGTGCGGCGATCCAGGTGGGTCGCGTCCTGATTCTCGTAGAGCTTGATGTTGAACTTCAGCCGGCCTACGCGCGAGAAGTCGTACTTGCGCTGGTCGAAGAACATGCCCTCGAACAGAGCCGTGGCCGTGTCCAGCGTTGGCGGATCGCCCGGACGCAGCTTGCGATAGATCTCAATCAGCGCCTCTTCCGGCTTGCGGACCGAATCGCGGCGCAGCGTGTTGGTGATGATGTTGCCGACGTCGTCGCGCTCCGGGAAGAAGACCTCCACCTGGGTGACGCCGCTCTCCATGATCTTGTGCAGCTTGTCGGCAGTCAGCTCATGGTTGGCTTCGAGCAGCACCTCACCCGTGGTCGTATCGACCACGTCGGATGCAGTCATGGCGCCGTCCAGCTCTGTTGCTTCGACCTCAACCTGCGCGACCTTGTGGTTGCGCAGTGCCTTCAGGATGGACGCGGACACCTTGCGGCCGGAGTGCGCAATCTCTTCCGCACCGGCATGGATGGCATGCGCGGGCTTGGCGCCCAGCAGGTGCGTGGCCTTCGACGCATCTTCAGTCACCACCCACTGCAGCTTCCCGCCGGCCAGCTTGATGGTGTCGACGGTGTAGAAGCTCTTGAGAATCTCTTCATCCGAACGCAGACCGAGCGCGCGCAGGAAGATGGTGCCTAGAAACTTGCGCTTGCGATCGATGCGGACATAGAGCGTGTTCTTCTGGTCGTACTCGAACTCTACCCACGAACCGCGGTAGGGAATGATCTTGCCCAGGAAGTAGGTGCGGTTGTTCGCCGTCTCGAAGAAGACGCCGGGCGAGCGGTGCAGCTGGGACACGATGACGCGCTCGGTGCCGTTGACGATGAAGGTGCCGTTCTGGCTCATCAGCGGAATGTCGCCGAAGAAGACTTCCTGCTCCTTGATGTCGCGCACCGTCTTGGCGCCAGTCTCGGCGTCCTTGTCATAGATGGTGAGGCGCACGGTGACCTTCAGCGGAGCCGAGTAGGTCATGCCCCGCTCTTCACACTCTGCCTGGTCATACTTCAACTGCAGACCAACGGGATCGCCGCACTTGTTGCAGAAGTCCGGGGTGTTCTTGTTGTAGGTACCGCAGTGATGGCAGAGCACGTCGCCAGGGTGGAACGGATCGGTGATCACCATGGAGCCGCAGTTGATGCAGGCAGTCCGCAGGTGATGCAGGCCCTTCAGATGGCCGCACTTGCACTCCCAGTTCCCGATGGAGAAATCCACAAAGTCCAGTTGCGATATGTTGCGGAAGTCGGTGATGGGAAACACCGAGGTGAAGACGGACTGCAGTCCGTTGTCCTCACGCTCAGAAGGGAGCTTGTCCATCTGCAGAAAGCGCTCATAGCTGCGCCGCTGCACTTCGATCAGGTTAGGGATCTGGATGGAGGTGGGAATCTTGGAAAAGTCGAGTCGGCTGCGGACGGCGCGATTCTCGTTGGGCATGCTTCACTCCTCGGGACTCGGTGCGGGAGGCATACGGCGCCCCTGCCCGAGTCTGGCAGCGGAGCCTTCGGTCTTGCATGCGTGCTGCGTCCTGCTTCCGGTCGCCTCATCCCCCGGTCACAGACATCGCACGTGTATTCATACTGCTAGCGGGCAACACTCCATGACGCGCGACCGTCACACGAGGAGTTGCCGCATACCCTGAAGCAGGCGGGGAGCCGTCAGGGGGTCAAGCGAGAGGCGGGATCTCCCTGGCTGGAAACAGACAAACGATTGGTTGCAGACATTCCTGACAACGCCAAAAGCCCGTGGAGACAGGCTGTCTCACGAGCGCCACAACCCTTTTGTGCACTTGGCAGAAGCAGAATGTCCTTATGATGCGCCGACCCAACCAACTTGCCAGTAAGCAGCCCTGCTGACACAACTTGACCGCCCCCACACTCCCGCCGCCAGGATGCAGTTGCGCCGACCCTTAAGGCCGGGAAAGATTTAAGCCTTACCTGGGCCCGAGTACAGGAATCGAGCGAAAGCAAAGCGGAACGCACAATACGAAGTGTAGCGCGTTCCGCTTTGGCACGCAAGTTGCTTGCATTCGGAACTCTAACAACGATTACTTGATCTCGACGCCAGCCACGCCATCGAACTTCTTCCTGATGGTCTCTGCCTCATCCTTCGAAATGTTCTCCTTCAGCGCCTTTGGAGCGCCATCGACCAGGTCCTTGGCTTCCTTCAGGCCGAGCGCCGTCACTTCACGGACTGCCTTGATGGTGTTGATCTTGTTCGCGCCGGCATCCTTCAGGATGACGGTGAACTCGGTCTTCTCTTCAACCGGTGCCGCTGCTGCCGCGCCGCCGCCGGCCGCCATCACCGGTGCTGCTGCTGCCGCGGAGACGCCAAGGCGCTCCTCGAGCTTCTTCACCAGGGCTGCTGCGTCAAGCAGGGTCAACCCAACGATCTGTTCTTCCAACTGCTGCAGGTCTGCCATCGTAGTCTCCACTCGCCAAACTCAATTGGCCTTTGAAATGTACTCAATCTTTTGCCGCCCTCAGCCTTTTGAGAGCTGCCCTGCCGCCCTTGCTGCCGTGGTTTCCGTTGTGCCCAGACGTAGCACCCCGCGGCCTGCCCTGGCGAAACTTCATTGCCAGCCAAGCTTCCGGCTGGCCAATCCTGAAATGACTAGCCTTCGACCGGCGCCTCAGTCGCAGCAGACGCTGCCTGCGAGGCCTCACCCGTCTCTGGCTGCGCCGGATCGGCCTGCGACGCGCCCGTCACATCCGGCGCTGCACCCGCTTCGACTGCTGGCGTTACTTCCGCCACCGGCTGTTCTGCCTTGGCCTCCGGCTCTTCCGGCTTCGCTGCCGCTTCGGTCTGGGCCGCTGCTGCCTGGGCCGCTGCTGCTGGATCCGCCCCTGCGGCGAACTTGTTCTGCTCCACCGCCTGGTTCACCACCACGGCCAGATCGCGGCCCGCCGCGGCCATCACCGTAGCCAGCCGCTGTGCCGGGGCGTTGATGAGGAAGAGCAGCTTGGCGTACAGCTCCTGCTTGCCCGGCATGGTGGCTAGTTGCTTGATCTCTTCTATGCTGATCAGCTTGCCGTCGACGATGCCCAGCTTGAAGGTGAACTCCGAGTTGTCCGTCACCCAGGTGGAGATCGCCTTGGTCAGTGCCACCGGATCGCCTGAGGTGTAGGCCACCGAGGAGACGCCCTTTAGCCCCTGCAGTGCGGCTTCGACCTGCGAACCTTTGGAGGCGCGCGCGGCCAGCTTGTTCTTCACCACGCGGTACTTCCCGCCGGCCGTGCGCACTACATTGCGCAACGCGAAGTCCTGTGCCACGGTCAGCTTGGCGAAGGTGCCAATGATGGCGCTGGTCGAGCCTTCGAGCTCAGCCGCAAGCGCGGTCACCTTCTCTGCCTTCTTCTGCTTCGTCAATGCCATAAATCCGCCTCGTACTTCCAGCTACTCGCCTTCAGCCTGTTCGCTGCCAGCCAGTATTCGTAGTGCGCCAGACAGCTTTCCACCTGCGCAGGACCAGCTAGAAGCTAGTGGCTGCTGTTTGCTGTGGCTTACTTTCCGACCGCGTCCGCAACTGCGTTGTCCAGCGTGATGCCGGGACCCATGGTCGAGCTCAGCGTCATGCCCTTCACGTATCTGCCCTTGGCTGCGGACGGCTTGGCGCGCATCACGCTGGTGATGACCGTCAGCGCATTGTCCACCAGCTTCTGCGAGGAGAAGCTGAGCTTGCCCACTGGCACATGCACCAGCGCCGTCTTGTCGGTGCGGAACTCGATCTTGCCAGCCTTGATCTCGCGGATGGCCTCGGTAACGTTTGCCGTCACCGTGCCCGTCTTTGGGTTCGGCATCAAGCCGCGGGGTCCGAGCACCTTGCCCAGACGGCCCACCGACTTCATCATGTCCGGAGTCGCAATCAGGGCGTCGAAGTCGGTCCAGCCTTCTTTCTGGATCTTCTCCACCAGATCCTCGCCGCCAACGAACTCGGCGCCTGCTGCCTCTGCCTCGCGCAGACGGTCGCCAGAGGCGATCACGGCTACGCGCTTGGTCTTGCCCAGACCATGCGGCAGCACGACCGTGCCGCGTACCATCTGGTCTGCATGCTTGGGGTCTACCCCGAGGCGAAGCGTCAGGTCCACCGTCTCGTCAAACTTGGCGAACTTGACCTTCTGCAGGAGCGGCACCGCGTCTTCCAGGGTGTACGGACGAGCCTCCACCTGGGCGCGCGCCTTCTCCATGTTCTTGCTCAACTTCTTAGCCATCTATCCCTCGTCTCCCACCGCTCAGTCGCTCAATCTGCTGGCCGTGGTCCATTCGACATGCCCTGAAGTGAATCAGAGCACAGTCTTCCATTATGCATGACAATTGCCGGCTCTTCAATCAAGGTGACGAGGAAGCCGTGACAATTTGCCAAAAATCGATTTCTAGGCCGTGATCCGTATACCCATGGACCGCGCAGTGCCCTTGATGCTCTTGATCGCCGCGTCGACCGAAGCAGCGTTCAAGTCAGGCATCTTCTGGGTCGCGATCTCCCGTACCTGCGCCTCGGTCACCTGGCCGGCCTCGGTCTTGTTCGGCGTGCCGGAGCCCTTGGCCGCACCCGCCGCCTTCTTCAGCAGGACCGCCGCAGGCGGAGTCTTGGTGATGAAGGTGAACGAGCGGTCCACGTAAACCGTAATGACAACCGGGATGGTAAGCCCGGCCATTTCCTTGTTCTGCGTGCGCGCATTGAACTGCTTGCAGAACTCCATGATGTTGACCTGCGCCTGACCGAGCGCCGGACCCACCGGCGGCGCGGGAGTCGCCTTGCCACCTTCAATCTGCAACTTGACCTGTGTCTGTATCTTCTTTGGCGGTGCCATCTCTTCGTACTACCTTTCTCGCATCGTTCTCGCTTAGAACCTTGTCATCCAGCCGCAAGCGGCGGGGCCCTAGTCCACTGACTTCTCAACCTTGCCGAACTCCAACTCCACCGGAGTCGAGCGCCCGAAGATCGTTACCATCACCTTCAGCGTCTCGCGGTCCTCGTTCACTTCATCGA
This sequence comes from Terriglobales bacterium, assembly GCA_038231235.1. Lineage (GTDB taxonomy): Bacteria > Acidobacteriota > Terriglobia > Terriglobales > Acidobacteriaceae > KBS-83. The sequence goes on from JBBRLT010000079.1 coordinate 12,632, forward strand.
CCACGCCATTGAAGTTGGCAAACGGACCCTCGGTGATGCGCACCGACTCGTTCTTCTCGAACTTGATCTTGAGCCGCGGCTTGTCCTTGGACACATCCGTGCGGAACATGATCGAGCTGACCTCCTGCTCGGTCAAGGAGACTGGCTTGTCGCCCGTACCCAGGAAGCCCGTCACCCGCGGCGTGTTCTTGATCACATGCCACAAGTCGTTATCCAGATCCATCTCTACCAGCACGTAGCCGGGCAGAAAGACCCGCTCGACAGTGCGCTTCTTGCCATTCACCAGCTCGGTTACCGGCTCGGTCGGGATCATGATGCGACCGATCCTGGTCTCGAGACCGAAGGCCTGGATGCGTCCCTCGAGCGACTCCTTCACCTTGCGCTCGAAGCCCGAGTAGGCGTGGATGATGTACCACTTGAAGCGCTCATTCACCGGTGGCGGCAGATGCTCCTGACCCTCGCCCTCAACTGCGGGATCGACGGGAGCCGCCGTGGCGGTAGCGTTCTCGGGCGTGTTCACGGAGTTGTCTGCGTCCGTCATCATTGTGCTGTTCCTCTGCTTTGCCATCTACTGCCCGCTTCCCAGCAGATGCAACAGCCCAGAGATGCTGCGCCCCAGCACCTGATCCACCACGTAGAAATAAGCCGCGAAGGCAAACACGGTGAAGATCACCACCACAGTGGTCGACTGCACCTCGTTGCGCGAGGGCGTGACGACCTTGCGCATCTCATTGCGCACATCCTTCAGAAAGCCGGAAGACCGCTCCCACGCACCAGTCAGCTGGTTGGGCTGCTGAGGCTGTTTGCTCTCCTGCCGCTCATTCGGTACTGCTATCGCCTTCGCCATCTCGAGTCCTTCTTTGCTACTGCCCAGTACTGCTTTGCGCTGTGCTGCTTGTCTTATCTTGCTTGCTGCTGCTTCCCTGCTCCGCAGCCCGATCTGGCCGGCTGCTGTCAATCTCTCGTCGACTGCCGAGCGTTCAAATGATGGCAGGGGCGCTCGGATTCGAACCGAGAAGTTCGGTTTTGGAGACCGACAGTTTAACCATTGAGCTTACGCCCCTGTGCTGCGTCCCCTCTGGGAATGACTTCCAGATGGAACAGATATCCGCCCGCCCGAGCACGCTTTGCCTGGACGGTCAGTCCTACTTGGTTTCCTTGTGCGCGGTGTGCTTGCGGCAGCGGTTACAGAACTTCTTGAACTCCAGACGGCCGGTGGTCGTCTTCTTGTTCTTGGTCGTCGAGTAATTCCGCTCTTTGCAATCCGGGCACTGCAATGTCACGATTTCACGCATTTCCTTATGTTACCTCACTGGGACGGGCCAGCCTCTCGGCTGACCCTTCGCCCTCTCTGGTGTCTTTCCGTGGTCAGAAGCTCAATCGCTCATTCCGCCCTGATGCTCTGGCGCGCAAACGCGCCCGTTGCTCGACCCGGCAAGGGTCACTTAAGGATTTCGGTGATGGTACCGGCGCCGACCGTCCTGCCACCTTCGCGGATAGCGAAGCGCAGGCCCTTCTCCATGGCCACTGGCGTGTGCAGCTCGATCTCCAAGGAGATGTTGTCGCCTGGCATCACCATCTCTGTCCCCTCCGGCAGCTTCGCCGTGCCCGTCACATCCGTGGTGCGGAAGTAGAACTGCGGACGGTAGCCGTTGAAGAACGGGGTGTGACGTCCACCCTCCTCCTTCGACAGCACATAGATCTCGCCC
>JBBRLT010000080.1:0-14232 GCA_038231235.1 Terriglobales bacterium
CCATCACGGCCGCTGTCAGTTCAGAGATCACGCTCTGATAATGCGGCGCGTCAGGGTCCACGGCGCCAATGCCATAGGCGCGGCATAGAAAGGCGATTCCACTGAGCAGAATAATAAGCACCACGATGATGATGGTGAGCGTCTGCTTGGCGTTCTTCGCGCGTGGATCGCGAAAGGCGGTGACGCCGTTCGACACCGCCTCCACGCCGGTCAGCGCAGCGCAACCGCTGGAGAAGACCTTGAGGATGAGCCACAGCGAGACGGCTGCCGTGGCTGCCGGAAGCTGCGGAGGCGCCACGATAGGATGCGGATGGCCTCCGCTGGCAATGGTCCGCACCACACCTACGCCGATCACGGTTAGCAGCGTTCCGACAAACAGGTAGGTCGGAATCATGAACGCGCCGCCTGTCTCCCGCACCCCGCGCATATTGACTACCGTCAGCACCAGTAAAATGAGCAGGCAAAAACCGAGCGTGTGCTGGTGAAAGCGGGCGGGGTCAATCGATACCAGCGCAGCCACGCCGGCCGAGATGCCGACCGCGGCCGTGAGAATGTAATCGATCATCAGCGCGGCGGCGGCCAGCAGGCTGGGCATCGTGCCCAAGTTCTCCGCCGCCACTGTGTAGGAGCCGCCACCATTGGGATACGCGTCGATGGTCTGCCGGTAGGAGAAGAAAACAATCGTCAGCAGGATGATGATGGCAAGCGAGACCGGGATGATGTAATGCACCCCGGCCACACCCAGCGGGATAAGCAGCGCCAGCGCCGCCTCTGGGCCGTAAGCGGCGGAGGTAAGCGCATCGAGCCCGAAGATGGGAACGCCGGTGGCGGGGCCTACATGCTCTGCGCGCTCCTCTGAGGTTGCGAGCGGCCGGCCGAAGAGAACGTCAAGGATGGACATGCGTCAGCAATGGCTCCCAAGCCGGGTGGCTAGCTCAATCACGATAGAGCACCAGGCAATGCTCAAGCAGTTGGGATGCGTGTAATCGTCAAAGGCGGCGCGCTTTCCGTGAGCTTGCCGGGATGTGCGGGCCACGACTATGGCCGCAGTGAGTCTGCCTGCTGTGATGCCAGCTGATTGCGTTGCAGGCAGCGCATCACGGCGATGACCCGCTGGTAGATGAACACCAGCTCGCTGTCTGGCAGAGGGCCGCGATTGTGCGAGCGCACGTTGGCGAAGATGACCTGTTCGCGGTTGGGCTCGTAGATGGGCAGATCGGTGGACTCTTTGAGCCTGCCAATGGCGCGCGCTGCCTCCGCGCGCTGATTCAGCAGCTCGACTATCTGCAGGTCGAGCGCATCGATGCGGGTTCGCCAGTCGCCAATTTCCATGGGTGTGTTCCTTACCTGAATGGACTGCGGATGCCAGGGCGGGTACTAGTGAGGCCTATCTTAGCTTGCTAGACGCGAAGGGCCTGCCTGACACGAAGGCAGACTACGGGACGGCTACCGGCCGCAGTCCCTCGACAAAGCGCGCTACGGCTGCCGGCGCGTCTGCGGGAGCGGAGCGCTCGATCAGTCCCACGATCGCGCTGCCCACCACTGCGGCATCGGCAAACTCACCCAGCGCCGCGACATGGCTGGCGCTGGAGACGCCGAAACCCAGCGCGATGGGAAGCCGGGTGTAGCGGCGCAGGCGCTCCACCAGCCCGCGCGCATCCGCGGCCAGGCTTTGCTGTGCGCCTGTAATGCCAACCCGAGAGATGGCATAGACGAACCCTTCGCTCACGGCGGCGATGCGTTGCAGGCGCTCGTCCGTGCTGGTGGGCGCGGCCAGGAAGATAGGTGCCAGTCCAGCCCCGCGGATTGCTTTGAGATAGTCGCCCTCGGCCTCTTCGATAGTAAGGTCCGTGGCCAGCACGCCGTCCACCCCGGCTGCGCTCGCCTCGCTGCAGAAGCGCTGCAGCCCGTAGCTGAGGATTGGATTCAGGTAGGAGAAGACGATGAGCCCAGCCTGGGGGCGCGCCGCATGCAGATCGCGCGCCAATGTCAGCACGTGTGCCATCGTGGTGCCCTTGGCTACGGCGCGATGGCTGGCACGCTCGATCACCGGACCATCGGCCAGCGGATCGCTGAAGGGCACGCCCAGTTCGATGACGTCAGCACCGGCATCGATTGCAGCCAGCGCAACGGCGCGTATGGTCGCAACGTCAGGATCGCCCACCGTGAGGTACACGACGAGTCCGGGGTGCTGCGCGAAGCGGATCGGCACGCTACCGGTCTCCGGCGGAGGTGCTTGCGCCCGTTGCATTCGCATCACTTCCGGTCAGGTTGAGCTCACGTGACAGGATGCCCATGTCCTTGTCGCCGCGGCCGGAGAGGTTTACTACCAGTACGTCGTCTCCAGACAGCGTGGGCGCGAGCCGCATCGCCTCCACCACGGCGTGGGCGCTCTCCAGCGCAGGCACAATGCCCTCCGTACGCGCGAGGGTCAAGGTCGCATCGAGCGCCTCCTGGTCATTCGCAGAGGTATAAGTGGCGCGACCGGAGTCGTGCATCGCTGCATGCTCCGGGCCCACGGAGGCGTAGTCCAGCCCTGCGGAGACGGAGTGGGTCAGGGACACCTGGCCGTTCTCGTCCTGCAATACGTAGGAGAAGGTGCCCTGCAGCACGCCGGGCGTGCCGCCGCTGAAGCGCGCCGCATGTGCGCCCAGCTGGCTGGAGCGCCCGCCGGCCTCGACGCCGATCAGCCGCACCTCCGGGTCGCGCACAAAGTCATAGAAGGCGCCCATGGCATTCGAGCCGCCACCCACACACGCAATGATGGCAGTGGGCAGGCGGCCTTCCTTCTCCATCATCTGACGGCGAATCTCCTCCCCCGTAATGCGGTGGAAGTCCCGCACCATGGTTGGATAAGGATGCGCGCCCAGTACGCTGCCCAGCAGGTAATGGGTGCTGCGCACATTTGTGACCCAGTCGCGCATGGCCTCGTTGATAGCATCCTTCAACGTGCGTGAGCCGGAGGTGACCGAGCGCACGTCGGCGCCCAGCAGGCGCATGCGGTAGACGTTCAGCTCCTGCCGGCGCATGTCCTCCTCGCCCATATAGACGACGCATTCTATGTCGAGCAGCGCGCATACCGTTGCCGTGGCGACACCATGCTGGCCTGCGCCGGTCTCCGCGATGATGCGGCGCTTGCCCATGCGCTGCGCCAGCAGTCCCTGGCCCAAACAGTTGTTGATCTTGTGAGCGCCGGTGTGTAGCAGATCTTCGCGCTTCAGGTAGATCTTGGCGCCGCCCAACTTGTCGGTCAGCCGCTGCGCCAGATAAAGCGGCGTGGGCCGGCCGGCGTAGTCGCGCAGCAACACGTCGAGCTCGGCGCGGAAGATAGGATCGGCCGACGCTTGCGCGTATGCCGTCTCGAGCTCCTCAAGCGCGGCCATCAGCATCTCGGGAACATAGCGGCCACCGTAAGCGCCAAAGCGGCCCGGCCGGGTTGCGGTCTGGGTGTCCATCACCGTATGCCTCAGCTATTAGAGTACCCCGCCGTTCAGGGCTTGTCGGGGTCCGGGCGCTTCCACTGTTCCAGCAGCGCACAGGCACGTCGCGCGTTTTGGATAAACGCCTCGACCCGCACTGGATCTTTGCGGCCGGGTGACGCTTCGACGCCGCTGACCACATCGACCCCCCAGGGATCGAGCAGCGTGACCGCCTCGGCAACGTTCTCCGGATGCAGACCGCCAGCCAGGACCAGGCGCACCCGTCCCGCGCGGCTCAGCAGCACAGGCCGGGCGACCTCCCAGTCGAAGCGACGACCTGTGCCGCCGGCGGCGTGTTCCGTGCGTGCGTCCACCAGGATGGCATCGCTCGCTCCCTGGCGTTCCACAACACTCAGCTTCCGTTCGAAATCTTCGCCGTAGTGCAGCACGCTGAGCAGATGAAACGGCTCCGTTCGGGACACAAAATGTGCACGCAGGCGCGCCGGAAGCTCAGCATCGCGATTGACGTGCAACTGTGCCCCATTCAGACCCGCCTCCTCTACCGCGGCGACGATCTCTGCAAAGGGTGCGTCCACAAAGACGCCATAGCATTCCACCGGTCGAGGGAGATGTGCAGTGATGGCGCGGACCTGCTCTGCGGTGACGCGGCGCGGGCTGGGTGCGAAGACAAAGCCGAGCGCGTCCGCGCCGCTGCTCGCTGCATGCGTCGCATCCGCCAGGTTGGTATTGCCGCAGATCTTGATCCACATGGCTACGCCTGGGCTGCCATCAATGTGGCGTGTTCATGGGCTCTAAGCATCCAGGCAGCCAGTGCGGCAGAGGGGTCTGGCTGCCGCATGAAGGTCTCACCAATCAGGAAGGCGTGGAAGCCGGCGGCGCGCAGCCGGGCGTAGTCTGCTGGATCGGTAATGCCGCTCTCAGCTACCAGAAGCGCCTCCTTGGGCAGGTGCGCCGCCAGCTCCATCGATGTCTCGATCCGCACTTCGAAGCTGTGTAGGTTGCGATTGTTCACGCCGATCATCGCGCAGCCGAGGTGAGCGATACGGTCAGCCTCTTCGCATGTGTGCACCTCGCACAAGACATCGAGGCGTAGCGCATGGGCGGCCTGCGTCAGTTCCTGTAATTCGCTGTCAGTCAGCGCGGCCGCGATCAGCAGCACTGCGTCGGCTCCATAGGCGCGTGCCTCGACGATCTGGTAGTCATCCACGATAAAGTCCTTGCGCAGGCAGGGGATCGTGGCGGCTCCGGAGGCCGCGCGCAGGTTGGCCAGACTGCCCTGGAAGAACGGCTCGTCGGTCAGCACGGAGAGCGCCGCCGCCCCGCCTGCCTGCATCGCCGGAGCAAGCGCGGCGGCAGAAAAGTCGGCGCGGATCAGCCCCTTGGATGGCGATGCCTTCTTCAGCTCAGCGATCACCGCCGGCCCGCTCACCGCGCGCAGGCGTATGGACGCGGCAAATCCCCGCGGCGTGTGCCGGGCGGCCTCGCGCTCGAGGGCCGCGCGGGGCGTAGCCCGCTTGCGCGCGGCCAGATCGCCACGCGTGCGAGCAAGAATGGTTTCAAGATGCGTTGGGAGCGTGCCCATCTATCTAAAGTATATCGAGAGCCGCGACCATACTGGCCGCCTGCCTTGGCCCATCCCTGATGCCAGAATGATGATGCCAAAATGATTTAGCATCGCGGGACGCATGAGACGAGTGCGGAGGTATTCAGGTTGCATTCATCAAAAGCAGTCTTCATTCTGTTGTGCGCAAGTGCCGGTCTGGCGGCGGTGCAGGCCGAAAGCACTCCGCCAGCCGACGTCGTCATCAGCAATGCGACGGTGATGACGGTGTCACACGGCACGCTGGAGCATGCCAGTGTCTGGCTGCACAACGGCAAGATTGCCGGCGTGGGCCAAAAGGTGAGTGCGCCGGCGGGCGCGGTGACGGTAGATGCGACCGGGAAGTACGTTACCCCCGGCATCATCGATCCGCATTCGCACTCGGCGCTCGACAGCGACGTGAACGAGGCCACCAGCCCGGTCACCCCCGGCATGCTGATGATTGACGCCTTTGACAATCGCGATAAAGCTCTCTATCAGGCATTGGCCGGCGGCGTCACAACCGAGTTGCTGCTGCATGGCTCGGCGAACCTGATCGGCGGCCAGGCGGTGGTGATCAAAAACAAGTTCGGGATGCAGCGTGAGGCGATGCTGTTCCCCAATGCCCCGCGCTCCATCAAGTTTGCCAGCGGCGAGAATCCCAAGCGCGTCTATGGCGGTCGCAATGAGCTGCCCTCCACCCGCATGGGCAACTTCGCCGTGATGCGGCAAAGCTTTGAGGATGCCAAGGCCTACCAGGCGGAGTGGGGTGCCTACAACGTAAAGCAGAAGGCCGGCGACAAGACGGCGGTGGCGCCACACCGCGATCTGAAGCTCGAAGCGCTCACCGAGGTGCTGGAGGGCAAGCTCTACGTGCAGATCCACTGCTATCGTTCCGACGAGATGCTGACCGAAGAGAACCTGGCGCATGAGTACGGCTACAAGCTGCGCGCCTTCCACCATGCGCTGGAGGCCTACAAGGTTGCACCGCAACTGGCTGCCGATGGGACAGCTATCGCCACCTTCGCCGACTGGTGGGGCTACAAGGACGAAGCATGGGATGCGATTCCATGGAACGCCGTAATGTCCATGCGGCAGGGCGTGCGCGTCGCGTTGAAGAGCGACTCCAATGACCAGATTCGCAGACTGAATCAGGAGGCGGGCAAGATGGTCCACTACGGCGGCGCTACGGAAGAGGAAGCGCTGCGCATGATCACGCTGAACCCGGCATGGATTATCGGCGTGGACGATCGCGTGGGCTCGCTTGACACTGGTAAGGACGCGGACGTGGTTGTGTGGAGCGCGAATCCGCTCTCTACCTACGCACGCGCGGAGAAGGTGTACATCGACGGCGATCTGTTCTTCGACATCAACCAGCCCGGCTATGGCACGCCGCATTTTGACGGCGCCATGCACAGCGCGGGTGACTTTGGCGCAGCCGACGATGGAGATGCGCAATGAACCCGAGATTGCATCGAGGACTCACCCTTGCCACCGCATTATTGTTCAGCCCGCTGCTCGGCCATGCCGCAGGTGTAGATAAAGTCGACAAGAGGTCTACGCCAGCCGCCGGTGCTCCGCATAGCATCGTCCTGAGCGGCGGCAAGCTGCTGACCGTTTCGCACGGCACGATCGAGCACGGCGTGCTGGTGATGACCGATGGCAAGATCGCCGCAGTGGGGACGGTTGGCAAGGTCAGCGTCCCCAAAGGCGCTGAGATGGTGGATACCACCGGCATGACGGTGTATCCCGGGCTGATCGACTCTGAAACATCGCTTGGACTGGTGGAGGTGGAGGCCGATGCCTCCAACCGCGACCTGGTCGAGCGTTCCGATGAGATCCTGCCCCAGATGCACGTCTATGACGCCTTCCATGCGGAGACGGAGCGCATCCCCGTGGCGCGGCTGAATGGCATCACCAATGCCATCGTGGCTCCGGGGTCCGACGACACGCTGCCCGGCCAGGACATCTTCATCCAACTGGCGGGTTCGAGCCGCGATGCGATGATCCTCCAGCGCGACTGCGCACTGCCGTTGAACTTTGGCAGCGAACAGCGCCGCAATGAGCGCATGGAGCACAAATTTCCTTCTACCCGCATGGGTCTGGCCTCGCAACTGCGGCAGGCGCTGCTCGATGCGCAGGCTTACGGGGTGAAGATGCATGCGGCAGAGCAGAAGCATGAGGAGTGGCAGAAGGGTGGCAGCAAGGGCGAGGAGCCGCAGTTCAAGCGCGAGCTGAAGACGGAGGCGCTGCTGCCCTATCTGGCTGGTGAGCGGCCTGTGGTGGTCAGCGCGAGCGAAGGCCATGACATTGAGACAGCCATGTCGATCGCGCAGGAGTTCCACCTGAAGATCGTGTTGAATCGCGCCACCCACTCCCAGCACATCCTGGACGAGATTGCCGCCTACAAGGTCCCGGTGGTGTTCAGCTCCATCTACGACTTCCCGCTGCCCAACGAGCGTTACGATGCGGTGTACGCGACCCCCGGCCTGCTGGCGAAGCGCGGTGTGCGGGTGGCGTTCTCCTCTGTCGGTTCCAGCGGCCAGCCTAGTGCACAGTTCACGCGCAATCTGCCCTACGTGGCCGGCATGGCGGTCGCCTACGGCATGCCCTATGACGATGCGCTGCGTGCCATCACACTCACGCCGGCAGAGATCTGGGGCGTGGACAAGCAGCTCGGCTCACTCGACGCCGGCAAGACAGCGAACGTGGTCGTCGCGAATGGCGATCCGCTGGATGTGCGCACCGACGTGAAGCAGGTCTACATCCAGGGGCAGGCGATTCCGCTGGTCAGCCGGCAGACCGTTCTGCGCGACGAGTACGCACGGCCGCCTGCGATTCCCTAGCAGCGAACGGGAAGCCGGCCGGCTTTCACCGCAATACGGAAGGGCAGGCCATGTGCGGACGCAACGTAAGACGTTCGGATTAGCAAAACGATGTTGCATCTGAGTCTCCGGGTATATAGCCGCAACGGAAGGACTTCTTCTTTCAGTGAGGCTTAATGTAGAGCGGGTAGCCTGAGACCTTCATGACTGTGCTCAAACTTCTTCGCCGCGCGTGGGCGGCCATCTGTGTAGCGGCATCCGTGCTTCCGCTCGTCGGTCTCGCTCAGACAGATCCGCAGAGCGCGATACAAGGCCATGCAGCAACTGCGCAGGTCATCACACTCGATGAAGCGATCCATCGCGCACAGAGCAGCGCGCCGGCCTATGTCCTCGCCAGGGCCGATGCGCGCAGCGCGGCGCTTGATCGCTCCATAGCCCGCGCAGCGCTGCTGCCCAACGCTGTGTATCAGAACCAATATCTGTACACGGAGTCGAACGGCACCACGGGCCGCCCCACCAGAGCAAGCACCCCCGCCGGCGTAACGCCCGCGCCCATCGTGTTCATCGCCAACAATGCTGTGCACGAATACACCAGCCAGGCAGCGGTGACTGAGACTTTCGGGCTCAAGGGCTTGTCCGCTCTGCAAGCCGCGAATGCCACGGCGGCGCGCTCCGCCGCGGAGCTGGAGATTGCACGGCGCGGTCTGGTCGCGGCTGTGGTGGGCTTGTATTTCGGAGTCTCTGCACGCGAGCATAAGTTGGCCGCGGCGCAGCGCGCCGCCGACGAGGCCGCGAACTTTGCGGATCTGACGGGCAAGCGCGAAGCTGGGCGCGAGGTAGCGCATGCAGATGTGGTGAAGGCACAGTTGCAGCAGCAGCAACGACAGCGTGACCTGGCCGATGCGCGACTGGCTGCGGACAAGGCGCGGCTCGAACTGGGTGTGCTGCTCTTCAATGACCCGCGCACTCCGTATGCAACGCAGCCGCCTGCCCCTCCCCGTACCTTGCCCTCGCGTGTCGAAATCGAATCCAGTGCTGCAGCGCACAATGTCGAGTTGAAGAGTGCGCTGGCGGCACTGCGCGCCAGCGATGCGGGTGTTATCGGCGCGCGGGCTGCCTACCTGCCGGATCTGGTTCTGAACTACAACTACGGAATCGACGCGGCGCAGTTCGCGGTGAAGGGTTCCCAGGGTGAGAACAACCTTGGGTACTCGGCCACGGCGACGCTGGCCATTCCAGTGTGGGACTGGCTGGCTACCGAACATCGGGTGAAGCAATCGGAGATCCGGCGCGACGCCGCCCGCATTGCGCTGACTGCGGCGCAGCGGCGCACCATCGCCGCGCTGGACGAAGGATACGCGGAGGCCGCTGAGGCCCAGCGGCAGCTGGCGTCCCTGGAGTTGAGCGTGCAGACCGCTACAGAGAGCCTGCGGCTCACCAAGCTGCGCTACGCAAGCGGCGAAGCCACGGCGCTGGAAGTGGTGGATGCGCAGACCGCACTCACCACTACGGAAAATGCGCGTGAGGATAGTGTGGTGAGGTATCAGACGGGCCTGGCCAATCTGCAAACGCTGACGGGGACGCTTTGAGACAGAGAACGCTAGCAACATCACTGGCAAGCCCATCGGGCTATTGGCAGATGGCCGTAGCCATCCTGGCGCTGGGAGCTTCGCTTGCTGGATGCAGCAAGCCGGAGCCGCCCGCGACCCCTGTGGTGAATGTGCAGGCAGAGCACCCCGAGCAGGGTGATATTGCCGAGCACATCCCAGTGGACGCAGTGCTGTCACCCCTGGCGCAGGCCGCCCTCTCCCCCAAGATCAGCGCGCCGGTTCGCCGCTTTTACGTACAGCGCGGCTCGCATGTGAAGGCGGGCCAATTGCTGGCAACGCTCGAGAATCGTGACCTGACTGCGGCCGCCCTGGACAACCAGGGCACCTACACCGCGGCCCAGGGCGCCTACGCCACGGCTACCAGGGCGCAGGTGCCCGAGGACTATCAAAAGGCGCAGCTCGACGTGCAGCAGACCAAGGCGAATCTGGACTTGAACCAGAGCATCGTCACCGCGCGCAAGCAGCTCTTTGCCGAGGGCGCGATCGCCGGTCGCGACCTGGATACGGCGCAGGCGGCGCTGGTGCAGGCGCAGGGCGCCTACGATGCGGCGGCCAAGCATCTGGAATCGATGATGCAGGTTAGCCGCGAAGCATCGCTCCAGCAGGCGCGCGGCCAGCTGAACTCCGCCAAGGGTAAGTATCTGGGCGCAGAGGCACAGGTTGCGTATTCCGAAATCCGCAGCCCCATTGCCGGCTCTGTCACCGACCGGCCCTTGTTCGCAGGCGAAACTGTTGTGGCTGGCGCGACTCTGCTGACAGTGATGGATACCTCCTCCTTGCTGGCCAAGGTGCACATTGCCCAGACAGTTGCGCAGCACATGAAGGTGGGGGACGCCGCTGCTGTGACGGTGCCCGGCATACCCGATCCGGTTCCGGCGAAGGTGGCGCTCATCAGCCCTGCGCTTGATCCCGGCAGCACCACTATCGAGGTATGGCTGCGCATCAACAATCGCGATGGCGCGCTGAAGGCGGGAACGCCGGTGCATGCCTCCGTTGTGGGACGCAGTGCCGCGAACGCACTGGTCATTCCTGCATCCGCAGTGCAGACCGCGCAGGACGGAACGAAGACCGTGATGGTGGTGGGCGCCGATGAAGCAGCCCATGCCAAGCCGGTGACCCTGGGCATTCAGGATGGCGAGCGCGTTCAGGTGTTGAGCGGCATTACTACGGCCGATACGGTGATCGATAGCGGAGCCTATGCACTGGAGGACGGCACCAAGGTGAAGGTTGGGCCAGCCGATGAGGAGGACAAGGGCGGCAAAGACGACAAGGCCAAGCCGGACGCTGGCAAGGGCGCTGACGAGAAAGGCGGGAAAGATGACTCTGCCAAGCCGGGTGCGAGCAAGGGCGGAGGCGCCAAGTGACGCCAGAAACTGCCACTGAGAGCCGCGCCGGCGTGCCGCAAGAACCGAGTGCTGCGGAGCCGCACGCGACCCCGCCGGTCGAGCCGCCGGCCTCTGCGCAGGACGATCAGTTCTGGCTGCTGAAATATCGCGGGACCATCTTCTTCTTCCTGACCGTGCTGACCATTGCCGGACTTTACTTCGCCACGCAGGTGCCCATCTCCGTCTTTCCGGACACCAACTTCCCACGTGTGGTGATCGGCGTGGATAACGGCGTCATGCCGGTGGAGCAGATGGAAGTCACCATCACCAAGCCCATTGAAGATGCGATCAACATCGTGCCGGGGTTGCTGACAGTGCGTTCCACCACCAGCCGCGGCTCGGCGGAGATCAGCCTCTTCTTCAGCTGGAGCGTCGATATGTATCAGACGCTGCAACTGGTAGACGCCGCGCTCAGCAAGGTGGAGCAGACGCTGCCGCGCACGGCGAAGATCACGACCAACCGGCTGACCTTCGCCACCTTTCCGATCCTGGGCTACTCGCTTACCTCAGACACGACTTCGCAGACCGACTTGTGGGAGTTGGCCACCTATGAGCTGAAGCCGCCGCTGAACCGTGTGCCCGGCGTGAGCCAGGTGACGGTACAGGGTGGCAAGGTGCCGGAGTACCACGTGGTCCCCGACCTGGCGCGACTCCAGGCATCCGGTGTCACGGTCCTTGACCTGGCGAACGCGCTGGATACCTCGAACATCATCGACTCGCCGGGACTCTACGAGGCGAACCATCAACTCATCCTGGGCCTGGTGGGTGCCCAGGTGCACGACGAGAAGCAGCTGAGTCAGCTGGTGGTGAAGACCACGCCGGGCGGTGCGCCGGTCCGCGTAGCCGATGTGGCGAAGGTGGTGCGGGGCGTGATGCCGGTCTATACCGTCGTCACCGCGAACGGCAAGCCATCGGTGCTGGTGAACATCACGCGCCAGCCCACCAGCAACACCGTCTCGGTGGCGGATGGTGTGGCGGCAGAGATCACGCAGCTGCGGCAGAAGCTGCCCAGGGGGGTCAGGCTCGCGCCCTTCTACGATCAGTCCGAGCTGGTGCGCGAGAGCATCCGGAGCGTGCGCGATGCCATCCTGATCGGCTTGCTGCTCGCCTGCGTCATCCTGTTCCTTTTCCTGCGCGACTGGAGTTCGTCGCTGATTGCCGGGTTGGTAATACCAGTCACCATTGCGGTAACCGTTGTCTTTCTCAAGCTGATTGGCCAGAGCTTCAACCTGATGACGCTGGGTGGCCTGGCGGCTGCCATCGGCCTGGTAATCGACGACGCCATCGTCGTGGTGGAGAACATCGTGCTCCACCGCGACTCCGGCGAGTCGCGCGTGATGGCGGTGCGCAAGGCGATCGCTGAGGTCACGCGGCCCCTGGTCTTCTCCACCCTCACACCCGTCGTCGTCTTCTTGCCGCTGGTGGCGGTCACCGGCGTTACCGGCAGCTTCTTCCGCGCGCTCGCCCTTACCATGACGGCGGCGCTGCTGACCTCGCTGCTGCTGGCGCTCAGCTGGACCCCCGCGCTCAGCCTGGTGCTGCTGCGCAAGCGATCGCCCGAGGCCACGAAGAAACATGAGGAGCCCGGCAAACTGATGGGCCGCGTGATGCACGTTCACGCACGCGCGCTTGATTGGGCGCTGGGCAGGCCACTGCTGCTGGCATTGGCTTGTGTCGTGCTCATTCTCGGCGGCTGGTTCGGTTACAAGCAGCTGGGCTCTGACCTGCTGCCGGCCATGGATGAGGGCGGATTCGTCGTGGACTACATCATGCCCGCAGGCAGCTCGCTGACCGAGACCGACCGCGTTCTGACCCATGTCGAGCAGATTCTGCGCGCCGCGCCAGAGGTGGAAAGCACCTCCCGGCGCACCGGTCTGCAGCTGGGTTTGGTCGCCGTGACGGAGGCAAACACGGGCGACCTCTCAGTGAAGCTCAAGAACAAGCGCAGCCGCGGCATTGACGAAGTCATTGCCGATGTGCGCGCAGAGATCAAGAAGACCGAGCCGGAGCTGGATGTCGAATTCGTCCAGGTACTGCAGGACATGATCGGCGATCTGTCGAATTCGCCCGAACCGGTCCAGATAAAAATCTTCTCCACCGATACCGCGCTGCTGCACCAGCTCGGCCCGCGTGTGGCCACAGCTATCGGAAAGGTTCAGGGCGTGGTCGATGTGCAGAATGGCGTCGAAAACACCATCAGCGGACCAGCGACGAACTTCCAGGTGCTGCCCACGGTTGCCGCACGGCTGGGATTCACAACGACGGAAGTCGCAGAGGACGCGACCTCGATTCTGGACGGCCTTGCTGCAACCGGACCGCTCATCGCCAATCAGCGGCCATACACCATCCGGGTTCGCCTGGGCGACGATACCCGCTCGTCACTGGACGCCATCCAGAACACTGTCTTCAACAGCGCCAGCGGCAAGCTGGCCACCCTGGGTTCCCTGGCAGAGATCACGCAACTGCCGCCGCAGAATGAGATACGCCGTGAAAACCTGCAGCAATTGGTGGTCGTCTCCGGACGCCTCGAAGGCTCCGACCTGGGCACCGCTATCATCAAGGTGAAACAGGTCGTCGGCCAGATGCACCTTCCACCATCGGTGCGCGTGGAGTACGGCGGCACCTATCAGGAGCAGCAGCAGTCTTTCCATGAGTTGCTGCGGGTGCTGCTGTTCGCGCTGGCGCTGGTGTTTGGCGTGCTGCTGGCAGAGTTTCGCAACTTCGCCGCGCCCATCGCCATCCTGACCTCCTCTGTTCTGTCGATCACTGGCGTGGTGCTTGCGCTGCTCATCACCGGCACCAACTTCAATGTGGCGTCCTTCATGGGCCTGATCATGATCATCGGCATCGTGGCCAAGAATGGCATCTTGCTGCTGGACGCGGACGAGACCTATCGCGGCCAGGGCGTGCCAGCACGCGAAGCGATGCTGCATGCAGCGCAGCGGCGGCTGCGTCCCATCGTGATGACAGCGGTCGCTGCCATCAGCGGCATGCTGCCGCTGGCCTTCGCGCTTGGCGCGGGCTCGCAGATGCTGCAGCCGCTGGCCATCTCGGTCATTGGCGGCCTGCTAATCTCGATTGCGCTCAGCCTGATCGTCACGCCAGTGACCTACTATCTGATGACGCGCAGCCGCCACGCAGAGGCAGTCGAAGCCTGAAGCACACGTGTCATCGTTAGCGAAGCGAAGGACCTGCAGGTCGCAATACCAAAGAGCAAACGAAAGGGCCGATGAGGGAGATTCCTCACCGGCCCTTCTGCCTGAAGCGGGTGGGTGCTAGTCTTCTGAGTCATAAATAGATTGTATATAAAAGGTGGTTGTTTTAAGGTGAGGCATGGAGCCTCGTCGAGGACGCCCGAAGAAGCATGCGTTAGTTGTGAGCCAGGTACAGAGA
>JBBRLT010000081.1:0-14227 GCA_038231235.1 Terriglobales bacterium
AGATCGAACGCCTCTTCCGCCGCATGAAAGGCTACCGCCGCATCTTCTCCCGATTCGAGAAACTCGATGTCATCTTCCTCGGCTTCCTCGCTTTCGCCTTCATCGTCGAAGCCCTCAGATAGTGCTAACACGCCCTAGATCCCTCTTCGATTACCTCCATGAACCCAACGAGACCTTTCTTGGCATGTCTAGAGGAAGGCCTCGGGGTAATGGCATTGGCGACGGGGACGCCCAAAGGATTTTCGACAGTTTAGTTGCGAGCAGAGCGGCACAAACGGGATTGTTGAACGATCTGGAGGACTGCCGCATCTTCGTGGAAGGGGTAGACAAGGATAAGACCTCGGACATGACAACCAATATCATCCGTAGACACCTTCTCGATTACACCAAGCAGCAATGCAATCTCTGGGGCATTACGATGGAGCAAAATGCTCCAAGCGGCTTCTACTGGAATTCCGCTCAGCGCCAATGGGAGAGCGGACGATGTGAAGCGCTCTTGGTGAATGGACGGAGTGTACTTTTAGTCCCAAAGGCGGTTGTTTCGTATTCAAAAAAACACACTCCGCAGCAGTTCCATCAGCATTTCATCCTTAACTTTCTACAACATGAACATCTGAGAATGAGGAGTGCCCTCGTCAAGCAAACCATCAAACGAGGGCGTGTAGTCCGCGAGTACGTCACAAAACAATCTCTTGTCGAACGAGGCAATGCTGCGTTCAGCAAAGAATTTCTTAGCACCTTTACGAACGCCCACCCGGAGGTGTTTAGGCGGTTCCGCGAAGCACCCCGCACAAGAGCAAAATCGGTTCCTCTGAGGGATTTCTCTGATTTCGATGTTAGTGGAGTCGCGCATTATCTGCGTGACAGACTACAGCAGGTGCCGATCGGGCGGGATCACGCTACACTATTCCACCGCATGGCTGTGAGTATCCTAGACTTTCTCTTGTATCCCCGCCTTACCAACCCGATTGTCGAGCGCGAAATACATGAAGGACGAAAAAGGATAGATCTCACTTTCGACAATGGCGCCATAGAAGGCTTCTTTTTACGTCTGCCCAACCAAGCACAGCTTCCTTGTCCCTTCATCTTCGTGGAGTGCAAGAACTATGGGCGCGAAATCGGGAATTCCGGAGGTCGACCAACTCAGTGGTCGATTCTCATTTAATCGGGGAAAGGTAGGCTTACTGGTGTGTAGAAGTATAGAAAACCATGGGCTCCTTGTTCAGCGCTGTCGCGATACCTATCGGGACGACCGTGGACTCATACTGCCTTTGGGAGATGAGGATTTGCTTGCTGCGTTGCAGGAACGCTCAGAGGATGTTGAGTTTCCGCTTGAGGAGCGCCTTCAGCAGCTCTACTCGGACATAGCACTTTGACCATTCCCAATTGCTGGTCTTCGGTTAACGTGGCACGCTGCTCCTGGCTCGCAGACGTGCGAAGGACCCCATTTGGCGTATGCGATGGCTTCGATCTCGATCTTCCAGGCTGGATTTGCGAGGCCTGCGACGATGACGGTACTGGCAGGGCGGCGATCGCCCAATGCCTCTGCACGTGCCGGACGGCTGGCCGGGATTTCAGCAGAGTCCGGGATGATCATGGTGACCTTTACGAGGTTGTCCCATCCCATGCCCGCGGCCTCCAGTTGTGCCACGACATTCCGCCACACGAGGCGCGCCTGCTCTTCCATGCTTGGCGGCGTGGTTCCATTCGCCTCCATGCCCAGTGGTCCGCTGATGAACAGGATGCGAGTCCCACTACTGACCTCAACCGCCTGACTGTATGCGGCGGCGGGTTGCGGTGCGAGCTCGGCATTGATAAAGCGCTTTTGCACCAGAATTCTCCTGGGATGTAGTCAATTGTGCCGCACGCACGCCATCCGCATCGGCGGGCTGTTTTCGCTTCACCGCCCTCAACGTCCTTGCAAAGGATGAGACCAGGCAGTCTCGATGTCGGGACGGGTGACCGCGCTACGCCTTCTGGCTGACGACCAGAGCCTGCGGAGCTTTGTTGAGTTGCTGGAGCCGGGACGATTGAAACCCTGACTTCTGAAACATCGACTCGTACTCAGCAAAGGTATACACGTCTCCCGCTTCGGTCGTGCCCAGCATCATCATGGCGAACGCCCCGGCCCTTGGCGGAGAGATGCGATCGTCATTGGGTATGAAGTCGAGCGTCGCACAGCGTCCCCCGGGTGCGAGCGCCGCGCAGATCTTGCGCATCAGCGCCTCGCAGGTTGGCGGATCGAAGTGGTGAAAGAAATTCGTAACCATGATGAGGTCATAAGGGCCGCCGAAATCTGCCTGGAACGCGTCGCCTGGGAGCAATGTGTGGCGGCCGGCAACGCCGAACTTCGCAGCGTTCTCTGTTGCCACTGCAAGCACGTTCGGCCAATCGAGCGCGGTGATGCGTGCCATTGGATTGTGGCGGGCAATCATGATGCCGAACAGTCCGTGGCCGGCGGCGATATCCAGCACCCGCAACTCGCCCTGGCCGGCAAGAGATTCCGCAATCTCTGCCGCTGCGGGAGCGACCATGGGTGCCATCTGCTTTGCGAACTCCACCCAGATGGGGTTGTCATGGCTGACGGTTCCCTCGTCGGGCAGTGTCGTTCTTCCCGCGCGTACGACATCCGCCAGGTTCAGAAATGGGGAGATCAGGCGCGGTTCCAGCAGGAAGCGCGTCGCACTGCCCATGTATGCGGGGGAATTTTTGTCCAAGAAGACCGCCGCATCCGCCGATAAGGAGTAGCCGTCCTTGGCCTTCCCCAGCAAGCCCATGATGGCCAGGTAGTCGCAGAGGATGCGCACCCCGCGCGGCGAGGCTCCTACTGCTTTGGCAATTGCATCCGAACTGCGGCGGTCGCTGCCTATCTGGGAGAAGACGTCCAGTTCTATCGCCGCCTTCAGGGCGGCAGTGTGCTGATAGGCGCTCAGGTGTTCAAAGATGATTGCTGGATTGGGCTGGTGAATCGATTCGTTGGTCGTGCTCATAGGTGGGCCATGCTACACCGGCCAGGCTGGCGCTGTGCATAAAAAGCGATGGATATTACTGTGAAAGGCGGCCGCCGATCCGAGGCATGCGCAGTCCAGACCGGAACGATTGTTTTGGCATCATTCCTTGCTTATCCCGCACAGATTGCCGTGTTCATTCTGCGGGCGATGACGTCACCCACGCTACCGTCCCTCCGGCAGCCGCGCGC
This sequence comes from Terriglobales bacterium, assembly GCA_038231235.1. GTDB lineage: Bacteria > Acidobacteriota > Terriglobia > Terriglobales > Acidobacteriaceae > KBS-83. Next base: position 3,200 of record JBBRLT010000081.1, read on the forward strand.
CCTTGCCTGCTATCCTTTGCGGTGATTAGAACGCGACCAGCTTTACTTGCAGTAGCGGAGGCCCTTCGATGACCCACATCTATTCCCCGGTGCGTGCGGCGCGGGGCAACACCCGCACGGCGAAGGGATGGATTCAGGAGGCAGCCAAGCGTATGCTGATGAACAACCTCGACCCGGAGGTGGCCGAGAAGCCGGAAGAGTTGATCGTCTATGGCGGCCGCGGCAAGGCAGCGCGCAACTGGGACTGCTACCACACCATCGTGGAGACGCTGGATCGCCTGGAGAACAACCAGACCATGCTGGTGCAGTCCGGCAAGGCAGTCGCTGTGCTGGAGACGCATCGGCTGGCGCCGCGGGTGCTGATTGCCAACTCCAACCTGGTGCCGCACTGGGCCAACTGGGAGGAGTTCGATCGCCTGGATGCCGCCGGGCTGATGATGTATGGGCAGATGACGGCCGGCTCATGGATCTACATCGGCACGCAGGGCATCCTGCAGGGCACCTACGAAACATTTCGCGGCGCGGCGCAGCGTCATTTCAACGGCACGCTCGCCGGCACCATCACGCTGACCTCCGGCCTGGGCGGTATGGGCGGCGCGCAGCCGCTGGCAGTGAAGCTCGCGGGCGGCGTGAGCATCAACGTCGAAGTGGACGCGACCCGCATGGAGCGACGCATGGAGACGCGCTACCTGGACCAGGCGACGCACTCGCTGCCCGAAGCCATCCGGCTGGCGCTCGAAGCCAAGGGACGCAAGGAGGCAGTGTCCATCGGCCTGCTGGGCAACGCAGCAGAGGTGCTGCCGCAGATGGTGGCGCTTGGCTTCACTCCCGACCTGGTGACTGACCAGACCAGCGCGCACGATCCGATGTGGGGCTATCTTCCCATTGCGCGCGCCGATGAAGATCTGAATCAGCTGCGGGAGCAGCAGCCCGCAGCATATAAGCAACGCGTGCAGGCCTCCATTGCGCAGCACGTCGTCGCGATCCTTGAGATGAAGCGGCGCGGCGCAATCGCATTCGACTACGGAAACAATCTGCGTATGCAGGCGAAGCTGGCCGGCGTGGCCGATGCCTTCGACTATCCGGGCTTTGTGCCTGCGTTCATTCGCGATTCCTTCTGTGAGGGGCGCGGGCCCTTTCGCTGGGTTGCGCTCTCCGGCGATCCGGCAGACATCGCGAAGACGGATGAAGCGCTGATCGAGCTGTTCCCGGATGACAAGCGTTTGAATGAGTGGCTGCGCTTCGCCTCAAAGCAGATTGCGTTTCAAGGGCTGCCGGCTCGCATCTGCTGGCTGGGCTATCGTGAGCGCGACCGTGCTGGACGGCTGTTCAATCAGATGGTGCGCGATGGGCGGCTAAGCGCACCGATCGTGATTGGCCGCGATCATCTAGATGCCGGCTCCGTCGCCAGCCCCTTCCGCGAGACGGAGGCGATGCTCGACGGCTCAGATGCTGTCTCCGACTGGGCATTGCTGAACTTTGCAACTGGAATTGCAAGCGGCGCGGCGTGGATGAGCTTCCATCATGGTGGCGGCGTGGGCATGGGCTACAGTCAGCACGCCGGCCTGGTGGCGGTCGCCGACGGCAGCGATGAGGCCGAAGAGCGGCTGCGCCTTTGTCTGACTAACGACCCGGCGATGGGCGTCATTCGTCACGCCGACGCGGGCTATGAGAAGGCGCTTGCCACCGCGCGGGAACGTGGTCTCGATCTGCCCAGCATTCGCGCGCATCGCTAACCATCCTGATGAACCAGACTCGATGAATTCAGACACGCTCATCACCGGCATCGCGCAACTGGTCACCGCCAGCGGCCCTGGCCCGCACCACGGCTCTGCCATGAGCAAGCTTGCTATTACTCACGACGCTGCTTTTGCCATCACCGCCGGGCGCATTGTGTGGATGGGCAGAGCGCGGGACTGGAATGGCAGCGCAGCATCGACCGTTGATGTGGGCGGCCGTGCTGTCGTGCCCGCGCTGATCGATCCGCATACGCATGCAATGTGGGCGGGTGACCGGCTGGCAGACTTCGAAGCACGCACCTCGGGCAAGAGCTACGAGCAGATTCTGCGCGCGGGGGGCGGCATACGCAGCAGCATACGCGCTACTGCTGGCGCCAGTCGCGAGGAGCTGGTCCGGCTGGCGGCTCCGCGCATTGCCAGCCTGCTGCACTCCGGAGCAACCACCATTGAGGTGAAGTCCGGCTACGGCTTCACACCCGCTGCTGAGATCGCGATGCTTGAAGCCATTGACGAGCTGCGCAAGGCCACCCGCGCGCGCATTCTGGCCACGCTGCTGATCCATGTACCACCGGAGAACCCGGCAGACCGCGCAGCTTATGTTGCCGATGTGTGTGAGTCGTTGATCCCGCAGGTGGCTGCGAGAAAGCTCGCCAGCGCAGTCGACGTCTTCGTGGATCAGGAGGCCTGGCACGCCGATGAAGCAGAGACCATGCTGCGGTGCGCGATGCAGCACGGCCTTGCGATCAAGCTGCACACAGAGCAGTTCCGGCGCATTGGCGGGCTTGAACTCGGCGTAAAGCTGCGGGCGCTCAGCGTGGATCACCTGGAGGCGTGTGTGCCAGAGCAGCTTGGAGTGCTGGCTGCGAGCGCAACCATCGCGACGATCGTGCCTGGAGTCTCGCTGCACCTCGGCATCCCTGCAGCGCCGGGCCGCAAGCTGATCGATGCGGGTGCGGCTGTCGCTGTGGGCACTGATCTGAATCCTGGCTCGAGCCCGGTCTTCTCTGCCGCAATGGCGCTCGCGCTGGCCGTGCGCTTGAACTGCCTGACCGCGCAGGAAGCGCTGGTCGCCGGTACGGTAAACGCTGCGTGTGCGTTGGGTCTGGCCGATACGGGAAGGATCGAGCCCGGGCAGCGCGCAGACTTCCTGGTGCTGAAAGGAAGCGACTGGCGGGAGCTGATCTATACGCTGGGCGAGAATCCGTTACGCGAGGTATGGGTAGGCGGAGAGAAGGTGACGCCGTGAGCACTGCATACCAGCCCGACCTGCTGTATCTCGATGGCGCGTTCGTCAGTGATCGCGTTTTGCTGGTGGAGGCGGACGGGCGCGTGGAGCGGATCGTCGCCAGCCGGGATGCTGGTGCGCACAACATCATTGCGTTGCGCGGCAAGGCGCTGTTGCCTGGTTTCGTCAATGCGCACTCGCACAGCTTCCAGAGGCTGATCCGCGGCCGCGCTGAATCGCGCGCAGTGAGTGGGCGCGACTTCTGGAGCTGGCGCGGCACCATGTATCACGCAGCGGCAGAGCTGACGCCGGCAGATGTCTACGACGTCGCACGCATGACGTTTCTGGAGATGTTGCTGGCAGGCACCACCACCGTTGGCGAGTTCCACTACCTGCATACCGATCCGAAGGGGAATCCCTATGACGATCCAAATCTGTTGAGCCGGCAAGTCATCGCTGCAGCCCAATCCGTGGGCATCCGCATTGTTCTGCTGCGCAGTGCTTACCAGCGCTCCGGCTTCGAGGTGGCGCGCGATCCCGGCCAGACGCGCTTCATTGAATCGACGAAGGATTTTCTTCGCAACATGGAGGCGCTGCTGGCATGGGCGTCCGGGGAGGAAGAGCGTGTGCACTTTGGCGTTGCGCCGCACAGCATCCGCGCTGTTCCGCTTGAGGATCTGGTGGAGATCGCAGCGTGGGCTCGCGGCCGCAAATTGCCCGTGCACATGCATGTCGCCGAGCAGATTGCGGAGAACGATGCCTGCATGCGCGAGTATGGCTCGACGCCGGTCGAACTGCTCAGCCGCAATCAAATACTTCAACCGGGCTTCACTGCAGTGCACGCGATTCATCTGCGCCCCGATGAGATCGCGCAGTTTGCAGCCTCGGGCGCAAGTATCTGCTCCTGCCCGACCACAGAGCGCAATCTGGGCGATGGAATTCTTGCCGCAGACCAGGTGATGGCCGCTGGCATCCGCGTCGCTCTCGGCTCCGACAGCCAGGCGCAGATTGACCCGATGGAGGACGCACGCGAGCTCGATTACCACCTGCGCCTGCGCGACCAGCAACGCGCGATCCTGGATCTGATCCATGGAAAGCTGCTCGCAGAGCGGCTATTCGCGTGTGCCACGCGCAACGGAGCCGAGGCGCTCGCCTTGCCGGCAGGAGAGTTTGTTCCGGGATCATTCGCTGACGGCTTCACCGTCGATCTGAACGATCTCGCCATCGCGGGCAACTCGCCAGAAGACCTGCTGCCCATGCTCGTGTTCTCGATGGGCAGAGCAGCGATCCGCGACGTCATCGTGCAGGGACAGCATGTTGTGCACGATCAGCAGCATTCCCTGCATGCGAAGATCGTCGCGCGATATCGCGAACTGCATGCGCGCGTGTGGGGCCTTGCTCGATGAAGAGCGTCGTCGATTCGCTGCTGGACCTGATACGCATGCCATCTGTATCGTCGCTCTCAAATCGTCCGTTGATCGACTATGCACGCGCTGCTCTTGAGGTCGCGGAATGGACCGCGGTCGAGCAGGTACACCTGGACGAACGCGGCGCCGAGAAAGTCAACCTGATCGCTGCCCCTTCAGGACAGGATGCGCTTGCGGCATCCGCCGATCTCGCGTTTGTCTGCCATACCGACACAGTTCCCTACTCTGCCGACTGGGCGGAGGCAGTTGATCCTGCAGTGCGGGACGGTGCTGTACACGGCTGCGGCGCTTGCGACGTGAAGGGCTTTCTCGCGTGTCTGCTGAGTGCAGCAGGCCAGGTTCCTTCCTCTGCCATCGCGCGCGAGGTGCGGATCGTACTGACTGCGGACGAGGAGACGGGGTGCCAGGGCGCGCATCGCCTGCTTGCCGCAGGCACGGTGCGCGCGCGACAGATGATTATCGGCGAGCCAACATCCCTTGCTCCAGCGCGTGCGGGCAAAGGCTACTGTCTGGCAAAGGTCACCGTGTTTGGAACCGAAGCACACAGCGCCCATCCGCATCAGGGACGATCTGCCATCTTCGACGCGGCCCGGTTGATTGGAGAGATCGAAGCCTTGAGCGAGCGCATGGCAGAGCAGCAGAACCCCTTCTTCTCCCCCGCCTATACCACGCTCAACATCGGCACGATCGAAGGTGGCGCCGCCAAGAACATCGTCCCCGGCCGCTGCAGCTTCCTGCTGGAGTGGCGGCCCATTCCCGGCGACGACGCCGGCGCCGTCCCGCAGATGCTGGGAGAGATCGTTCACCGCATGCAGCAGCAAGACCAGGACTTTCACTGTGAGGTGGAAGTGTTGCGGCAGCAGAGCGGCTTTGAGACAGATGGAAATGCCGCTCTGGTGCGGACGCTCGAAGCGCTCAGCGGACGCTGCTCGATCGCAATCCCATTTGGTTCCGAGGCGAGCGTGCTGCATCGCGTGGCGCAGGAGGTCGTGGTGTGGGGGCCGGGGGATATGCGCACTGCGCATAGTTCGCGGGAATGTGTGCCGATCGCAGAGCTTGACGAGGCGATGCTGTCTATTCAGTCGCTGCTGCACGAATAAGTTCAGCTGGCCGTGCGGTACTGCTGCAGCACATCGGCGATCCCGTGGAAAAGTGCGGCCGGGCCCTCAATCTTGCTGATGAAGCGATCTGCGCAGGAGGCATCGGGCGGCAGCTCGTTTACTCCGGAGACGATGACCACGGGCAGGCCTGGCATTATTTGCTTGATTTGCCTGGTGAGCTCCGTGCCCAGCATGCCCGGCATCATCTGGTCGGTCAGAACGAGATCGAAGGAGCTTTCTGCGAGTTTGTCGAGCGCCTCCCTGCCGGAGGTGACGGCAATGACGGTGTAGCCTTGCTGCTCCAGGATCAACTTGCGCAGCGTCCTCGGAATCTCTTCATCGTCGACACACAAGATGATTGCGTTAGTCGTCGCTGACACTGGATCTCCCGGCCACCGAGGCGGCCATTTGCGAGTACGCCCGGCGGGAGTCCCCGGCTGTCACCGTCGCGAGCCTGCCGCCGTTCGAGTCTGGAAGGAAGACTTTGAAGCAGGTGACGTTTCGCGACTCAAAACGCGTACTGCGGAAACGAATACTGCCACCATATTTCTGCACGATGCCCTTGCTGATCCACAGGCCAAGCCCAGTTCCCTTGGTGGATTTGGTGGTGAAGAAGGGCTCGAATAGCTGCCGTGCGTGCTCTGGCTGAATGCCATGACCCGTATCGATCACGGACACGGCGATACCCGCGGGACGATTCTCCATCGGAGCCTGCTCCAGCACACGCAACCGCAGCGTGCCGCCATCGGGCATTGCTTGCACGGCGTTGCCAATCAAGTTCAGGAATACCTGCTTCAGTTCAACCGGAAAGCCATGAATCACGCCGCTGCTGCTGTACAGCTTGGACACGGTGACTTTACTCAGCTCCAGCCGTCTCATTTGCAGGTCCAGGATGTCGTCGAGCAACTGCGAGAGCGAGACCTCCACCTCATCCTTCGATTCGCGATAGAAGCCCAGCGTCTGGCGAGTGATGTGCGACACGCGGAGCAGCTCTTCCTCACCCAGTCGCGCGAAGTAGCGGGCCTCTTCGTTCAGCGATGGGTGATTTTTTAGGAGATAGAAAGTGTTGGTAATGGCTTCCAGCGGGTTGTTGATCTCATGCGCGATGATGCCGGCGACGCGGCCCATGGCGGCCAGCCGCTCGGTGCGGCGCAGTGCATCTTCCGCGCGCAGCTGCGCAGTAATATCGCGATTGATCTCCAGGATTGCGTTGCCCTCGTCCTTGAGTGCCTGCCGGCTGGCAACCACGATCTCATGCCCCTCGCGCGTGACTTGCACCAGGTTTCCATGCCAGTTCCCGCTCATGGCGGGATCGTAGGAGATCTGTTCCATGTCCAGCGAGTCGGGAGAGAAACGCGTCTTCAGAATGTCGTGAATGTTTTTCCCCAGGACCTCCGCGCGACGCCAACCATAGAGCGCCTCCGCGCCTGCATTCCAGAACAGCAGTACGCCGTTCAAATCACGCACCATGATCGCTTCGGTGGCCAGTTCCAGCAGATCGGCGCGTTCACGCAGCAGATTTTCCAACTGCTTGCGGCTGGTGACATCAAAGAATGCGCCAACAGCACCCCGAACATTGCCATCCTCGCCGAACAAGGGCTTCGCGCTAGCCAATACGTAGGTCGCATCCTTGCCCTGGCGTCGAATCTCCAGTTCCATACTGCCCAGCTGCTGGCCCGTACGCGCGGACTGCTGCAGCGGCAGTGAGTTGGCATCCAAGCGGCGCCCCTGTTGGTAAATCTCGTGGGGCAGCGTCTCGCCATCGCGCGCGGCAAGGATGATGTTCTCTTCCGGCGGGGCAGCCAGCAGGTCGCGCAGGGCGGCATTGGCAGTGATGTCGCGGCATTCCGCATCCTGCGCCACGGCGACGCCTACGGGCAGCACCTGCATGATGGTTTCCAGCTCGGCGACGCGCTGCTCCAACTGGCTGTTCAGCATGCGAATCTCTTCCGTGCGCTGCTGCACGCGCTCTTCAAGCTCGCGATTCAGCCGCTCCAGCTGGCGTTGCGTGCGGTGCAGCTCGGCGAACACGCTGACCTTGGCGCGCAGCAGCTCTGGCACTACGGGCACGGAGATGTAGTCCACCGCGCCACTCTGGTAGCCCTTGATGCGGTCGACGTCCGTCAGGTGAACAGCAGAAATGAAGATGATGGCCGTTTTCAAAAAGCGCGGATGGTTGTGCATCATGTCCGCGAGCTCGAAGCCGTCAATCTCCGGCATGCTAACGTCCATCAGCACTACCGCGATGTCCTGCTTAAGTAGGATCTCCAGCGCCTCACGGGCAGAACGGGCCTGGATCAGGTTCTCGCCCAGCCCGCTCAGAATGGCTTCATAGGTGAGCAGTTTGCCCGGCTGGTCGTCCACCATGAGGATGTTCGCCTGATCGTGCCTGCTCATTTGCCCTTTCCAGCCACGAGTGCGGGTTGTGGGACTTTATATCCGCTCAAATGAAATTCCCCGCTTTCGAGATTCTGCTGTGTACTCAGCGATGCAACCACATACGCAGTGCCGAGAGCAACTGCTCGGTGTTGACCGGCTTGGCCAGATATTCGGAGGCGCCTGCATCCAGACACTTCTCACGGTCTCCCTTCATCGCCTTTGCGGTGAGCGCAATGATGGGCAGGCGACGGAACTGCGGATTCTGGCGGATAACCTGCATCGTCTCATACCCATCCATCTCCGGCATCATGATGTCCATCAGCACGATGCCCAGATCGCCGGTGGATTCAATCATCTGAATCGCCTCGTGACCGGTGCCAGCAGTCAGCACGGTCATGCCGCGGCGCTCCAGTACGCTGCTCAACGCGAAGATGTTGCGGACGTCATCGTCTACCACCAGCACCTTGCGGCCGATCAGCACCTCGTCGGACTGGTGCAGGCGGTCCAGCATGTTCTGCTTCTCCTGCGGCAGGTCGGTGATGACGCGGTGCAGGAACAGTGAGGTCTCATCCAGCAGCCGCTCTGGCGACTCCACGTCCTTCACCACAACGCTGCGGGCCAGCATATGCAGACGCGCATCCTCTTCTGCGCTGAGGTCCTTGCCGGTGAAGACAACCACTGGCAACTCGCTACCCTTCGGCGTCTGCGCTATCCGTTCCAGCAGTTCGAACCCGGTCATATCGGGGAGCCGCAGGTCGAGGACCATGCAATCCACCCCGCCGGCTTCGACGGCCGCCAGCGCCTCGCCCCCGGTCGCGACGACTTCGAGGTCGATGTCAGTATCGCCGAGCAGTGCTTCGATGCTGACCTGCTGCGCGCGATCGTCTTCCACGACCAGCAGCCGCTTGCGGCGCGGAGCGACAAATTGGCGAATGCGCCCGATGGCAGCTTCCAGGCCTTCGCCAGATGTCGGCTTGGTGACGAAGGCGAAGGCGCCGTGGGACAAGCCGTGATGCCAGTCCTCATCCAGGGTGAGCATCTGCACCGGGATGTGACGTGTCATGGGGTCCTGCTTCAGGTGGTTCAGCACCGTCCAGCCCAGCATGTCCGGCAACGATACGTCGAGCGAGATGGCTGCAGGATGAAACTCGCGCGCCAGCGCCAGTCCCTCGGTGCCGCGCAAGGCGACCAGCACCTTGAAGCCCTTGCCCCGCGACAGCTCAAGCAGGATGCGAGCGTAATGCGGATCATCCTCGATGATCAGCAGGACAGCATCGCCCTCCTGCAGATTGTTGCGGTCATCGATGATGGGATCTATGACTGGTTCGTTGGCCACAAGTGTCGCGAGGGGCAGCGAGATGATCGGCCGCTCGCGCAACTCGCCCGATGCGGCGATGATCTGCGTCGATGGGCCAACGTAGGTCTGCGGCAGGTACAGGGTGAAGACGCTGCCCTCTCCCGGAGTGCTGCGCAGTTGAATCTCACCGCCCAGCAGGCTGGCCAATTCGCGGCTGATCGCCAGCCCCAGTCCGGTTCCGCCGTACTTGCGGCTGGTGCCGGCCGAGGCCTGCTGGAAGGCTTCGAAGATGATCTTCTGCTTCTCCGTCGGGATACCGATGCCGGTATCCGCGACCTCGAACGCGATGACCGATGCAGCCGCCTTGAGGATGGGGTGCTGTGCTGTCCATCCGCCGGTAGCGTGGCAGACGCTGAGCTTCACGGTGCCGGTTTCGGTGAACTTGAACGCGTTGGAGAGCAGATTCTTGAGCACCTGTTGCACGCGTTTCGAGTCGGTGACCATGCTGCGCGCCAGATCAACAGCAGCGTCGACCTCGAAGGACAGCTTGCGATTCTCTGCCTCGTGCCGGAATGGCCGTGCCACCATCTCGATGACACTGGCGAAGAAGACTTCCTCGGCCTCCACCGACACAGTACCGGATTCGATCTTCGACAAGTCGAGGATATCGCTGATCAGGTTCAGTAGATCGGTGCCGGCGCCGTGAATGGTGCGCGCGAACTCCACCTGCTTGTTGCTCAGGTTGCTGTCCGGATTCTCTGCCAGCTGCTGGCCCAGCACCAGGATGCTGTTGAGGGGGGTGCGCAGCTCGTGCGACATATTGGCGAGGAACTCCGACTTGTACTTCGAGGTAAGCGCCAGCTCCTTGGCCTTTTCTTCCAGCGCGCCGCGCGCCTGCTCGATCTCCTGATTCTTGCGCTCGACTTCGGCGTTCTGCTCAGCCAGCTGCTGCGCCCTCTGCGCCAGTTGCTCGTTGGTCTGCTGCAGCTCCTTTTGCTGCGTCTGCAGTTCGACAGCGAGCTGCTGCGACTGCTTGAGCAGGCCCTCTGTCTGCATGGTGGCTTCGATACTGTTCAGCACGATGCCGATGCTGGCCGTGAGTTGCTCCAGGAAGGCCAGGTGCGAAGTGGTGAAGGCGCTAAGGCTGGCCAGTTCAATGACTGCCTTGACGCGATCTTCAAACAGCACCGGCAGCACGATGACATTACGCGGGATGGCCTCGAACAGGCCGGAACGGATCGGCACTGTATTGTCCGGCAGATCGCTGATCAGCATGCGGCGCTTGTCGAGCGCGCACTGGCCCACCAGACCTTCGCCAATGCTGACTGCGTCGGGATGCCCGTCGGCCGAGTTGGCGAAGGAGGAGAGCAGCATCAGGGTGGCAGTCTCCTCCGACTCCATCTGATAGAGCACGCCCTGCTGAGCATTGACCAGTGGCGCCAGCTCCGACAGCAGCAGGCGTCCCACCGTGCTCAAATCGCGCTGACCCTGCAGCATGCTGGTGAAACGCGCCAGGTTGGTCTTCAACCAGTCCTGCTCCGTATTGCGATCGGTAGTCAGGCGGAGGTTGTCGATCATGGTGTTGATGTTGTCTTTGAGTTCAGCCACCTCGCCCAGGGCGTCCACCTGGATCGAACGGGTGAGATCGCCCTTGGTGACAGCGGTGGCTACTTCAGCGATCGCGCGTACCTGGTTGGTCAGGTTATCAGCCAACAGGTTCACGTTGCCGGTCAGATCCTTCCACGTACCGGCAGCGCCCGGCACGTTGGCCTGGCCACCCAGGCGGCCTTCGACGCCCACTTCGCGGGTAACGGTGGTCACCTGATCGGCGAAGGTGGCCAGCGTGTTCGTCATGTTGTTG
>JBBRLT010000082.1:0-14065 GCA_038231235.1 Terriglobales bacterium
AAGCGCTGCCGCATCAGTCCGCGGGCATCGATAGGCGCTTCAGTAAATGCCAGCGCCTGATCTTCGTAGATGACCTTGTAGCGCTGCTCCAGCAGGTTCATAGTCAGATCAGCATCTTCGGCGACAGTATTGACGGGGTAGCCGCCGGCATGGCGGACTGGCTCCGTGCGCCATGCGCCAATGGCGCCCGGGACGACGGTGACCACATTGAACAGGTCCTGCGCGCGGCGTTCGAAGTTCTGGCTGGTGATGTATTCCAGCGCCTGCCAGCGCGTCCACAGGTTCACGCGATTGCCCACCTTGGCGTTGCCGGCGACCGCCCCCACGCGCGGATCAGCGAAGTGGCACATCAGTTTTGACACAGCGTCGCGGGCAATCACGGTGTCAGCGTCGATGCCAACGTAGAAATCTTCGGTGAGCCGCGCGATGGCGAAGTTCAACGCCTCTGCCTTGCCGGCGTTGGGTTTGCTGAGTACCTGCAGCCGGCCTGCGGCAATCTCGTCGCGGTAGGACTCACAGGCGATGTCGTAGGTGCGGTCCGTGGAGCCGTCATCGATCACGATCGCATGCAGGTTCGGATAGTCGGAGTTGAGCACCGACCGGATGGTGCGCACGATCACCTTCTCTTCGTTGTAGGCGGGGATCAGCACGGCGACCGGGGGCAGGAAGCCTCCGGGAACCTCTATCACGTGGCGATGGCGCAGCCGATCGATCAGCGCGAAGACGCCAATGACCAGCAGCCGCGCGCTCATCAGGACATCGCCGATGAAGAAGACCATGACCACGAAGCGGCTGAAGAAGGCGAAGAAGAAGAAGGCAACCGAGTCGACGCGGGCCTGCCAGCGCTGGTTGGGCGTGAGCGCGGGCATTACTTCAGCGGTGGTCCTGCCCATCAGCTCGGAGACGGGCACGATCTGGTAGCCGCTGGCGCGTAGCGTGTCGATGAGCAGGGGCAGCGCGGCCACAGTAGCGGAGCGGTCACCACCGCCGTCATGCATCAGGATGATGGAGCCGCGCAGCACCGGGCGCGTCTTCATCGTATTGAGCTGTTCCATCACACGGGCGGTAATCTGTTGCGCTGTCTTGCGCGGATGCTCATTCCAGTCGTCGGTGTCGATCTTGTCGCCGATGATGGTGTAGCCCATCTGTTGAATGCGATACGCGGGCGCTGCCTGGTCGCTGGTGTCCGGCTCCTGATCGATGGAGTATGGGGGACGGAAGTAGAGCGGCTTGATGCCTACCTTGCTGGCAAAGAGGCGCTCCGTCAGATTCAGCTCCAACTCCACCTGCCGTGCCGAGATCTCGCTGATGTCGGGATGGGTGAAGGTGTGGTTGCCGATCTCGTGCCCCTCGCGTACGTAGCGGCGCAGCAGGCCGACGTGGTTCTGCGCCTGCTCACCGATGACCATGAAGGCGGCCTTGACCTGCCTGGCGCGCAGTATGTCCAGGATCTTTGGCGTCCACTTGGGGTCCGGGCCATCGTCAAAGGTGATTGCTACCTTGTCCGGGTGGTAGCCGTAGTACTGGATAGTGAAGGGCTGCGGATAGCTCTGCATGAACTCATCGGTCGCCGTCTGATTGGCGGCATCCATGCTGATAGTGCGGGCGCCGGGATGCGGAAGGCCGGTGATGTGAAGGACGTCGCCTTCGCCCTCGTTGTCCAGATCGTTGCCCGCAGGCACCTTCTCCAGCGTCTTTTGAACATCGGGTGTTCCCGGCTTGTCCCACACATTCCACACTGAGGGGTCTTCCATGCCCAGTGCCCAGATGGCATAGGTTTGCAGCCCCAACTGGCGTGCGGCGCGCATCTCGTTCATCGCGGTCACGCCGTCCAGCACCCACACCTGGTGGCGCACCTGCGCGTCTTCGTCGTCGTAGGCGAAGTGCGGGTTCAGTTCGTCGCCGGCAAAGGAGAGATCCGCCTCGGCGTCCGTGGCATGCTGCCAGGCATCCTGCACGCTCAGCGATTCGGCAGAGATTACCTTTTGCGATGCGCGGCCCTTGCCATTGGGCAGCGGCATGGTCCAGTCATACGCATAGTTGCCAATGGCGCAGATCAGCCGCTGCTTGGGCACAATCTTCAGCACGCGGCGCAGGTTGCTTTCAAACCAATCCTCAGAGGCGATGGGGCCGGGCTCGGAGGTGTTCTCGTGCTCGTCGTAGTTCATCAGCACGATGCCATCGGTGTGCTGCGCCTCGAACGCCAGCATCTTCGATGGGGTGGAGGTGGGCGCGTTGATGTACAAGCGCAGTCCGCGGGGAGAGAAGTCTGCGTAGAGCTCCGCCATCAGCGCCTGGTATCCCGCTTCGGCCTGGTCGGGCACTTCTTCAAAGTCGAGCGAGATGCCGCGGTAGGTGAGATTCGCGGCGAGGAACTTGTCCAGTTGTTGGCGCAGATTGTGCCGCGCCGCCGCGCTGTTCAGCATGGGGCCCACGGTACTGTCCCAATCGCCGGTAAGCGCGTTGTAGTTGCTGATGAGCGGAAAGATTTCTGTGTCCTGGTGCGCGCTGGCGATGGCGTTGGCCACCTTGTTCTCCGGGTCAACGCCGTGCACCGTGCCGTTGGCATCGACCACGCGATAGGTATGCGCGGGCGCAATGGAGACAGCAGCCATCAGCGTGCCGGCTGTGTCATTCACATGCAGCCACACCGGGAAGAGCATATCGATCTGGTGCAGGTGCTGCTTCAGCGACGAATAGCTGGCCGGGTTCTCGTCCTGATAGAAGGCGCCGCGGAGGCCTTCGCCAGTGTTCAGTGGAATGTCGGACGGCTTGCGATTGGTCCTGCGCCGGGCCGCGCGGGCGGCAGCGGCACGGCTGCGCGCCTCTGGCGTCTGCCTTCCTTTGACCGCCTTGTAGTTGCGCTTCTGTGCGGGGAGCAGCAGGTCTGGCAGCTGCTCGCGATGAATAACGCCCAGGAAAAATGCCAGCAGCAGCAGGGTGGAGGCGACGGCGGTCAGATCGAGGACGCGCCGCAGCCGCTTCCATCGCTTGCGCTCGGGATCGTAGAAGATCTGACGACTCATGGGCTAAAGCAATTCTCCTGTAGGTGTAGACCGTCCAGCAGCCGCTCCTGTGGCCTTTCTTCGAGGAAAGGCCACGCCGAGGTACTCTTGTTGTCTCACAGCATCAGGAGAATCGCTTTAGTCTCAGGGTACAGGGTCGCACGCGCTCGACCAAACTTCGCAATCGCTTTGCCCTCTGTATGATGCGAACGAATGCGCCGTCCGTACCTGACCTGTTCACTCGCGCTGCTGGCGCTGACCCTGGGCGCCGCGCTGCGGCTCTGGTTCATCTGGCACCTGCCGCAGGTCAATGGCGATGGCCTCATCTATGGCGACATCGCCAAGAACTGGCTGCTGCATGGCGTCTACGGCGTGACGAGCTATGCCAGCGGAACGCCAGTTGTGCATCCCACGCTGATCCGGCTGCCTGGCTATCCGCTCTTTCTGGCGGCATGCTTCCGCATCTTCGGCGTTGACCATTACGGCGCGGTGCTGTACCTGCAAGTGGCGATCGATCTGATCTCCGCGTTGATTGTGGCCGGGACAGTGCTGCTGCTGGCGGGCCAGCGGGCGGCGATGGTTGCCTTGTACCTGGCTGCGCTCTGCCCCTTCACAGCGAACTATGTGGCTGCGCCGCTGAGCGAAACACTCTCCATCTTCTGCGTGGCCGCTGCCTGCTTCTGCATGGTGTGGCTTGAGCGCTGGCCAGGATGGAAGCCGGTGCTGGTGCTGGCCGCCGTCTGGAGTTACGCGACGCTGCTGCGCCCGGACGGCGCGCTGCTGGCGGTGGCCTGCTTTGTCGCGATCGTCGCGTTTGCGAACCGCGCTGTGGCTGGCGGCCCGCCGTTGGGACGCGCCCGGGCATGGCGCATGGCCTTGACGGCTGGTGTGCTGTCGCTGCTGCCCTTTGTGCCCTGGACGGTGCGCAATCTGCACACCTTCCACATATTGGAACCGCTGGCGCCGCGCTATGCCGTCGACCCCGGCGAGTTCACCGCGCCTGGCTTCCAGCGCTGGATGAAGACCTGGATCGTCGATTTCGCCTCTACCTCTGAGATCTATTGGAACGTGGAGACAGGGCCGATGGACGTGAACCTGCTGCCGGCACGGGCCTTCGATTCGCCGGACCAGCGCGAGCAGACGGTGGCGCTGTTCAACGCTTACAACGAGGCCACGACTGTCGATCCCGCGCTCGATCGACGCTTCGATGCGCTGGCGGCGGAGCGCGAGCGAATGCATCCTGTGCGCAGCTATCTGCTACTTCCACTGTTGCGAGTGGTGGACATGTGGCTGCGGCCGCGCACGGAAATACTGAACATAGAACTGCGCTGGTGGGAGTTCAGCAGGCACAACGCAGAGACAGAATTTGCCGCAGCCTATGCCGGGCTGAACCTGGCGTACATCCTGGTGGCGGCAGCCGGCGCATGGCGGTTACACCGGAGCGACGCCATGCTGATGGCGGCAATGCTGGGCTACTGCCTGCTGCGCTGCCTGCTGCTGGCGACCATCGAAGCGCCCGAGGCGCGGTACACCATCGAAGCCTTCCCTATCCTGTGCATCCTGGCGGCTGCAGCGTTCAAGCCGCGCGAGCCGATGGCGTAACAAAATGCGGGTCCTTCGCTGCGCTCAGGATGACAGAGTGGCTGCCCTTGCGGCAGCGGGACCTCTTTGGATACGTGTCATCCCGACCGGAGCGTAGCGCAGTGGAGGGATCTGATTTCACTGCGCGGCCAGCCAAGGACAGCAGATCCCTCCGCTACGCGGCTGCGCCGCTCCGGTCGGGATGACAAAGGATCTAGTTGTGGTTGAACTGCGGGTTCTTCGCTGCGCTCAGAATGGCAACTACTCCGGATGACAACTGCGAGGAATGACAAGTACGCCGGGTGACACCTGCCAGGGATGACGACTGCGAGGGATCGCAACTACTTAGGATGACAACCTGTGAGGGATGGACTGCATGCTCACTTCTTCGTGCCATCACTTTTAATGCCATCATCTCTTGGCGCCAGCACGTCTCGATGCCATCACTTCTTGATAATGGTGAAGCCCTTGTCCTTGGGCTTGAAGACGTCCGCAGCAATCTTCGCGTTGTACTTCAGGCTGGTGTAGGTGGCAGTGCGGTTGTCGCCAGAGGGCTCGTAGAAGATCTGCTTCAGGCTGATCGACTTCGCGGGATCGATCCACACCGTCACCTGTTTAAACAGATTGGCGACGCTGGCTTGCTTCGGCTTCAGGTCGAGCTTCGCTGTCTGGGTGCCATCGATGGCTTCCATGCCTTCGCAGGTGACCTCCCAGTTGCTGGCCAGGTCCTTGCCGCTGCCACCGAAGCCGATGGTGAGAAAGCTCTCATACTGGCCACGATTCGCACCTGCGCTGAACAGCGTCTCCTGCTTGAGTTCGGGCTGCAACAGCGTCAACGTGCCGTCGCTGTAGAGCACCGTCTTTGCTGCTGGCTGCTTGATGTAGGCGGCCATGGAGGTCGCGCCGGCGTGGCGGTCAAAGTAGATAGTCCCGCTCTGGATGTCGTGTTCATCGACGACCGACTGCAGAACGTCCCACTTGAAGTCTGCCTGCGCGCTCTGAAATTTCGTCGCGGCAGCATCCATCTGCGCCAGCACCTTCATCGTGTCGCAGCTCTGAGCGGAGGCCTGTGCGCACGCGCCACAGGCTACAGCAACGGTTGCCAATACGATGCGTCTCATGCGTGCTGGAATCATGCGTACTCGAATCATGCTTACTCGTGTCATGCTTACTCGAATGATGTCGGCCCTGTGCATCGTTTTTGTCCTCATCGATGTGCCCACACCTTGTAGCTCTCCACCTTGCCGCTGGAGTCCTTCTGCACCTGCCAGCGCTCGATGGCCACGGCTCCGGCTACGGGTGCGATGCTCTTTTCAAGCTCCGCGCGCAGCTGGGTGCTGTCTGCCGTCTCTGCCACCTGGTCGGAGCCCACTTCGAAGGTGAAGCTGCCATGCTCGCCGCCATGTACCAGAACGCCGTGCTCGCGGGAGCTGGCCTCCTCCGGCCGGTCATGAAAATTGATGAAGCGCGGCGAGAGGAAGAGGAACAGCAGAATCACGGTGACCATGATGTCGTAGTGGAAGCTGCCGCGCTGGTAGGTCCAGAACAGATAACTCTTGAGTAGCTTCATCATGCGTTGCGCTCCCGTTTGCGTAGGACAGTGTCGCCGCCCATATACGGCACGAGCGCGTCCGGCACTTGTACGGACCCGTCGGCCTGTTGATAGTTTTCGAGTATCGCCAGCCAGGTGCGCCCGATGGCCAGGCCGCTGCCATTCAGTGTATGCACGAACTCGGTCTTGTTTCTGCCTTCGGGGCGGTAGCGTATGTTGGCGCGCCGTGCCTGGAAGCTGCCGAAGTGCGAACAGGAAGATATCTCGCGATACAGTCCCTGGCCGGGCAACCAGACTTCGAGGTCATAGGTCTTGGCTGCAGAGAATCCCATGTCTCCCGCGCACAACAGCATGCGGCGATAGGGCAGCCCCAGCTTTTCCAGGATGCTTTCCGCATCGCGGGTGAGCTGCTCATGCTGCGCCTCGGCATCTTCCGGGCGCGCAAACTTCACCAGCTCCACTTTTTGAAACTGATGCTGGCGAATGATGCCGCGCACATCCTTGCCATAGGAGCCGGCCTCGGAGCGGAAGCACGGCGTGTAGGCAACCAGCGAGATCGGCAGGTCGCGGTCGTCGAGAATCTCATCACGAAACAGATTGGTGACCGGCACCTCTGCCGTGGGGATCAGCCAATGGTCGTTGTCGCGATACTCGCCCGGCTTGAACTCTGACGCGTCCGTGCAGCGGAAGAGATCGCCGGCAAACTTGGGCAACTGGCCGGTTCCGAAGAGCGAGCGGCTGTTGACCAGCACGGGCGGCTGCACCTCGCGATAGCCGTTCTCGCGGGTGTGTACATCCAGCATGAAGTTGGCCAGCGCACGCTCCAGTTGCGCACCCTGGTCCCAATACACTGCGAAGCGTGCGCCAGAGATCTTTGCGGCACGCTCCAGATCGAGGATGCCCAGCGATTCGCCAATCTCCCAGTGGGGACGCGCGGGGAAGGCGAATCGCGGCTGCGTGCCAGAGAGTTTGCACTGCACATTGTCCTGCTCGGAGGCGCCGGGCGGCACGGAGTCATCCGGAAGATTTGGAAGGCTTGCTAAAAGTTCGCGCAGCTCATCGTCCGCGGCGGCGGCGGACTGGTCGAGTCGATCGAGCGCGTCCTTGAGCTGACGGGTCTCCTCCATCAGCGCGGTGGCGTCTTCCCTGGCGCGCTTTTTGCGGCCCACTTCTTCGCTGAGTGCATTGCGGCGCGCCTTCACCGATTCTGCCTCGGTGATGCGCTCGCGGCGCACCGAATCCAGCGCAGCGAAGCCGCTCAGCAGTGCCCCCGCATCCGGGCCACGGGAGCGCAGCTTTTCTTCGACCAGCGCGAGGTTGGCCCTGATGAATTGCAGATCGTGCATGCCCTTCTATCGTACCGGAGGATGTGTCTCGCTCCTTTCGGGATCGACCACGGCAGTTGTCATCCCGACCGGAGCGCAGCGGAGTGGAGGGATCTGCTTTCTCTGCGCTGCCGAGGGAGGACAGCAGATCCCTCCGCTGCGCGACTGCGCCGCTCCGGTCGGGATGACGACTGTTTGTTGGCGGCTGCGCCGCTACGGTCGGGATGACGACGGTTTGTTGCGGCTGCGCCGCTCCGGTCGGGATGACGGTGAGGACTCGCGGCGTTGCTGGCTGCTGTCGTATCCCACCCTGGCTGCGCCAGGATGGGGCACCCATTTCTGTGGCGTCGCGGAGTGCAAACTGCACTCCTTCGCTGCGCTCCAGGATGACGAGCGATGGGTGGTGGCCGCGGTGCTTTCATGCGTGTTCGTCTGACTTTGCGATACTGGAAGCGTCCATGGATATGCTGCGGCGCCTCTGCTCCCTCTCGCTTGCTCTACTCGTCGCCCTGCCCGCTGTGCCTGCCCGCGCCGCTGCCTATGATGGCAAGCCGAAGCTGGTGGTGCTGCTGGTGATCGATCAGTTTCGCGAAGACTACCTGGAGCGCTATCGCGCGGACCTGAAGGCGCCGCACGGCTTCCGCCTGTTCCTCGATCACGGCGCGTACTTCCCTGACTGCTACTACGACTACGCCAACACCAAGACTGCTCCCGGGCACGCCACGCTGGGCACAGGCGCCTATACCGATGGGCACGGCATTGCGTCGAATGAGTGGTGGGACCTGGCCCGCAACAAGACGCGCCCGATCAGCTCGGTCGAAGATGAGCGCTACAAGATCGTCGGCCTGCTGAACGCGCGGACCGATGCGGTGGGCGCTTCGCCGCGCAACGAACGTGCCTCGACGCTGGGCGATGAGCTGCGGCTTGCGACTATCGGCCAGTCGCGCGTCTACGGCATTTCACTGAAGGATCGCGCAGCCATTCTGCCCGTGGGGCAGTCGGCCAACGCTGCCTACTGGGTGGATCACCAGTCGGGCTCCTTCGTCACCTCGAACTACTACCAGAATGTGCTGCCAGACTGGGCCACCAGCTTCAATGCCGGGCCGCGGGCGCAGCAGGCGCTGGATGAGGCGCACGGCGATGCCCAGAAGAGCTTTTATGACCAGATCGTCTCCAGTCCCGCCGGCAATACCTATGAGATGGACTTTGCCCGCGCGCTGATCACCGGCGAACAGCTGGGCCACCACGCAACTACGGATATGTTGGCGATCTCCCTCTCCTCCAACGACGGACTGGGCCACCACGTAGGCCCCGATGCGCCGGAGATGCGCGACATGGTCCAGCAACTGGACCAGCAGCTGGACGGCTTCTTCAACTGGCTGGACAAGAACGTCGACGGCGGCCTGGCCAATGTGTGGATTGCACTCTCTGCCGACCACGGCATCCCCTCCACGCCGGTACAGGCCACCTCGCTCGGCATGAACGCGGCCACCTGGGACCTGCCCAAACTGATCGCCAAACTGAATGACGCGATGAATGCGAAGTACTCCCCCGGCGAGCCGCTGGAGTACCTGCTATCGAAGCAGGAGTTGCCCTACATCCAGCTGAACCAGCCAGCGTTTGAACGTGCCGGCATCAATGAGCAGGAGGCGGAAGACGCGATCCTGGGTGTTCTGGGCGCGGCCATCGACGCTCTGCCAGCGCAGCCACCAGTGCAGACGCCAATGGGCATCGTCGTACCAGCAACCAATCCGATCAGTGCCGGCGAAGCAGCGCAGGCCGCCTCGACAATCAAGGCTGCGCATGGGCGCACCCCACGCACTGCGACCGCACACAAGGCGAAGGAGCTGGCCACTCCGCCGCCCCCGGCCACGCCGGAGGCTCTGCAGCCGCCCGCCAGCAAACTGGCGCCGCATCCTGTGCTGGCCGGAGCCTTCACCCGGGTACAGCTGGCCACCGGCGCGCTGCCTCCGGACCAGTTTGGCGAGCTGATCGCGCATAGCTACAGCGCCAATGCCGGGTGGTACGTGATGCTGATTCCAGCGGCCTACCAGATGGACGGAAACGCGGCCGGCACCGGCACCACCCACTACAGTGCCTGGTCTTATGACCGGCATGTGCCGCTCGCTCTCTACGGCGCGCCCTTTGCGCCCGGCATCTATCGTGGACGCGTCGGTCCCGTCGATATTGCCGCCACCTTCGCTTCGCTACTGGGCGTCAACCAGCCCTCTGCGTCCATCGGCCATGTGCTGACCCAGGCCCTGCGTCCCGCGATCGCTGCCCCGGCCGAGCCAGTGGCCCACCCCGCGCGTCCCGTGCATCGTGGCAACCGGCGTGCTGCGGCTGCACCACTGGATACCGAGCCGGCTCCCGACGCAGGGAGCGTCCAGCCCGAGTGAGACCGGACATGCGCGTGCAGCTGTGTGGCCTGGAGCTGCGCAACCCGGTGATCGCCGCCTCTGGCACCTTCGGCTACGGCATCGAGTTTGAAGACATCCTCTCGCTCAACCGCATTGGCGGCTTCGTGACCAAAGGTCTGTCGCGCGAGCCGATGGAAGGAAACGCCGCGCCACGCATCATTGAAACGGCCGGCGGCATGGTGAACGCCATTGGCCTGCAGAACATGGGCGTGGCTGCCTTTATTGAGCAGAAGCTGCCCGGTTTGCGGCGTTATCCCGGCACTGCCTGCATCGCCAACGTCTTCGGCTACACCATCGACGACTACCTGGCAGTGATCGAGGCGCTGAATGAGGCCGACGGCATCGCAGCCTATGAACTGAACGCAAGCTGCCCTAATACGCGGCATGGCGGCTTGAGCTTTGGCGTGGATCCACCACAACTGGCGGAGCTGGTGGTCCACGCCAAGCAGGCAGCGACCCGCCCGCTGATCGTCAAGCTCTCCCCCAACGTGACCTCGATTCCGCAGATGGCGCGGGTGGCCGAGGCCGCCGGGGCAGATGCGTTGTCCCTGGTAAACACCTTCGTGTCGCTGGCGATCGACGTCAAGACGCGGCGTCCGCGCATCGCGAACGTGACCGGCGGTCTCTCCGGCCCAGCCATCAAGCCAATCGCCGTACGCATGGTGTGGGAGGCGGCCCGGGCAGTGAAGATACCCATCATCGGCATCGGCGGCATCACGCGGCCGGAGGATGCAGTGGAGTTCCTGTTGGCGGGCGCTACAGCGATTGAGATTGGGACGGCTTCCTACGCTGATCCGCGCGCCGCGGAGCGGCTGGCCAAGGGACTGGAGTCATGGTGCAGCCACAATCACGTGCAACGCGTGAGCGAGTTGACGGGTGGGATGTTGCTGGGGTGAGGGGGAAGAAGACAACGGCAGACGAAGGCAGGCAGAACCAGACAGCGGCAGAGGAAGTGACGCAGGGAACGAGCATTCTCTGCTTGCGTCTGACGTTGCCTGTTATGGGCTGAAGTTGTCTGGCTTGCTAGGCGACGCGGGAGCCGCGGTCACGCAACTCTGGGACGCGCTCCTGCAGCATACGCGCCTGACTGATCGCCATGCCGGTCAGGTACATCGGGGCCGGGGTAGCGATCGCCACCAGAACCCAGCACAGGAACGAGACCAGTAGACCCAAAACCGCTGCTGCCTGCACGCTGAGCACGATCGGAATCTGCCACAGGTGGAGGTTGACCAGAGCCCAGTGCTGCAATGGCTGCACGTGGTGGATGATAGCCAGCGCCAGCACAAACGCAGCAGTGGAAAGAGTGGTGAGCCCGATCAGGGTGACGTCGACGGTGCGGTGGAGCCGCTGGCGGCCACGGCAGCAGGCGCACTCCTGAAAGTGCTCCTCGTAGTCGCCCCGCATCGTCGCAGTAATGCCGGAGATGTCATAGCGCCAACTGGAGAGGATATCGCCTACGACAGGATCCGTGCAGCCGTGCGGATGGCTGCGGTTCTCTGCAGTGCGATCAGTCGAGTACTCCTGCGTATCTAAACTCATCTGGTTAACCCTATGATAGTCGTCTAACGCCGAAGATGGCCAGTGGTTTCCTTCATTTCAGTATGTTAGCCAAGCAGTAACCTGTGTTACCTGGCCGACACTCAGGCAATTCTCCAGTATATGTAGACCGTCCAGCGGCTGCTCCTGTGGCCTTTCTTTGAGGAAAGGCCACGCCGGATACTCTTTCTGGTTCACAGCGTCAGGAAAATTGCCTTAAAGCGCAAGCGCACTGAGTGGCTGGTGCTGCTCGGCAAGCAAAAGCTTGTTCGCCAGCAGACTCATGCGATCGGAGAGGGCACGCTCCGCGCAGATGCGCGCCAGCCCTGGCAGATTGTTGCTCTCCGACAGATGGGCCAGGATCACGTAGGCTGCCTGGCCATCGTAGTTGCGCTCCAGAAATTCGGCTGCTGCTTCATTGGATAGATGACCGACCCGGGACATCACTCGCTGTTTGACGCTCCAGGGGTACGGTCCGTCGCGCAACATTTCGGTATCGTGGTTGGATTCCAGCATCAGCACATCGCAGCGCTTCAGCGCCTGCCGCGCATTGGCTGGCATGTAGCCCAGATCAGTTGCCAGGCCGATGCGAACCCCGTCGCCTGCAAAGACGAAGCCCACTGGATCGGCAGCATCGTGCGGAATGGTGAAGGGCAGAATCTCAATGTCCCCGATAGAGAAGCGCGTGCCTGCGGCGAAGTATTCGACCGCGGGAAGCGATGCATTGTCCTGGTCAGCTTCGTCGCGATCCTCGCGCTCCTCTCGCTCAATTGGCGCCTCGTCTTCACAAAGAGACTCCGCAAGGGGGGCTGGTTCGGGGGCCGCATGGGCAGCCAGGGATAGGACACTGGTGTCCGTGTCTTTCACGCGGTCTTCCACTTCGACTTCCGCGACCGCAGCAGTCTTGCTTTCCTGCTGCCGCTGGCGCAGCCAGTCGGCATAACTCACGCGCTTGCGTGGATTCATCCAGCGCACCCAGGCGCGATGCGTCCTCTCGGTAAAGTACACCGGGATACCCAGACGGCGGGCCAGCACTGCCACCCCCTGCACATGGTCTTGATGCTCATGCGTGATCAGGATGGCGTCCAGGCTGGCGCTCGATTCGCCAGCCATATGCAGCCGCTTCAGCAGCTCCCGGCAGGAGAGGCCGGCATCCACCAGAATGCGGGTGCGGCTGGTCGCGATCAGGGTGCTGTTGCCCTTCGATCCGCTGGCCAGCACTGTCATGCGCATCATGCAGAAAGCATACGCGCGGGTTGGCGGTGGAAGTTAGGGAAAAGTGCACTGGGAGTGGTGCGGAAGAGAAAGGCAGACAACAGCAGACAACGGCCGACAAAGGCAGATAGAGCGGGCGTCCAGTTTGTACTGTCGAATGCTGGCCATGCTGCCGGACTGCAGCTCCTTCGCTTGGCGAAAGGATGACAGCATTCGCTTCGGGACTTCTCATGATCTCAGCAGATCCAATCTTGCGCGTCTGGTCCGTCAGTCGTTGTCTGGTTTTGTCGGCCGTTCTCTGCTGTTTTCTGCTTCCCCTCACTGCCCAAAGGCGCCGGAGCCGGGCTGGCGGCGCTGCCAGTCGCGCAGCCGGGTCTGGGCCTCGGCACGCTGGCCAGGGAAGCGCTCTGCCTGCAGTTGCCAGTAGACGACGGCTTCGAGCTCGCGTGCGCGGAGATAGGGCAGCAGCTCATCCCAGCTGGGCGAATCGGGGATGGCGTGGATGGCTGCCTCTATGCCCTCCGGCGCAGTGCGCACCAGGCAGGCAATATCCCACGCGGTGGGCCCGGCACAGGCATCTTCAAAGTCGGTCCACATCCAGCCCTTGGCGGTCTTCAGCAGATTGCGGCGATGGGCGTCGCCATGAATGGGCTGCACGGCGTGGCCAGCGGCGCGGCCGCCATAGCGCAGTGTCTCGGCAAGACGCCAGTGAGTCTCGCGCAGTTGAATCAACTCCCCGCCTGACAGCAGGCGCCGCACTTCGAGGAAGCGCAGCCAGCGGGTGATCTCGTTGAAGATCTCGAGCAGCGGAAGGTCCTGCGGCGTCTGATAACCGCGCAACGACTGGTGCAGATCGTGCAGCAGGGCTCCAGCCTCGGCGGTGCTGATGATGGCCTCACGGTCATGCTCTACCCACTGCCAGAAGCTCATGGTGTAGCCGTCATAGCGGTGTGGGCCGGGAGGCATCAGGTCAGTGGGGGGCACCACGGGCGCGCCCTGGGCATGCAGGTAGGCGGCGACGGAGACATCGCGTCCCAGCCAGTCGCTCACCGGGCGGCGCAACAGCGCGGTGGTGGTAGCGACGCGCGCCAGCAGCGGCGCGGGCGCCAGATGGACCAGCAGATTGGAGCCGTCTGCCACCACCTCGGCAGCGCTGACGGTAATGCCATGCGCCTGTGCCACCTGTTCCGCAGCGCGCAGCGCGCCTACGCTCAATGCGTCCATGTGTGAGTCTCCATCAAGAAAACAGCAGATGACTGCAGAACTACAGAGAACGCCAGATGACTGCAGACAACATCAGACAACCACAGAACGGGCGGTTCGTTGCAGAGATTTTGCGCAGAATCTGTTGGGACGACAAACCGCCATCTGCTGTTGTCTGCCGTTCTCTGGGTTCGTCTCTGGCCGCTACTTCTTCCCTGCCCCGTCGTA
>JBBRLT010000083.1:0-13739 GCA_038231235.1 Terriglobales bacterium
ATCAACACCAGCATGCCTATCTGCAACTCATCA
Source organism: Terriglobales bacterium (assembly GCA_038231235.1). Taxonomy (GTDB): domain Bacteria; phylum Acidobacteriota; class Terriglobia; order Terriglobales; family Acidobacteriaceae; genus KBS-83. The sequence goes on from JBBRLT010000083.1 coordinate 34, forward strand.
GCATTCAGTTGCGCGAGGGCTGTGCCGTCCTCGACGCGGCGCTGCACCATGAGACGGAACTGCCACTCCTTGAACATGTCACCGACACTGCAGGGTACACCGAGATTCTGTTCGGGCTTTTTGCTTTGGAGCAGCTGCTGTTCTCGCCACGCATTCGCGACCTGGCCGATCAGCGGCTGTATCCCCTCCTGCGGCGGCATGCGTATGGGGAGGTTGATGCGCTCTTCCGCGGCCCGCCGATCAATCGTGACCTCATTCGGCGTTGCTGGGATGACATGCATCGCGTTGCCGCCTCGCTGCGTGATGGGACCGTTACCGCAACCCTCCTGGTGGGCAAGCTGCACGCGCTGCGACGCAAGAACGGTGTGCATCGTGCAATCCAGGAACTTGGCCGCGTGCACAAGACGCTGTTCATCTTGCGCGTGATCAGCGACCCCGACTATCGCCGGCATATCGGTCGCGCGCTCAACCGGGGCGAGACGGAGCACTCCCTTGGGCGGGACCTCTTCTTCGGGCAGCAAGGCATCTTCCGGGAACGGGAGTACGAGGCGCAGCTCAATCGCGCCACGTGTCTGTCAGTACTGATCAACGCTATTGTCGTGTGGAATACGCGCTACATGATGAAGGCGCTCGGCCACCTGCGCGCCACCGGCTACCCGGTCGATGATGCCGATCTGACCTACCTGTCGCCGGTGCTCTGGGATCACATCACCTTCCACGGCACATACCACTTTGACTTTGCTGCACCCCGGAAACGTCACGGGCTGCGGCCCCTCCGGCAGGTCCGTGGCGACCCCACGCGGTCGCGTCAGGCTTAGCGTTGTAAATCGCACGTTCGAACGCAACAGGCCTATGTGGGCTCGGCCGATGGTCAAGCCGTATGCCACAAATGGTAGCGATCTCATTGGCGCGAAAGAGCGGATACTCCGCTTTCAAGGCACGGATGAGGTCCCGTACCGCGCCTGGCAGGGTTCGGTGTTTCTCTTCGCTGGGCGCAAAGAAACTCGCCATGCCTTCCTTGGCGAACCTGGCGGCGTGGCGATAGAGCGTCCGCTGCGCGACGCCTGTCTCTTTAGCGCGTTCTCCCGGGGAGTAGCCAAACAACACGACAGGGCGGAGCACTTCATACGTCAGTTGCTCCGGGAAGTCGATCAGCAAGGACAGTTGCTGCCACTCGTCTGTGGGCTGAATGCGTCGGCGCTTGCTCACTCCCTGTGCTCTCACCGTGGCTAAGCCATGAACGACGGAGCAGATCTGGGGCGGCTGACCCTGATCTGCCAGGTGCCGTCATGATAGGATGCTGCCAGCACGAGTGCAACTATGTGTGGAATAGGTCGTGGCTAGGTTTGCTATGTCCTATTTTTACACGTATCCTGGCTTTACCCCGGATTGATCCAAGCCGGCACCGCGGACATGGCGCCTCGTGGCACTATGCACCTGCTGCCGCCCAAACGGATGTACGTAACAGCCTAACAGCCAGCACAGTGTTCTTCCGCCAATGGCGCCTGATAGTATTCATGCTGCTATAGCATGTCACGTTTCCAGGGCGTAGGCGACGAGCTGCTCGCCGCGAATCGCGCGCCCGCCCGCGTATGCCGCCGCGAATCGCTCCTTGCCCAATTGCTGCTCGACCGCCCGCATCACCAGTTGCAGCCCGTCCCACTCCGGGCTGCTGGTGGTAAGGTCGAGTATTGTGACCCCTTCCTCTACCGCTCCGCAGAGCGTCGCGGCACGTTCGTGCCGGCCCAGACCTGTCAGCGCCCGTGCCACGTTGACCAGGCAGAGCAACAGGCTTCGACGGTCGCCTGATTGCGCGCATAGCTCCATGCTCTCGCGCGCAAGCGCTGTCGCCCGCTCAAACTGCCCCGTAATCAGCGCCACTTCGGCCAGATTGGTCAGCGCGTTCGCCATTAGCATGCCGCCGCCTGCCTGTCGGGCATGCACCAGGCTCTCCTCAAGCGCGGCCACTGCCAGGTCGAACTCGCCCAGTTCCGTCAGCGTCGACCCCATGTTTGAGAGGGTCAGTGACTTTGCGATGCCGTCACCGCTGCCGAGCAGCGGTATCATTTCCTCATAACGCGCCACCGCAAGCCTGAAGTCACGGCGATAATAGGCAATGTTGGCGAGATTTCCCAGAACACCCATGGCACGCCGCTGGTTGTCAAGCTGGCGGAACAGTGCAAGCGCCTCGGTATAGAGTGCTTCCGCATGATCCAGATCGTCTCGATCACTGGCAATCATCGCCTGCACGTTGAGCGCCAGGGCGATACCGTGCCGGTATTCAAGCTGCGCGCACAGCGCATGGCCCTGCTCAGCCCGCGCCGCCGCGCGCTCATAACTGCCGGTGCCGTATGCCAGGTTCGCGGACGCCACCAGCGCCATGGCTCGCACGATCGGCGCGCAATGATGGTCGTCGGGCGTATGCGCCAGCAGCGCCTCCAGCCAGTCCCACCCCTCCTGCCGGTAGCCGCGTATGTCCCAGAACTGGCGCATGGCCGTCGCCAGCCGCAAACCGCTTTCCACCCGGCCTTGCGCGATCGCCCAGCGCAGCGCCGCCCGGCAATTCTCGTGCTCGGCCTCCAGGCGCTCCAACCACATTCCCTGGTCGGCTCCATCCCATAGAGCCGGCTCCGCTCCTTCCGCAAGCGCTACCGCCCACCGCAGATGGCGGTCTCGCGTCGGCGCCAGCTCCGCCGTAGTTTCCAGCGCCTCCAGCGCATACTGGCGTATCGGCTCCAGGAAGCGGTAACGCGTGAGTCCCTGCCGTTCCTCGACCAATACCAGGGATTTGCTCACCAGGCTACTCAGTAGATCGAGCACCTCGCGCTCCGCATCGCCGGCGGCCGGCGGATCGTTCACGCCGATTGCTTCCGCCGCGTCGAGCGCCCAGCCGCCCGTGAATACGGCCAGGCCCCGAAGCAGCGCGCGCTCGGGCGCTTCGAGCAGGGCATAGCTCCAATCCAGGGTGGCGCGCAGTGTGCGCTGCCTGGGCAGCACCGTCCGTGGCCCGCCGGTCAATAGCTGGAAAGAACCGTCCAACCGTGCCGCTACCGCTTCCACCGAGAGCACGCTCACCCGTGCCGCCGCCAGCTCGATCGCCAGGGGGATGCCATCCAGCCGGATACAGATGCCGGCAATCGCCGCCGCAGTGTCTGGGCTTGCGGTGAAACCGGGACGCACCGCCCGGGCGCGTTCAAGGAAGAGGGTAGCCGCTTCGTAGAACGGCAGGCCCGCCGCGCTCGTTCCCGCAGGCGGCACGGTGAGCGAAGCCAGGCGGTAGACGACCTCACCGGGCACGCCAAGGGCCTCGCGGCTGGTGGCCATAACGCGCAGCTCAGGGCAGCGTTCGAGCAACCCGGCCACCAGATCGGCGCAGGGCGCGATCAGATGCTCGCAGTTGTCGAGGAGCAGCAGCAGGTGACGCGGCGCCAGAAAGGCCGCCAGATCGTCGGCCAGCGTACTGCCCGGCTCTTCCCGCAGGCCCAGGACCGATGCCACCGCGCGCGCCACCAGCAATTGGTCCGCATCGCCGGCGGCGAGCGCGGCAAGCTCGACCAGCCATACGCCGTCAGGGTAGTCGACGACCAGAGCGTCGGCCAGGCGCAGCGCCAGCCGCGTCTTGCCGCAGCCGCCGGCCCCGGTCAGCGTGAGCAGGCGAGACCCGGCCAGTAGCGCGCGAGCCGTGCCCTGTTCGGCTTCCCTGCCCACGAAGCTGGTAAGCGCTACCGGCAGATTTGTGGCGCGGGTGATGGCTTCCCGCTGGGGCGGCAACGCTGCGGCAACCGGAGACACCGCCTGTGCCAGGAGCCGCGCGCGCAGCGCCGCCGTGTCGCTCGATGGTGCCACGCCCAGGTCGCGGGCCAGGGCCGCCGCCAGGTTCTCATAGGCCTGCAGCGCTTCGATACGCCGGCCCGCGGCGGCCAGCAGGCCCATCAGGCGCGTCGTGGCCTCCTCGTGGCAGAGGTCCAGCTCCAGCACGTTGTGCAGGTGCTGTTCCGCTTCCGCTATGTCTCCCCGCGCGCCGCACAACTCCGCCGCGTGCAGCAGGAGGGCCATGTGCTGGTTGCGCAGCGATTCTCGCCGGAGCAGTGCCCATTCTTCATAGGGATCGTCGGGGAGATAGTCACCGCTGTAAAGGTTCAACGCGGTCTGGCATGCGCCGCCATCGTTTCCCGCCATTGCTCCACGCGCCGCCGCTTCAAAGGCCGCCGCGTCCAGCCAGGTCACACCTTCCCTCGCCGTCAGGCGAAGCATGTCGCCCTCCATGCGGATACTACCGGGAGCCTCGCGCAGCAATCGCCGCAGCGCATAGGCGGCCCCGTGCAGGTTACGTGCCGCTGCCTCCGGCTCCGCTTCAGGCCAGAGCTGCTCCTGCACGTGCTCGCGCGGCAGCGCGTGTCCGGGCGCGGCGAGCAATGCCCTGAACAGGCTGCCTGCCTTGCGCCGCCGCCATGCCGCGTCCGGCACCCTGGTCCCGGCGCACCAGACCGCGAAGTGTCCCAGGGTCTCGACGCGCAGCAGCGGCTCGTCCACCGCTGCCTGGGCGCTCGTCTGGCCGCGCGCCGCATCTGGCGGCGGCCTGGTACCCAGATACCGGCGCCGCACCCGCCGCCCCTCGCGCCAGACGGCGTACCAGTAGGGGCCGTGCCCCGGCCCATCCCTGCACGTGGCGCAGGTCGCTTTGCCGCACCGGCGATGTTCCTGGCTATAGGTAACGTGGGCATCGGCGGGAGGGTCGCTGCTCATGTGGCTCCTCCCTGGCGCGCTGTCTCCTGGCGGTTGCACAAGACGCCGCCGCTGTTCCAGAAGTTGCGCCCAGTCTACCAGAGACGCGCCGTTCCTGCTTGCTGCAATCAGTATGCGTATCTCCCCGCCTATGCTGTGGCTCTGGTGATCCGGCGAGAGCAAAGGAGGGGTGATAATCAGCCGCTATCGGTCGTACCTCATGCGAGTGTGGATCAGCACCGGGGCGGAGGGGCCGCAGTGGGCCGGGCGCGTGGAATGCATCCAGGATGGCATGCAGCCCAAACGCTTTGACGACCCGGAACTGCTGCTTTCCTATCTGCGGTCCGCCCTGCGGAAAGACGCGGCGCCGCAAGAGCCAGACGCAGCATCGGGTGTGGCGCGGGACATCGCCAAGCAGCCGTGTACTGGGATGGAGTAAAGGACGACAATGAACGTGTTCAAGACCACCAAGACCTACCTGGCATCAATCGTACTGGCAGCCGGCGTGCTCTTCTCGGCGGCGGGCATGGCGCACGCCGATGCGCCGAGCCTGATCGTAGCCAAGGATCTCGTGGCGGCGGCCAACGGCGGCAACGTGGCCTTCGTCAGCAGCGACGATTCGTCCGGTCCACTGCCGGCCGGCCAGGTTGGCTGGGCGCCGACCAGCAACAAGCCCTGGGGCGCCCAACACCTGATCGACGGCCAGGCATCTACATCGTGTGATTCCGCGTGCGAATGGAACGGCGCATACAAGGTCCAGCCTACACCGGCCAGCCCCATCGATCTGGTCTTTACCTCCAAGTCGAAGACGCCGGATTTCGTGGACACCGTGATGCTGTGGCAGGGCCAATACAGAGGAGCCGAGTATATCGTCAGTAAATTTCAGGTCCTTGTCTCCATGAGCAAAGCGCCGCTGGCAAAGCCCCAGGATTTTGTGGCTCTGAAATCGACATTTACGGTCGCCGGCACCTTTACCGCCACGCCGCTGGCCACGGATGGCCAAAAGTTCACCTTCCCGGCCGTGCCGGCGCGCTACCTGATGATCCGTATCCTCAGTAATGGTGGCAATGCACAGGGCGTGTCGCTAGGCGAGGTCGCGTTCTTCGCCGCTCCTCCACCGGCCGTGGTGGGTGTCGCGGCGCCTACGCTCAAATTCCTCTCCGCCACGGCCGCCGCCGGTAGCCAGGAAGTAGCGCTGGTGGTCGCAGGCAAAAGCGCGTCCGTCAGCATCGTGATCGATTACCCGTCCGGTGCCCAGGTAGTGGTGGGGCCGAAGACAGCCGGCGCCGACGGCCACCTCGTCTATACCTGGACCATCCCCAAAGGCACCGCCGGCAAGGTGGTGGTGACCGTGGTGAGCGGCGGCAAGGCCACGCAGGGCACGTTCACCGCGAGCTAAGACAAGGCGGCTCGCATTGAGGGAACGCAGCGTGATAGTCCAGTGCCTCCGGCGGCAAATCGCCGGAGGCACTGGACTATCCATTCTTTGACGCGCCCCCGAATGGCCAGAACCGAGTTGGGCTATGTGCCGGTGCAAATCCTCAATGTGGCTGCCCCCAGTAGTGGGCCGTCATGCCGGCCCGCGAGGCAGCCAGCAGCGCGCGGTCAGAAGCACCCTGTCGCTCTGATCTGGACCATATCCTGCTGTATGGTCTTTATCTCGGCGCATATGGTGCCCGCTACCTCGCTCACCATGACCATGTGTCGTTCAGCAGAGTGCCATCGACGTTGCCGTGGGCGCCGGTGAGGCCGCCAAAGAGCACGAGTTACCGCGCCTCCTTGGCGTACTACCTTCTGCCATCGCTCCAGCCGCGGAGGCCCTGCTTGGCATCATAGCGCCGCAGGTTCCTCGTCAATGTCTCGATCTCATGCAGCAGTGCTGCGCAGATGATCATGTCAGGTCTGCCGGTATTGTTGCGGAGCCTGGCGCAGCGTCGTTCACGCGGCTGGAAGGCGCGCGCATACTCGTGGTCGTTCAAAATCGCAGCCATGGTGGTTCCCTCGCCGAACTCACCATAGCAAACCGTTGCCTAAGCGGCGGAGTCCCCCCCGCCGCTTAGGCAACGGTTTGCACGGAGTACTCGGCCAAGCATATCTGCCGCTTCGCACGAGAGGCGCTACTGGGCGGCCTGCCACGCCGAGGTGACGCGCCGGCTGGCCGCGGGCGAACCCGCCGTCATCTGGGAGCGGGGTCCACAGTCCCTCCAGGGCAGGCGGGAGGCCATCCAACAGGAGCGGCTTGCCTCGGAAGAATCGCAGTAGGGCGCTATGAGGAGGCGGGGCTGTACACAACCGTTGACAGCCCCGCCACAACAGGAGGGACAGGACTATGATCGCCGAAGTACTCCCCACGACCGATATCGTGGTGACTGCTGAACTGATGGAACACGACTGCCTGGAGCAGGTGGTACGTGCTGCTGAGCGTGCCGCCATCGAGGCCCACCGGGTGGCTGTGGAGACCTACACCGCCCGCGCACTATTCCTCGCGGACCGGGCGCACGATCACCTCCGGCAGGTGCAGGAGGCACGCGAGAAGGCAATCGGGACGTGCTGGTGGCACGGACAGTCGGCGACCCGCGCCCGCAACCGCGCATGGTTCGCCGCAACCTACGCACGAGAGGCGGGGCTGTGCGAGCGCCAAGCCCGCACCTTAGGCAGGCGTCTGGCGCAACTGGAAGCCCGGTGGGAGGCGGGAGCGGGCGGATAGGGCGAAAAGTAGTGAGAGCGTCGGCCCTGGGCGACTGGGGCCGGCGCTTCCCGTGTCGGTGCTGCTCCACCTCGCGGCCCAGGCGGGTAAAAACGAAAAGGCCTGGAGTGCCGATGCCAGAACCGAAGACGGCACTCGCGCGCCGCGCGGCAACCCTCCTGGCGTAACATCGGATACATTGCGACTTGGGTACTTGCACGGAGGTTGGGGGCGGACAACGATTCCTGCTTTTTTGGGCCATTTGACAATAAGCGAGCGGGGCGCGTGGATAAGGAACGTCGGTCTAGCGTCGGGTGACGGTGTCCAGCATGTAGTGGCATCACTGCCGAGCGAACGATACGCATAGGTCTGCAGTGACCCTCTAATCACCCCGCTCGTACTGGGCGAGGGTTGGTAACAGCGGAACGCTGGTTCGAGTTGCGGGTCTCACCACACTCGTGGAGCCTTTATTGGCGATCTGGGCGCACCCGAATGACCCGGTCTGGTGGTCGTTTCGGGATGCCCAACGTGGATACGAGACCTCGTCCGACATCGGCGAGAGTCCATCTACACAGAACCGTCTTGCCAACTTTCCACTCCTCGCGATCAATAGGGCGCTTCAGTTGATCTAAAAAGAAGGAGGCTGCGATCTCTGCGTATGCCTCTGGCAGTGCAGCGTCGGACCGCTCGAACGAATCGGGACGGGTCGGATCCAGTTCGCCGACGAGCTGTTTTGTAGGATCCTCGCCCCCCCAGAGATGAGCACCATCAAAGTCCACGCGCAGGGTCCGGAGCACTGAGGGGTGCGCGCGATCGCTGACATCCACGCTGGTCACCAGCTGCGGGCGATCAACCCAAACGTCGATGTAGAGCGGAGTGGTACGTGCATGCAGCCGAGTGAGAAACCGCCGTTCGGTCTCGTTACGGCCTTCGGGGCCAGCCCAGGCAGTGCTCGTGGACTTGCACCTCGACGGTTTCTTCATGCTGTGCCTCTTCTTTCCCGGATCACTGAGCCGGCCCTGTCTGGCCATTTTTGCCCAACGCACCGAAAAGGTAAAAGTTCCCAAAGGCTATGACTCTCGCTCCTCACCATCTTCTTCCTGCAATGATTGGCGCCAGATCTCCGGGTCGGCGTAGCGCGCCGCGAGCGCATCGAGGTCGATCGGCGAGGCGGTCGCGTTGAAGTCGAAGGTGCCAGTCAGATTGACGTGGCGCCAGGCAACCGGTGAAACTCCCTTGAGATTCTCGAACGCATCCCTATCGCCTGCTGCCAGCTTCTGCTCCGCCACGCGCGAAAGCAGCAGAGTGTTGTAGTAGATGATAGAATTGGCCATGAACCGCGTACACTCATGCCAGATCTGCTGCTCGGCTTCGGTCTTTACCCGGAGCTTGCCCGCCTGCACATAGGCGATCGCGCTACGCAGCCGGTGGTAGGCCTCACCGCGGTTCAGGGCCTTCTGCACGCTCTGCCGAAGCACCGGATCGTCGATGAAGTCGAGGATGTGGAGAGTCCGGCAGATATTGTCCAACTCCCAGAGCGCTTTCTTGGTCTGATTCTGGCGAGGGTAGGAACTCAGCTTGCGCACGATGGTCGCCTGCGTCACATCCTTCTGCGCCAGCGAGGCCAGAATGCGCTGGATATTCGGCCATTCCCGGACGATCAAGGCATCCAAGCTCTTGCGTCCTGGCTTAATGAGGGCATCGGCGTACTGGTTCGGATGGTGGGGGCCGACCAGGCTCTCCATCTTCTTATGCAGGTCGCGGTAGCGTGGAGCGAATTGGTAGCCGAAGACATGCAGAAGGAAGAAGTTCACCTGATTCGTCCCGTGAGTGTCGGTGGAGTGCCGTTCCGGATGCACGTCCGTGGTGTTGTTGTAGAGGATGTCGAAGACATAGTGCGATTCGTGCTCATGCGTGCCGATAATGCGCGCGTTGATGGGCACATGGTTCGCCACGAGCGAGTACGCGCTCACGCCTTTCTTCAGGCCGAAGTACTTGCGAGCATACCGGGCATTGATCGTGGGGGTCTGCGTTTCGATGCGCTGGCCATCGCTACTCGAATGCTTCTTGCTGCTAATGTCATAGAGGTTGAACATGGGCAATGCCGCTGTGGCGTTGGCAATCAGGTCATTCCCCGCGTGGAGAGTCTCTGCCCGCAAGAAGTTGTGCGCCGTCGTGCACAGGGCCGCAAAACTCAGGCCGGAGACCTCAGCCATTTTCCACAATCCCAAGTTGGTACCCATGGCGACGATGCAGGCGAGGATGAGGCACGGATCCGCCTCCTGTTTGACATAGCGCTCCAGGACATGGGTGAAGGCGCGCAGGACGTCCGTGCTTGCCGCGACGAACCAGAGCAGGTCGACGATGCCCATGCCTGGCAATTGGCCATAGAACGGACTGTTGGTCGGCTCCTCCGCGCTGGGATACACCAACGTCTAGTGGCGTTTGTCTCCCCTGCCCGTGACCTTGATGTGCTTGTTCTCACCACTCGCGATGCGCTCGTTGACGCGCGTGAACTTGGCTTCCAGCTCCGCCCGGAACGTCGCCAGCGTCTCCTGGATCGGCGCCAGCAGCACAGACGCGCCAATCTCCCGCAGCATTGCCTCCTTGTTTTGCCAGCGTTCGGCCGTGATCAGGTCGTCTTCGAAGCTGCGGAACTCGTTGCTGTCCTGGACATACACGTTGCCGCCCTCCAGGCCGTTGCGGAGCAGGCGGTAGACCAGAAATTCGTAGCGATCGACCTCGAGTCGCTTGTCTTTGGGCTGCTCGCCGCGGGTGTACAGATAGCGCTGCACGCTCTTGGTCAGGACACCAGTCGGGAACGTGGCCGGCTTTGCCTGGCGCGGCGACTTCCCCTGCCGCAGCAGATCTTGAAGGAACCTGACCGCTTCCAACAGCGGCGCGTCCTCGGCAGGGGCCGCAAAGTCCAGCGCACAGAACAAGTGGCGCAGATTGCGCTTGAACGTGTGGTGTAGCGTCCCGTAGTGCGCCCACTCGCAGGCGGTCTTGTCGAAGGCCACGGCGCGGAGATGCGCGGAGACGAGGGGAATGCGCTCGGGTGCGAGTAACGAGAACGCGTGCTGCTTGACCGTCGCGAAAGGCGTACTGTCCGGAATCGACTGGTCGACGAACAACGCGAGGACCTGGCCAGCCGCGTCGAGGTTGGCGCTGGCGTCGGTCAAGGCCTGCTGCGCTGCCAGTTCGGCCGCACCCTTCGCCTGCTGCTCATACTGGTCGATACGGTGGATGAACGCATCGACGAGGTTGTCGTTAATCTGGCGGAACCGATGGTACGCGAAGCAGAGCAGGTACAGCCGGGTGGTCGCCGACGCCATGCGCTGCAGCTTGTAGACGGTGTAGAACTGGACCAGCGAGGCGTAGTACTTGACGCTCTCATTGGAGAGGCCAGCAGACGCCAGAAAGGACAGGCCGAAGGCGTGGAGGGGCGCGAAGAACGTGCGTCGCTCGACCTCCTGCCGCAGTTCGCCGTAGCTGAAATCCTTCGGCTCGTGCTTGAGGGCACTGATGGCATACATCCCCTCCTCGGCCTGAAGCAAGGCGTCCAGACGCGCGACAATGGCCGGGGTCAGCGCGCCGGCGAGGAGCTGCGTGATACGTCGGCGCTCGCCAGCGACCACCCGCCCGACCATCTCCTGCAGGTAGGTGTAGCCTGGAGCGACCAGGCGCTCGTTGGGCAGGTACGCCAACGCCTCGCGCAGCAGGAAGATGGGTTGCGTCGAGCGCATCGCGGCGCGCTGTGCCTTCTGTTCCAGGGCCGCTTTGGCCGCGCCATCGCAGAGGCGATAGTCGAACAGATCGAGTATCACTTGCTGCTGGGCCAGACGCGTGGGTTTGGAAAGCACCGTGATGGCGTCGAGATCGATCTGGGGAAATGAGCGCCGACGGATGTGCTCCAGATCGGGGAGGACCGCTTCCCGCGTGTAGACGAAGAAGCGGTGGCTGGCCTTGAAGTAGCCCAACTGCAGCGTCAAGTGGACGGCAGCCACGGCCGTCTGCACCGCGTTGACCGCTGCCTGCTCCCTGGGACTCAGGTTGAAGTAGAGCTGGCGCTCCTCCTCGGTGAAGCGTGGCAGGCCGTAGAGTTCCTCGATCTCCTGGGCGGTGAGGATCGCCAGGCGCCCGGAGGCGCGAGCCGCGCGCAAGGAGCGTGTGGACGAGTGCAACAAGTACACTTTCTGCGCACCACGTCCGCCCGGCTCACCATAGCCCTGGCGCCTCCGCTCCGTAGCGCGAAAACTGCTGCTACAATCATAGGGTATGTATCGGGTATAGGCGCCGGGTTTTTGCACTATGGACCAACAGCTCACGGACCTCTCGCATCAGCGCATCGGCTACGCCCGGGTGAGCAGCGTGGGGCAGAACCTGGACTCGCAGCTAGATGCGCTGCAGCAGGCCGGGTGTGCCAAAGTCTTCACGGATAAGATGACGGGGTCGCGCATGGACCGGCCGGGCTGGGAACGGCTACTGGAGTACGTGCGTCCCGGCGACACGGTGGTGGTCACCGAGCTCAGCCGCATGACCCGCTCGTTGCTCGACCTGCTGGAAACCAGCAAGGTACTCGCAGCACGTCAGGTCGAGTTGATCTCACTGCGGGAGAACATTGATACCACCAGCGTCACTGGCCGCTGCTTCCTCTCGGTCATGGGAGCGATTCATCAGCTGGAGCGGGAGTTGCGGGCAGAGCGAGCCGCCGCCGGCCGGGCCTCGGCCAAAGCGCGAGGCCGCTCTGGGGGGCGACCGCGCACGGACGCCGCGAAGTTGGAGAACGCCCGCATTCTGTATGAGCATTCCGAGAAGACTGCCGCCGAAGCGTGCGCGATCGCGGGTGTGGGCAGACGGACATTCTTCGCCTACCTCACCGCGCGCCGAAGGGCCTTCGGGTAGAAGTTGACATCCCTGGGGAAGCTGACTCGGGGAGCAGGCACCCATGTCACGCTCCCTGGAAGAGCGGCAATCGCTCCGTTCGGGCACCGAGCACGAAGATGCTGGCGCCGATGCGGTGTCGGTGGCCACATGAGACGTAGCAGCGGCGTCGAGCGCCTGGCTAGTGGGAGGGAACGTCATGCAGCGGCACCAGCGTGAGGAAGACCGCGAAGAACGGATTCGCCTGGAGATTGTAGTCGACGCTCAAGGCGCGGAAGAGCGGGCCATGAGTTGGTACCATTACCTCACCGACACCCGTGCCTTCCCCTTTATCACGCAGTGCCGTGCCAAACGTGCTATCTCGCCCCTGCAGATTGGCGACGAAGTGGACGTCATCGGCATGGCGCCAGAGGAAGAATGTCAGCACGAGATCTTTGTGCTCATGCGCTGGGAGCGGGATGGGCTCGCGGTGCCGCTCTCACAACTGACCGTCGCCTATGCTGACGACGAGACGCGACAAGCGGCGGGAGATTGGCTGTATTGGGTTGATCGTGGCTACCGGTTCTAACCCGTTGTGGATGACTGGAGGACAACCATGCCGCGTACAGGACCAGATGCGAGCCCTGTCTATCAACTCAAGGTGACGCTGCAGCACACCAAGCCGCCGATCTGGCGGCGGATCCAGGTGCGCGCCAGCACAACCCTGCCTCGACTGCATGACACGATCCAGGTGGCGATGGGCTGGACCGACTCGCATCTGCACCAATTCAGCATCGATGGTGTGGCGTACGGGCTACCAGACCCCGACTTTGCAGACGCTATGCGCTCCGAGCAGCGCATCAAACTGGAGCGGGTCGTCACTACCGAGAAGGACCGCTTTGTCTACGAGTACGACTTCGGGGACAGCTGGACGCACATCCTTCTGCTGGAAAAGATCCTGCCCCCTGATCCAGAGGTCCACTACCCGCGGTGCCCGGCCGGCAAACGCGCCTGCCCGCCTGAGGATGTGGGTGGCGTCTGGGGCTATGCCAAGTTCCTTGAGGCCGTCGGCAAGAGCGACCATCCCGAGCACGATGACATGCTTGAATGGTGCGGCGGCGAATTTGATCCAGAAGCCTTCTCCCTTGACGAGGTCAACCAAGCACTCAAGGGCCTGTGATTGCGTCAGCACAGCCGGGCTCAGCTTTTCGGCCTTTTCCGCCAACACGTTATTGAGACCACGTATCCGACGCGAACTTTTACCTTTTCGGTGCGTTGGGCAAAAATACCCAATATGCGTTCTACGAGAAACTTGCGTTCTGCGATGTTGCTGACGCATTCCGCTTCGTCGACGGCGCGTGCCGGTTCCTGTCGGAGTTGACGCCACTACAGCCGCGCTACGCGAAGAAGGTCGCCGACGCCGACAGCCTGA
>JBBRLT010000084.1:0-12885 GCA_038231235.1 Terriglobales bacterium
ACCCGCGCCAGCAGCGGCGCGGGCGCCAGATGGACCAACAGATTGGAGCCGTCTGCCACCACCTCGGCTGCGCTGACCGTGATGCCATGCGCCAGTGCCACCTGTTCCGCAGCGCGCAGCGCGCCTACGCTCAATGCGTCCATGTGTGAATCTCCATCAAGAAAACAGCAGATGACTGCAGAACTTGAGACAGCGGTCAGATGACTGCAGACAACATCAGACAACCACAGAACGGGCAGTTCGTTGCATAGAATTCTGCGCAGAATCTGTTGGGACGGCAAACCGCCATCTGCGTTTGTCTGCGTTCTCTGGGTTCGTCTCCCGGCGCTACGTCTCCTGGGCGCTACTTCTTCCCTGCCCCGTCGTACTCGAAGAACCCCTTGCCCGACTTGCGCCCGTGCCAGCCCGCATCCACCATGCGTATCAGTAGCGGGCAGGGGCGGTACTTGGGATCGCCCAGCCCCTCTTCGAGCACGCGCATAATGTCCAGGCATACATCCAGCCCGATGAAGTCGGCCAGCGTCAATGGTCCCATGGGATGCGCCATGCCCAACTGGAATACCTGATCGATGGCTTGGGGCGTGGCCACGCCTTCCATCACCGCGAACATCGCCTCATTCAACAGCGGCATCAGCACGCGGTTGGAGACGAAGCCGGCTGCGTCGTTCACCTCGACGGGCGTCTTGCCCAGGCGCAGCGCCAGTGCATGTACCGCGTCATAGGTCTGCTGCGAGGTCTGCAGGCCGCGGATGACCTCAATCAATTGCATCACCGGCACAGGGTTAAAGAAGTGCATGCCGATGACGCGGTCCGGCCGACTGGTGGTGGCAGCGAGTTTGGTGATGGAGATGGAAGAGGTATTCGAGGCGAGAATCGCCTCCGGAGCCAGCATCGCGTTCAATTCCTGGAACAGCGATTGCTTGATGGCAAAGCGCTCGGTAGCCGCCTCGACTACCAGCGAGCATCCGGCAAGTTGGCTGCGATCGAGCGTGCCGGTAATACGGCGCCGGGCGGCGGTCGCGTCCTGCTCGGTCAGCTTGCCCTTGGCTGCCTCGCGCGCCAGGTTCTTCTCAATGGTGGCCAGGCCGCGATCCAGCGCCGGCTGCTCCACCTCTGCCAGCACAACTGCCAGCCCGCTGCGAGCGAAGACGTGCGCGATACCATTGCCCATAGTGCCAGCGCCAATAACGCCGACGCGGGTGATCTCTGCCATGCTGTTGCTCTCCTCGAAATCCCGCCATAGTGGAAAACTAGTGAGTGTAACAGGAGGGGCGAGGGAGCAAGTCGGCGGGTCAGCAAGTGGGCGAGTCAGCTGTGCGATGGCACGGGATGCGGCATCAGACGATGCTATAATTCGTGCTGGAGAATACTCGATGAGAACGACATTGGCGCTCGATGATGAACTGCTTGCGGAAGCAGGCTCGTTGACTGGCTTGACTGAAAAATCTGCGATTGTCCGTGAAGCGCTGAAGGCGCTGGTTGAGCGCGAGAGTGCCAGGCGGCTGGTCCGGCTGGGTGGCACCGAGCCGGGTCTGCGCCCGATTCCGCGTCGCCGTCCCGCAAAATGATTCTCGTTGATACGTCAGTTTGGATCGATCATCTACGCGAGAGAGATCGAAACCTGGAGACGCTGCTTGAAGACGCTCAGGTGCTTACCCACCCTTTCATCCTTGGCGAATTGGCGATGGGAACGCTGAAGCAGCGCGACGTCGTGATGAGGGCATTGCACCGATTGACCCAGGCCAAGGTTGCCCGTGATCAGGAAGTGCTGGAGTTTATCTCTCTTCGGCGTCTCTTCGGGCGCGGCCTCGGATATCTCGACGCACATCTGCTGGCATCAGCGCGCCTGACACCAACGACGCTGCTGTGGAGTCGGGACAAGCGCCTGGTTGAGCTTGCGACAGAGCTTTCTCTGGCGTTCCAGCCGGCAACGCACTGACAGCAGCAATGCTGACTCTCTGGTGTCCGCCCTCAGTGCCCCGCATCCAGTGGCGGCTTCACCCGGGCGGGTGGACGCCGCATGATGAAGGGCAGCGGCGCGAGCAACAGGATGGTCATGCTAAGCAGGAAGAAGGCGTTCTTGTAGCTGAGCATGGCGGCCTGCCGCAGCATCTGGCGGTAGGCGCGGCCGAAGGCAATCTGCGCGGCGGTTCCCTGGTCCTGGCCCAGGCGCATCAGCCCCGCCTGCGTCTGCGCCACGTAGTCGCGGTAGATCCGCCCGTCTTTGGTGACATGGCTACCCAGGTTCTGCTGGTTCACCTGACTGCTGCGCGCCAGGTACGTGGTGAGCAGCGCGGTGCCCACGCTGCCCCCCAGGTTGCGCGCGAAGTTCGAGAAGGAAGAGATCTGGTTCGACTTCTCGCGCGGCACCCCCACATAGTTCAGCGTGCTGATGGGGATGAAGATGAAGGCCAGCCCCATCATCTGGTACATGCGCCACAGCGTGATGTGCGCGAAGCTGACGTTCAGGTCCACCCGGGTCAGGTTGTAGAGACCCGCTGCTGTGATCAGGTATCCAGCCACCACCAGCAGGCGGGGATCCATTTTGCCGACGAGGCGCCCGGTGATAAACATCATCACCATCAGCAGAAAGGCTGCGGGCGACAGCACCTCGCCCGATCGCTCCGCAGTGTAGCCGAGCAGTGTCTGCAGAAACTGCGGGATCAACACTGTGGAGCCAAACAGCACCATGCCGAGTACGAATTGGAGGAAGACCGCAGTGCCGAAGTTACGATTGCGCAGCAGCTTCAGATCGACCACCGGGTCTTCGTGGTTCCACTCCCAGAAGACGAAGATCACCAGAAGCACTGCAGCGACGATGGCGAAGGCGGTGATGGACGGATCACCGAACCAGTCCTTCTCCTGGCCGCGGTCGAAGACATATTCCATGCAGCCCACGCCGAGCGCGACCAGGCCGAGACCCAGCGCGTCGATGCGCCCGGGGTGCAGCCGCCGCTGCTTGAGGAAGGGTGGATCCTCCACTATGCGATTGGTGAGGTAGAGCGAGACCAGCCCTACCGGAATGTTGATGAAGAAGATCCAGTGCCAGTCGAGGTTGTCCGTAATCCAGCCGCCCAGCGTGGGGCCGATGGCGGGCGCCACCACCACTGCCATGCCGTAGACAGCGAAGGCTTGTCCGCGCTTTTCAACCGGGAACGTATCGGCCAGGATGGCCTGCTCGCTGGTGGCCAGGCCGCCGCCGCCCAGTCCCTGCAGCACACGCGCCAGGATGAGGAACGGCAGCGACGGCGCAAGACCGCAGAAGAAGGAGCAGATGGTGAAGATGGCCACACAGGTCATGTAGAAGCGCTTGCGGCCAAAGCGATTGGAGAGCCAGCCAGAGATGGGCAGCACGATGGCGCTCGATACCAGATAGCTGGTCAGCACCCAGGTCGCTTCGTCCTGGCTGCCGCCCAGCGAGCCGGCGATGTGCGGCAGGGCGACGTTGGCGATAGAGGTGTCCAGCACCTCCATGAAGGTGGCCAGGGTAACGGTGAGCGCGATGGCCCAGGGGTTATGCCGCGGCTTCCACTCTTCCGTCATCAATGTCTTAAGGTATCAATTCGCCGTTTACCACTTCAATTTCGCCAGACAGAACAGCAGATCCCTCCACTGCGCGGCTTCGCCGCTCCGGTCGGGATGACACGGGTGGAACAGTGTCTCAGGCGCGGCTATCGCTCTACGCGACGCCGCTCGCTTTGGTGAAAGCCCACCCTACGCGCTGCGTAGGATGGGGCACCCGTTTCTGTGGTCGATCAGTAGACTGCAGGTCCTTCGCTTCGTCCAGGATGACACTACTGGACTCAGTTACTGGGCGCGGCGGCGGCGGCGCGTCTCGAGCGAGGGTGGCGCGCTGGAGCCGACCAGCGCATGGCACAGCACGCTGTCCTGCCCGCTGCCCAGACCGTAGAGCACGCCCTGGCCACGGCACATGCGCTGCTCCAGTGCGCGTGCCTCTGCGCCGATCAGCGGCTGCGCTGCTTCACGGCTGCCGTAGTTTTCCACGCGATAGGCGAATACGTAATCGCTGTCGTTGCGGCCACGGCCGCTGTAGTGCGCCCAGGTGCCCAGCACCACGCGTCCGGCCTCATCGTCCAGCAGGCCATAGATCTGATCGCCACCATTGGCCTCCTGACCTTCAGAGAAGACTGGTGCGCCAGCCCTTGCACGCGGCCATCGCGTCTGCCACTGGCGGGTCTTGCCGTCGATGTAAAAACTGGTGAAGAAGGTGGTGCGCTGGCAGACCACGCAGTCGTTATAGGTGGCGACCAGCTCCGGCGCGCCCTCGCGCCAGAAGCGCAGCCAGCCCAGCAGCTTGAGCCCCGGGCCACGCAGCAGCAGAGTGGCAGAGATCTGCCGCTGGTCGACATCGTAGACGCGGAAGACATCCTCATCCGGCAGGGCCGCGGGGCTGGCGCGCTCCACCGTGATGACCAGCAAATGAGCATCGCGCGGTACGGGAAGACGCAGCGCGAATGGCTGCGCGGCGTTCGATGCTCCGGCGCTCGTTGCTCCGGCGCTCGTTGCTCCGGCGTTCGTTGTTCCGGAGCTTGATGCACCGGGCTGCGCCGCATTGGCGGCGGGGGGCGCGGCAGCAACAGCCGCCGCGGTCTCTTCGCGTGTGGGGTTGCCGATGAAGCCGATCTCGCGCAGCTGAGTGTAGGGCTCCTTGATCAGCGCGCGTGCAACGATGGTGGGCACATCCCCGGACTGACGCAGATCGAGCCAGTTGAAGTTCTCGATGGTCTGACCGCGCAATGCAGCGCCACTTGTGAACAGCGCGATCAGCACCATCAGCTTGCTCGCCAAAGGTTTGATCATCCTTCGATCCCAAGCTTCTTCCAGATGCTGTCGATATGCGCACGGGTGGCGGCATCCATCTCGATCATCGGCGGCCAGGGCCGGGTGAAGCCCTCTGCCGCCCACTTGCGCGTGGCGTCGATGCCCATCTTGCTGCCATAGTTGGGCAGCCGCGAGGCGTGGTCCAGCGAATCGACGGGGCCCAGGGTGAACTGAATGTCGCGCTCCGGATCGATATTGTTGGCGACGCGCAGCGTGACCTCGGCAACATCCTGCACATCGCAGTCTTCATCCACCACGATGATGCACTTGGTGAACATGGCCTGGCCCAGGGACCAGATGGCGTTCATCACCTTGCGCGCCTGACCTGCATAACTCTTGCGGATGGAGACCAGCATCAGGTTGTGGAAGACACCTTCGGGCGGCAGATGGACATCGACGATCTCTGGCGCGGAGACGCGCATCAGCGGCAGGAAGATGCGCTCGACGGCGCGGCCCATCCACGCGTCCTCCATGGGCGGCTTACCCACGATGGTGGCGGCATAGATGGGGTCCTTGCGATGCGTGATGCAGGTGATGTGGAAGACCGGATAGTCCTCTGGCAATGTGTAGAAGCCAGTGTGATCGCCGAAGGGGCCTTCTGAGCGCAGCTCGCCTAACTCGACATACCCTTCCAGAACAATTTCTGCATGCGCGGGCACCTGCAGATCGACCGTCTCGCACTGCACCAGTTCCAGCGGCTCCTGACGCAGAAAACCGGAGATGACGTACTCCTCCACCTCGGGCGGCGCGGGCACAATCGCAGCGAAGGTGGTCGCAGGATCGGTGCCGATGGCGACGGCCACTTCCATGCGCTCGCCGCGCAAGTCATCCGTGCGAACTGCGGCGGCCGTCACAGCCGGCATGCCGCCGACGACACTGGCGCTGCGCACGGTGCCGCCTGCAGACTGGACCGTGCCTCCGGCGTACCGGATAGTGCCTCCGGCGGTTTGCGCCATGACCGCCACGCGCGCTGCGGGTGAGCCTGCGGCCATGCGCATGCGATCGCGCAGATGCTCGGCAGCAATCTTCTGCCGCTGCCAGTGCATGCCAGTGGTCTGGCCGTCGTAGACCTGCATGCGATACATGCCCATATTCCGTTTGCCATGGCGCGGATCTTTGGTGATGACCAGGGGCAGCGTGATGAAGCGGCCGCCATCCATGGGCCAACACTGCAGCACGGGGAAGTCGAGCAGGCTGAAGTTGTCTCGCAGAATCACCTGCTTGCATGCCGCGTGCCTGGCTGCAATCACTTTGGGGAAGAACTTCCCTACCTCGGCCAGCATGGGCAGCATCTTGAGCTTGCCCATCATGCCTTCCGGCGACTTCACGTTCATCAGCGTCTGAATGCGTCCGGCGATGTCGTCCAGACTCTCCGTCTCCAGAGCCATCTGCATGCGGCGCTCGCTGCCGAATTGATTCATCAGCACACGGCTGCCGGGATAGCCCTTCACACGTTCGAACAACAATGCGGGGCCGCCGGGCGCCTTGCTCTGTTTGCCTTTGGCTGCGGGCGCTCCGCGACGCCCCATCTTCGAAGCACGGTCGGTGATCTCGGCAATCTCGAGAATGGGGTCCACTTCTTCGCGGATACGCTTCAACTCGCCAGCGCGCTCCAGGCGCACCAGCCAGTCGCGCAGATCAAGGTAGGCCAAGGCTGTCTCCTGACCTCCATAGTAGAAGGCTTCTGCTGGGAAATCGCGTCACTGTTTTAGTGCGGCGCATTTCATGGTGGTACGGGCTGAAAACTGCAGGCCCCTTCGACAGGCTCAGGGCAGGCTCTTCGCTTTGCTCTGGATGACAATGATAGTGAGGGATATGCGCGCTGGCTCTAGTCTTCTTCGCGGCTCATCCAGCGATCCATGAAGGTTCCTGCGCAGCGCGCGCCGCACAGGTGCTTTACATCTGCGCTGTGGGAGAGGACGTGGCTCCAGCGGGTAAAGCGCAGCGCGTCCTGGGGTGCTCCTTCGGGGGGAATGGTCTGGTCGGTCCAGGCCAGCCACCAATCCTCCGCATCGCCGCGCGGACTGTTGCAAACGTCACAGTGGTAGGACTCGGTCCAAGCCATGATCCCCTTGTTTCCTCTGACAGACGCCCTGCTTCCCTCACAGAACACTGCCGCTGCCGCGAGCCCGAAGCGCCCACTGGTAGCGACTTCATTCCATTCGGCACGTTAGCACACGCATCATCGGGGGTGCATCCCTCGTCCTGCACACACTGGCCACAGAGAACGCTCGCTACGCGACTGTCTTCTGCTCCATCGCCTCGAGCGGATAGCCCAGACGCTTCCACGCCTCGTAGCCGCCCTTCAGCGGACGCACGCGGAAGACGCCCAGGCTACGCAGGCGCAGCGCCGTGCGCGCGCTGGTGGCGTCACTGGGACAGGTGCAGTAAAGAACCACATCGCGGTCGCGCGGGATCGACGCTCCATCGGCCACCAGCGTGTCCGGCTTGTACAGCACAGCGCCGGGAAGGCGTCGCGGGTCGGGCAGGTAATCGAGCGGATGGCGCAGGTCAACGATGTAGATCTCCTGGCCGGCATCGAGCATTGCTTTCAACTCCTCAGGCTCGATCTTGGCGCCGCGAATCTGCCGCAGAAACGCGCGCTGACGATAGACGCGATAGACGAAGAAGCCAACCAGCAGCAGGATGAAGAAGAGGCCCGCGAAGTGCCCGACAGTGGAAAGCGCCTCTGGATGCCGCTTCAGCACATCGCCAAAGAAGAGCCCTATCAGCGTGGCGCTCAGACTCCAAAGCAACGCGCCTGCCGTGTCCCAGGCCAGGAAGCTGAGATAAGGCATCCTGCTCTGCCCGGCAATGGGCGCGGCTACCGCACCCAGCCCGGGAATGAATTTTGCCACCAGCAGCGCACGTGGACCGTGACGCTGGAAGAAGTCGCCCGTGCGGCGCACACAAGTGGCCGACTCAAACGACAGCTTGCAGACCAGACGCACCATCACGCCGCCATAACGCGCGCCCAGAAAATACCAAATGGAATCGCTCACCAGACAGGCACACACGGCTGACAGCAGAATTAGGCGAAGGCGGAGTTGGTGGGTCGCAGTCAGCGTGCCTGCCGTCAACAGCAGTGGGACACTGGGAATGGGCAGGCCGATCTGCTCTGCGGCAATCCAGCCGAAGAGTACAAGATATGCATGATGGATGAAGAATTCCAACCCGACCGACATCGCTTTCAGCCCTCAGACAACCCAAAGCATAGATGTGCAGCGGGGCGAGAAAGCGACAAAAGTTTCGCTATGGCAAAAGCGAAGGCCGGATCGCGGAGGATCCGGCCTTGAACGGAAAGCGACGAAATACCTAGCGGGCAAATACCAGCGGCATTTCGACCAGGTGCTCGCTGACGAACCATACCTGCAGTTCGTTGGTGCGGACCACTGAGCTGGCTAGCAGATCGTTGGTCCCAACATCACCGAGGTCGTCTGCCTTGTCGGCCAAATCCCGCGCGTCCTTCAGGATGAGATGGTGTGCCTCCAGTAGACGCGAGATCTGCACCGGAACCTCTTCGCGATCGATCGGAGCGCGCTCAATGCGGGAATTCGCGGCCACATCGTGCGCCATGGCGATCGAGACGCCGCCCAGAATCTGAATGCGCTCGGCCAGCTCATCCACCAGCTCAGACTGCTCGCCGGCATGCTTGTCGAACAGCAGGTGGAGTTGATAGAAGGTGGGACCGCCTACCTGCCAGTGCGATTTCTTATAGAGGTCGCGCAGCGTGATGGTGTCCGCCAGTAGCAGGTTCAACCGGCCAGCAACTTCCCGCCGTGCCGGCTCTTCGAGGCCGATGGGCAGGTCCTTAAGGACCGTACCGTACTTCTGAATGCTCTTCGCGTTCTGACGCCAGTTTGGAGTGACCAGGTCACCCACCTTCGAGGACTGCTTTGCCGGGGATGCTTTGAGGGCAGTGCTGCTCATGTATGTCTCCTTCACGTTTGCTTAGATGCAAGCCGGCAGCCACCGGTCTCGAACGGAAAGAAGGCTTGTCATATCGTAGAGGCGGAGTATCAGGGTGAGACCAACTCCACGGAGTTAGAGGGAGAAGATCCTCGAGACCAGTGGCTCATCTGGACAGTGCGCGATTTCGCCCTGGTTCCGAAGCGCGGCCCCAACACCGCTACCAGCAGAAGGGCGGCTCCAACGATCAAGGCGGCACCGGGCACTTGAGACACAATCCTTTCAATGGATGTGGCATAGGGCAAAGCGGCCTCAAGTAGAGGCTGCAATGCTGCCTCGAGCCACTGTAAACTGGAGCAGGGTTAAGCCGCCGGTGGCAGCAGGGCGGCAGCGGAGAATGGCCATGAAGTGGATGCGTTGGATGTGGCTGGCAGGCACGCTGGCGCTGCTCGGGGTGGCCTACCACCAGGCGATGTACGTTGCGCCCACGGAAGCCACCATGGGCGACATCCAGCGCATCTTTTACTACCATTTTGCGTCGGCTATGCTGACGTTTCTATTCTTCTTTATCAGCTTCGCGGCATCGATCTCCTTTCTCTGGCTGCGCCATCGCAATCCTCTGGGCGCCCTGAGCGCGGATGCGCTGGCCCTGGCCGGGGCCGAGGTGGGCCTGGTCTTCTGCACTACTGTGCTGATTCAGGGGCCGCTGTGGGCGCGTCCAGTGTGGGGCATCTGGTGGACCTGGGATGCGCGGCTGACCAGCACACTGGTGATGTGGCTCATCTACTGCTCCTATCTGCTGGTGCGGCGCTTTGCTGCCGGTCCCCAGATGCAGACCCTGGCAGCAGTGGTTGCCATTTTCGGCTACGTGGATGTTCCCATCGTCTACTACTCCACCACTTGGTGGCGCACTCAGCACCCATCGCGCGTGATCGGTGGGGATGGCTCGCTCGACCCCAGCATGTGGCCACCGGTGTGGTGGAATCTGGCCGCCTGGCTGGCCTGGGGCCTGATGATTATGATGGCGCGCTTCGTGATTGAGCGGCGGCGGCAGATCCAGGAGCAGGACGCAGCCCTGAGTGCCCTTGAGGCCTCGCTCGAAGTGATGCCGTGAAGGAGGCAGTCTAATGGCGCATCGGCATCTGGTCCTGGCCTACGTCCTGACCTGGGTAATTCAACTGGGGTACGCGGGCATTCTTGCGTCCAAATGGCGCAAGATCAGGCGGGCGGATACGCACCGCGGCGCCCCGGATCGAATCTCCTGACCAAAATGGGGCCGATCAGGCTCCAAGAACAGCGTTCCCCCACCAACGCATCGCATTCCGCCGGAATCGGCAGGCGCTCTGAAGGCCTGTACGGGGCTTACTTCGCCAGAGTTTCAAGCGCGAGCCTCGGGAGAGCAATCTCCATCCCACCTTTAGGGGAGACTCTGAATAGAAAAGAGGGATTCAGCGTGGCCTGGGACAGGCGCATGATGTGTCCTGTCAGTAGCCGCGCAAGCGGTACCTGTAGGAAGCCGAACGGCATAAGACCGAAGGCGTGGTACGACTAGCCTCCCAGAGGCCACCGGCGGGTGGCCTTCCTTTTTGCCGGCAACTCCCCCTCAGCACCCTCAAAGCCTCTCTCCGAGCCTTCCCTTCTCCCCGAGTCCTCGCGACGCTGCGCTGCGGCCTTGCCCGGGACGGCCATCGTGCCCTGCATTGCCGGGCCGCGCAGCCGCCATTAGACTTAGAGATTCGGGAGAGGATGGTTCCTATGCTGGTGGTGATGAAGCCGCAGGCGACGGCGGAGCAGACTCAGGCGGTTTGCGAGCGAATCGAGGCGCTGGGGTACCGCGCACATCCCATGCCGGGAGCGCAGCGGACAGCGATCGGCATTACCGGCAACCAGGGCGCTGTGGATCAGGACACGCTGGAGCTGATGTCCGGGGTGGCCGAGGTCATCAAGGTCTCGAAACCATACAAGCTGGTGAGCCGCGATGTAAAGGCAGAGGACACGGTGATCCGCTTTCCCGGCACCAACGCCACTATCGGCGGACGGGACATCGCCGTGATGGCTGGACCTTGCTCCGTAGAGAGCCGGGAGCAGACCTTCGCCGTGGCCGACAAGGTAGCCCAGGCCGGCGCGCAGTTTCTGCGCGGGGGCGCATACAAGCCGCGCACTTCACCTTACGCATTTCAGGGGCTGGGCGAAGAGGGGTTGCAGATCCTGGCCGAGGCGCGGGAGCGCACCGGGCTGCGCATCGTCACCGAAGCGCTGGACGCGGAATCCATGGTGCTAGTCGAGCAGTATGCGGACATGATCCAGATCGGCGCGCGGAATATGCAGAACTACTCGCTGCTGAAGCGCGCCGGACGCTCGCACTTGCCGGTCCTTGTGAAGCGCGGTCTCTCGGCCACGCTCGAAGAGTTGCTGATGGCTGCGGAATACGTGATGAGCGAGGGCAACTATCAGGTAGCGCTGTGCGAACGCGGCATCCGCACCTTTACGGACCACACCCGCAACACGCTCGACCTGAGCATCGTGCCGGCGGTGCAGCGGCTCAGCCATCTGCCCATCGTGGTCGATCCGAGCCACGGCACTGGCAAGCGCCACAAGGTGCTGCCACTGGCCCGGGCCGCCGTAGCCGTCGGGTGCGATGGACTGATGATCGAGGTGCATGCAACGCCGGACAAGGCGCTGTCAGACGGCGCACAGTCGCTCTACCCGGAGCAGTTCGCGCAGTTGATGGACGAGTGCGCGCAGATTGCCGAGGTGGTACACCGGCGCATTCCGCGCGGCATTGAAGTCGCGTCGCACGAAGGAACCGCTTCTGCTGCGACGCGCTAACGCTGCTGTCACTCGAACGCTAGGCCGACTCTGCTTCGCGTTCGTTGTCTGCGCGCTGGTGGGCGCGGCTGGCTGCCGCAAGCACGACTTCCCCGACTATCCGCAGAGCTACCGCGAATTCGCATACGTCACCAACAACGGGAGCAATAGTGTCTCCGTACTGGATCTGGTCAACCTGCGCCAGGACCGCGTGCTCGCGGTGGGCAGCAGGCCTGCCGGTATAGCGGCCAATCCGGTGCGCAATGAGGTGTACGCAGTCAACTCCGGCAGCAACTCCATCAGCGTGATCGACACGGCACAGAACAAGGTGGTGGCTACCATCGCGGTGGATCGGGCTCCCTACGCGATCGATGTGGCAGGCGATGGCCGCATGGCATACGTTGCCAACTCTGGCGCAAACAACGTCTCGATCATTGATCTGGACCGGCGACAAGCCATCGCAAAGGTCGGCGTCGGCGAAGGCCCCGGTGTAGCGCGCATCTCGCCGGATGGCAGCGCGCTGGTAGTGAGCAATCGCAGGAGCGGCAGCGTCAGCGTGGTGGACCCGCAGCAGAGGCGCGTCCGCGCCATCTTCTCTGGTTGCCCTAGCGCTACGGACGTGCAGATGCTTCCCGACTCCAGCAAAGCGCTGGTCGCCTGCTCGGGCAGTGGACAGAGCGGCGCGAAGGTGACCGGGCATCAGGTGATGGTCGTGGGTCTGGCACGGCCGGCCAAGGGCAGCATCGGCGCCAAGCCAGACCGGCTGCTCGCGCTGCTCGATGCTGGCTCAACCCCAACCAGTGTTGTGGTGAAGCCGGATGGCGGCGAGGCCTTCGTCACCAACTTCGGCAGCAACTCCATCTCAGAGATCACTACCGGCACCAGCGAGGTGGGCGGAACCTATGCGGTGGGCATGCACCCTTCGCAGGGTGTGGTATCGAAAGACAATGCGATGCTGTGGGTGACTGATTTTGGCAGTGGCGCGGTAAGCCTCTACGGGATCGAAGACGGCCGACTGCTGGGCAATGTGAGCGTGGGAGAGGGGCCGGACGCGCTCGCACTGTCCACTGCGGGCCACTTGTTGCTGGTAGTGGATAGCAGCTCGGCCGACGTCGCGGTGGTGCGCACCAGTTCGCGAACACTGTTCACCTTGCTGCCGGTGGGGGACAAGCCCAGCGGCATCACAGTGAAGTCGTTCAGCTTGCACTAGTCTTCTGAGTCATAAATAGATTGTATATAAAAGGTGGTTGTTTTAAGGTGAGGCATGGAGCCTCGTCGAGGACGCCCGAAGAAGCATGCGTTAGTTGTGAGCCAGGTACAGAGAGC
>JBBRLT010000085.1:0-12665 GCA_038231235.1 Terriglobales bacterium
AAGATCACTACGGCCTGGCTGCAGTGAAGAAGAGAATTATCCAATATCTGGCAGTCGCAAAACTCAAAGACGGCCTGCGGGGTCCGATCCTCTGCTTAGTCGGGCCTCCGGGGGTCGGCAAGACTTCGCTCGGCATGTCCATCGCCAAGGCCACTGGCCGCAAGTTTGTCCGTATGTCGCTCGGCGGCGTGCGCGACGAGGCAGAGATCCGCGGCCACCGCCGTACCTATATCGGCGCGTTGCCTGGACAGATCATCCAGTCCATGAAGAAGGCGGGCACCAAGAATCCCGTCTTCATGCTGGACGAAGTCGACAAGATGGCTTCAGATTTCCGCGGCGATCCATCCTCCGCCCTGCTCGAAGTGCTGGACCCGGAGCAGAACACCAGTTTCCAGGATCACTACCTCGACGTCGAATACGACCTGTCACAGGTGCTCTTCGTTGCCACGGCCAATGTGCTGCACACCATCCCCGCCCCACTGCAGGACCGCATGGAGATCCTCCGCCTGCATGGCTACACCGAAGTTGAAAAGATAGAGATCGCCAAGCAGTATCTCGTGAAAAAGCAGCTCGAAGGCACTTGCCTTAGCGAGCAGAACATCACCTTCACACATGAAGCGCTTACAGAAATCGTGCGTGGCTATACCCGCGAGGCGGGTGTGCGCAACCTGGAGCGCGAGATCGGCAACATCTGCCGCAAGGTGGCACGCCGCGTGGTGAAGAACGGCGCCAAGCATAAGGAAGAGATCACCGGCGAGAACATCGCCGACTTCCTGGGTGTGGCCAAGTTCCGCGACTCGCATGCACATGAGAAGAACGAAGTCGGCCTGGTCACCGGCCTGGCCTGGACGGAGATGGGTGGCAGCATCCTCTCCACCGAAGTCCAGGTCCTCGACGGCAAAGGCAAGCTCACGCTCACCGGCCAGCTTGGCGATGTGATGCAGGAGTCGGCACAGGCTGCGCTTTCCTACATCCGCAGCCGCGCGCACCACCTCGGCCTGTCGCGCGACTTCTACCGCAATGTTGACATCCACGTGCACGTACCCGAAGGCGCCATCCCCAAGGACGGCCCCTCCGCCGGCATCACCATGGCCACCGCGCTGGCCAGCGCCCTCACCAAGATTCCCGTGCGCCGCGACCTGGCCATGACCGGCGAGATCACGCTACGCGGCAAGGTGCTGCCGATCGGTGGTCTGAAGGAGAAGCTGCTCGCCGCCCATCGCGCGGGCATCTTCGAGGCTATTCTCTCCAAGGAAAACGAAAAAGACGTGGCCGAGCTGCCCGAGAACCTGAAGAAGGCGATGAAGCTGCACTTCGTCGCGCAGATGGATGAAGTGCTCGCCATCGCGCTCGAGTCGCCCCTGCCCGAGCTCAAGGAAGAGACCCCTGAGGCGCTGGCTGGTGTGCATGCTACGGTCACGCAACCCGAGCCGCGCGCCCACCAGTAATCGCTCTGCGAAACAAAGAGGGCGCTGCCGAGGCGGCGCCCTCTTTGTTCTTATCCGTCCTTTATTCTTATCCGTTAAGCCGCTCGATGCCCGAGTCCTATAAAGTCTCTTATTGTCCCTTGTGCTGCCAGAAGGGATCTGACTTAGCCCAGTCTTCCGGAAGATAACTCATCTGCGGATCAAACGAATACAGATTGCGCTGGCTGGACTGGGCGCAGGCAGCAAACAGGTCCGCCACCTTCTTCCCACCATCTCCGGTGGCCTCACGCATCTTGGGAGCGTTGGCGATGCGCGTATCTACCTCGTCCAACGAGTGAAGCGGACGCAGGATGATGTAAATGCCGCCATTTTCCCAGCCATATTGGCTCTCATAGACGGTATACCGTGCAGTCGGGTTCACCTTGGCGATGGCCGCCCCTGTGAGCTTCATATACTCTTCAAAGTCTGCCCGGTGCCCCGGCTTCACCGTAATACGGGTGATATCCATATAGCGCATCTTGGCCATATCGACGGGCACTACATGGCTCAGATCTTCGCGAAAGCTGAATGCGTTCCACGTCTCAGTGGTAATCAGCTCACCATCGGCCTGGTCGGCAGCGTCCAATGCACTTCCCAGAGCAGACTGCGCATGCTCCTCGTCGCGCTTTTTGCCCATCTCTGCGAAGGAGTCATAGCGGTATAGGAAGAGTGCCCGCGGCGGTCCGGAGATAGCATTCATCGCGAGATAGTAGTTCGTGGACTTCGCATCGCCAAGAGCCCGCTGAAATGCGGATTCCGTCTTCTCATGCAGAGCCCCGCCCTTACCCGGCTTCAACTCCTCGATGAATACCGCCAACACCTTCGGAGGTGGTTGAGCGGACGCTGATTGCGCTGCGGCAACACCCGTACTAAACAGGCCCCCTGCTACAAAACACAGTCCTGCCAACAGCTGCAATGGCCGTTTCATCTTGCATTCCTCCTCAACGTTATCTACGACAGTGGCCGATTGGGGATAGCCCGCAAAGGAGGAATACCTGCAAGGGGATAGCAGTGTGCGGGGCCAGGAAGACGATCTTCAGGCTGTGGTGCAATATATACCCGGTCACTCGCGGTTGCAACGAATTCGTGCAGAACCAACGCGCATATCAGGCTTCAAGTGAATAGCAGCGCATGCCTCCTGGCGCCAAGGCGGCGCAAACGTTACCGGGCAATTCACAGAGCGCGTGCTGCTACTCCCACCACTGGACCCAGGTGCGGCTGCTGCGCAAAGATCACCAGTTGCATCTGCCCATGCTGGCGATGGTTGGGCAGGGTCAGCTCCACCGTGTTCCCGTTTGCCTCAGCAGTTAGCGCGCTTAATGGGCCCAGGGGCTGCAGCAGGCGCACCACGGAGACATGCTTCAGGGTGCGGCCGGAGTTCTCTCCCGCTCCCACCTGGCTGGTGTCCACCGTATCGGCCAGAGCAGCATAGAGCGTCGCATCGCGAAGCTCGGCCGGCACCTGCGCCAGGTGCAGGTTGGCTACCAACTTGTCCGCCTGCCATGCCGCTTGTGCGATATCGATATGGAGCTTCTGCGCTACAGATGCGCTGTTGATAGCGCGGCCGGCGGAGACGCGGTCACTGCCCACAAACTCAAACTGGCCATCCACCACCATCTGCGGGGTGTAGATGGAACTCAGCCCGAAGCGCTCACTATAGCCAGACTGTCGCTGCGTGAAACCTGCCGACGAGAAGGGGTCGCGCCAGCCATCATGGTCCCAGTAGTCCACATGCTCGCTCAGCACCACCAGCGGCTGCGCGCCGCCGGCGGCCGACTTCGCCTGCAGGCTGGCCAGCAATGCATCCGCCGGTGGACAGCTCGAACAGCCCTCCGAGGTAAATAGCTCCACCAGCACCGGCTCGCCCGTGCCATTGCCTGCGGCCAACACAGAGCCGTGCAGATACCACAGCGCTCCGGCTGCGGTAAGCATCAGGAGCAGCGCCAGAAAGAGAGAGCGTCTGTGCATATTAAGTCTGTGCATTAGGAAGGAGAATCCTCTCAACATGCCGGCATACTTTGACATGCATTTGGGACGCTGAAAAGGGGCCGCAGTTACGGGTTCGCCCATGCAATGCCCTATCTTCGAAGGCACTTTGCTAGAATAGACCTCCAAATTTCTTCTGGAGGAATCCAACCGGCCATGGCGCGACCTATGTGGCAAGGGCAAGTGCAGATCTCGCTCGTCTCGTTTTCCGTTAGCCTGGTCCCGGCCAGCACATCCACCCGGCCCATCGCCTTTCATGAGATTGACCGCAACACCGGTGAACGCGTGCGCCATCGCAAGACCTCTGGCGAAGATACAGCCGTCGAAGCGGCGGATATTGCCAAGGGCTATGAGTATGAAAAGGGCCAGTATCTGGTCATTGAGCCAGACGACCTGAAGCGCCTGCGCCTGCCCGGCCAGAAGAGCATCGAGGTCGAGCACTTCGTCCCCCGCAACGAGATCGACCCCGTCTTCTTCGAAAAGCCGTACTTCCTTATCCCCAACGACGATGCGCAGGCCCGCACCATGGCCACCTTCAGCAAGGCCCTGCGGGAGACCGGTCGCGTCGGCCTTGCGGAGATGACCTTCAGCGGCCGCGAGCACTTCGTCGCTATTGCCCCGCCCATCGCCGAAGACTCACCCTGGCTGAATATGTACCTGCTGCGGTATCAAACAGAACTGCGTGAGCCCGCCGAATACTACGAAGGCCTGAAGGCTCCAGAGATCGACAAAAAGCAGCTCGCCCTGGCTGCGCAATTGATCGAAAGCTACAGCGAGCCCTTCAACCCCGCTGCCTTCAAAGATGACTACGAGTCTGCCCTGCGTGAGTTCGTCGAGGCCAAGCTGGGCAATCGTCCGCTGCCCAGTCCGGAGCCGGAGCACAAGCCGGGCAAGGTCATCGACCTGATGGAGGCCCTGAAGCGCAGCCTGGAGCGGCGCCAGGCCCGCGGCGGCGATACCAGGAAGCCGGTGGAGAGCGAAAAGACTGTGGCGAGCGCACAAGCACCGGAGGGCACGAAGCCGAAGGCGCGTCGGCGCAAGGCCGCTTAGGCGATGCCGAAAGCGGCGGCCAAGGCGAAGTCGAAGACGACCAGCCCGGCGGCTGCCGTCGATGCGCAGCTGAAGCGCTATCGCGAGATGCGCGACTTCGCCGCCACGGCAGAGCCGCGCGGCGGCAGCGAGACGCAGCCGAAAGCCCCCAGCGACCTTCCCTTCGTCATCCAGAAACATGCGGCGACGCGCCTGCACTACGACTTTCGCCTGGGCTGGCGCGGCGTGCTGAAGAGCTGGGCCGTCGCCAAGGGGCCGAGCTACGTGGTCGCCGACAAGCGTCTTGCCGTGCAGGTCGAAGACCATCCCATGGAGTACGGCGGCTTCGAAGGCACTATCCCCAAAGGCCAATACGGCGGCGGCACCGTCATGTTGTGGGACACCGGAACGTGGGAACCCGTCGGCGATGCAGACGAGGGGCTGCGCAGTGGCCGGTTCAAGTTCATCCTGCACGGGCAGAAGCTGCAGGGGCATTGGACGCTGGTTCGCATGGGCGGGCACGCCGCACAGGAATCCAAGCCCAACTGGCTGCTGATCAAGGAGCACGACCAGTACGAGCGTCCCGCTAGCTCGCCCGCCATCGTCGATGAAGCCCCCAACTCCGTGGTGACCCAGCGCGATCTGGCGGAGATTGGCGCCGCGTCCGATCACGTCTGGGACTCGCGCAGCGGGCTCGCAGCAGACGAACGAGCGAAACAGAACAAGTCTGTCCCGAACAAGACGACTCCCACCAAAGTGACTCCGAGAAAGGCCGCGACCAAGCGAGAGCCGGTCACGCTGCCACAGGAAACGGATGCAAAGACCGAGGCACTACCCCAGTTTATTGAGCCCCAACTGGCCTCCCTGGCAGAGAGTCCGCCCAAAGGCGAGGGCTGGCTGCATGAGCTGAAGCTGGACGGCTACCGCATGCAGGCGCGGCTCGACGGCAAGAAGGTGCAGTTGCTGACCCGCAGCGGGCTGGACTGGACGCACCGCATGCCCACGCTTGCCGCAGCTCTGCAAGCTCTACCAGTGAAGTCGGCGCTGCTGGATGGCGAAGTCCTGGTGCTCGATCAGGAAGGGCTCAGCAGCTTTTCTGCACTGCAGGCCTCCTTCCAGAATGGCTCCGCACATGAACTGCTCTTCTACTTCTTTGATCTGCTTCACCTCGACGGGCACTCACTGCGCGAATTGCCGCTCAGCGATCGCAAGCAACTGCTCGAAACGCTGCTGGACTCTGCGCCCGACGGCCAGCTGCGGCTGAGCCAGGACATCCGCCAGGATGCTGCCACCTTCTTCAAGGAGGCCTGCGGCCGCGGCGCGGAAGGTGTCGTCTCGAAGCGCGCGGATGCCAGGTATCTCTCCGGCCGCAGTGCGAGTTGGGTCAAGGCGAAGTGCGGGTATCGCCAGGAGCTGGTGATCGGCGGATTTACGCTGCCCTCCCACGGCGGCGATGGACTTGGCGCACTGCTGCTGGGCTACTACCAGGATGGCGAACTCCGTTATGCTGGGCGCGCCGGAACCGGCTTCACGCAACAGTCTCAATTACAGATACGCAAACGCCTCGAAGGTATCAAGGCGGACGCGAACCCTTTCGTCAAGATCGACACAGCCGCTGCGCGCGGCGCTCGCTGGGTAAAACCGCAACTGGTCGCAGAGGTCGCCTTCCGAACCTGGACCGCGGACAAGCTGGTGCGCCAGGCCTCCTTCAAAGGGCTGCGCGAGGACAAGCCCGCCGCGGAGGTCGTCCTCGAACAGCCCAAATCCACCGCTGCTACGGTGAGAGAGACAGCCACGGAATCTGCAAGTTCTGAAGGGAAGCCGGGTGTCCCATCCTACGCAGAGCGTAGGGTGGGTTCTGCGCAACCCTCTCCGGCGGCGACGAAGAAGCCGCGCCTCACCCATCCTGACAAAATCCTTGACCAGGAAAGCGGCCTTACCAAGCAGCAGCTCTTCGATTACTACCAGGCCATCGGCCCGCAGATTCTGCCTTATATCGCGGACCGCCCACTTAGCATTGTGCGCTGCCCCGGCGGCACTGCGGCAAAGTGCTTCTTCCAGAAGCACGTAAAGGACGGATTACCAAAGGACATCGGCACCGTGATGATTGCCGATAAGAAAGGCGGCGCACCGGAGCCATACATCACACTCTCGAAAGCCGAGGTACTGCCCGAGCTTGCACAGCTCAACGTACTCGAGTTGCATCCCTGGGGTGCGACTGCCGGGGACTTCGAGCATCCCGATCGCATCATCTTCGACCTCGACCCCGACGCCGCCATTTCATGGCAGACGCTCGCCGGGACGGCAGCCGATGTGCGCGCACGCATGGAGCAATTGGGGCTTGAAAGCTTTCTCAAGAGCACTGGGGGTAAGGGTTTGCACATCGTTGCGCCGATTGAGCCCGAGCACGACTGGGCTACGGTGAAGGAGTTCGCGCACGCATTCGTGCTGGACATGGAGGCCACGGACCCTAAGTTGTTCATCACGAAGATGACCAAGGCAGCGCGCACCAACCGCATCTACCTCGACTACCTGCGCAATGAGCGCGGCGCCACGGCGGTCGCTCCCTACTCGCCGCGGAGCCGCGCCGGTGTGCCGGTTTCCGTCACCATGGCGTGGAGCGAGCTGAAGGCGGATGCACCGCCGAAGTGCCGCGTAGCAGACTTCAAGCAGTGGCAGTCGCGCCTGCGCCGCGACCCATGGGCCAAGCTGCCATCCTTGAAGCAGCGGCTCACTGCAGAGGCTATTGCTAGAGTCGCGCAAACGCCGGCAAAAAAACGCTGACTCAGCAGCGAACGATCTTCGCCGACTCAATTCCCTTGGTCGCGTTCCGCGTATGCACTACCAGCTTTGCCTCGCGCACGATCGCTGGATAGTCGTAGCTTGAGTGATCCGTCACGATCAGCACGCAGTCGTAGCTGCCCAAGTCATCCAGCGGCGTGCTGCGCATGTGCAGGTCGTAGTGCCGCCCGCGGCCACCGTCGGGAAGAAGGGATCGTTGCAGTCCACTGCGGCGCCGCGTTGCTGCAGCAGTTCGATGATGGTCAGCGCGGGCGACTCACGCAGATCGTCGATATCTCGCTTATAGGCGAGGCCCAGCACCAGCACGCGCGACCCTTTCAGCGGCTTGCGAGGCTCATTCAGCGCGGCAGCCGTCTCATCCACCACGTAGTACGGCATACGGCCGTTGATCTCGCCCGCCAGCTCGATGAAGCGCGTCCGGAAGTCGAACTGCTTCGCCTTCCAGGATAGATAGAAGGGCGAAAGCGTTCTTCGCTGAACAGCAGCGCCAGTGGCCACCCGTGCGTTGCGATTCTCGATGCGGCGCTGCAACTCCGCAGCGCCGCGTCCTTCAGTTCCACTGCCATCGCATATCCCCTTGTCTCAGCGCCCGCTCGATCCGAAGCCACGCGTCCCGCGCATGCTCTCCGCTAGCTCATCGACTATGGTGATCGTCCAGTCCGTGGCTGCGCGGAGTGGCGTCATCTGCACAATCTTGTCGCCCTTGCTCAGCCGCACCGACGCGTCCGTCTTCCCGAGTGAGACGCCGCTCAGCAGCCCGGCGGCGTCGCGCTCTTCCAGAATGGAATACTGCGGCTGGTTCACGTTCACCAGGCACACCAGTATCTCGCCGCGATACCCAGCATCGATCCGTCCACCGGCATATGTCACACCACGTGCTGCCATCGACGAGCGGTCGCCCAGCACGAAGCCGTAACCCTCCGGCCCTTCCACCGCAATGCCGGTGCGTACCCGCGTCATCACGCCCGGCTCCAACAGCACGTCCTCGACTGTGTACAGGTCAAAGCCCAGATCGCTGCCCGGATGCGTAACGGTCGGCGGCTTCGCGTCCGGATGCAGCAATCGCACACGCAACAACGTCTCGGCTCTCCGTTGCTCCCGTTGATTCAAGTAACTCAGGCGGCCTTCCTGGCCT
Organism: Terriglobales bacterium; assembly: GCA_038231235.1. Taxonomy (GTDB): domain Bacteria; phylum Acidobacteriota; class Terriglobia; order Terriglobales; family Acidobacteriaceae; genus KBS-83. Next base: position 8,419 of record JBBRLT010000085.1, read on the forward strand.
TCTCGCTTTCCTCGCGCTTCTGCTTGGCCCAGCGGCGCCGCTGCGCTTCGATGATGCGTTGGCGTCCCTCGGGGCTCATCTGCCGCTTGGTGCGGCCCTGTACCGTGGCTACTTTCGGAATCAGGCCAGCCGTGCCCTCGCGCGACTGCCCCAGCAGCGTGCGAACCTCCTCCATCCGCCGTATCTCTTCATCCAATGCAGCGACCATCTCGCTTCGTGTCATTTCGGGGGGACCCTTTGTCTTCGTATTTGTAACCGCCGGGCCGCGAAGTTCTGCTGCCTTGGGTTCTGCTGCCCTGAAGCAATTCTCCGGATGCTGTAAAGCACTGATAACCACCCGACGTAGCCTTTCCTTCACAAAAGGCCACAATAGCGATTGCCGATCTATCTACAGCTACAGGAAAATTGCCCCAGCAGGTATCTTAGCAATTGGATTCTTTCCCAAGTGCACCCTCTTCCGTTGAAACTGCGGCGAACTGCCGCCTCCACCTTCCCCTCGCATCCAACACTGGTGATCGGTATGCTTGCTTTGCCTCCTCACTGGGCGACAGCCCCTGCATCGCAGCTCGCAGCAGTCAGCGGCGGGATCTCGCTCCTGCTGCTGGACTACGACGGGACTCTCGCTCCATTTCACGACGATCGGATGCAGGCCGTGCCGTGGCCCGGCATCCGGGAACGGCTTGATGTGCTCAGCGCGCTTCCTTCCGTCAGACTCGCGCTGGTCACTGGCCGCCCCGCGCGCGAACTCTCCCATATGCTGGCGCTCAAGCGGCCAGTAGAGATATGGGGCTCTCACGGGCGCGAGCACCTGACAGCCGATGGCGCATACACAGTCGCCAGCCTGGCCCCAGCGCAGCAACACGCATTGGATCGTCTGGAGGCGGATCTTACCGCGGCGGGCTTCGCCACACAGATTGAGCGCAAACCAGCCAGCCTGGCCGCCCACTGGCGCACTTTGGACGCAGACGGGGCGGCCCAGGTCGAGGCCATCGCGCGCCAGGCGTATCAGGAATACTGCGGGCGCGGCGGCCTGCAACTACTGGTCTTTGACGGCGGCGTGGAGATGCGCTCGCCCGCGATTCACAAGGGGCATGCGGCCCTTCAAATGCTGAACCAGGTGCCCGCTGTTTCGACTGCCTATCTGGGCGATGACGTCACAGACGAAGACGCCTTCCTCGCGCTGCGCGGCCGCGCGCTGACTGTGCTGGTACGCGAGACACCGCGGCCCAGCCACGCTAGCTACTGGCTGCGCCCACCCCAGGAACTCCTCGGCTTTCTGGACGCCTGGATTCACTGCGCGGAACGAGCGATCGCGTGAGCGCCCCCCGCACTGGGGCCAGCTCTGGCGCTGAGCGAGGCGCAGGCAGCAAGCGCGCGTCTGCCCCCTCCGGAAGACCTGCCGTGCACACGGCTAAGGCGCGGCGGCTGGTGGTGGTCTCCAATCGCCTGCCCGTCTCTATCAAGGAAGCGGCACATGTCATGAGCGCTGCACCCTCCAGCGGCGGTCTGGTCAGCGCGCTCACCCCCATCCTGGCCGAGCATGGCGGCACATGGATCGGCAGCACGGGCAGCGCCAGTAAGGGTACAGAGCACGATGCGCGTGTGCGCAAGGTGCTGGCCGAGGCCACCCGCAAGGCCTCCTATCGCTATCTGCCCGTCTTCCTCTCCGGGGAGGAGCAGACCAACTTCTATGAAGGCTTCTCGAATGAGATCATCTGGCCGCTCTTTCACGATCTGCAGTCTCGCTGCAACTTCGCCCCGCGCTACTGGGAGTTCTACCAGAGGGTGAACCAGCGTTTCGCTGCCGCCACGCTCAAGGTGGTCCACCCCGGCGACCTGATCTGGATTCAGGATTATCAGCTGATGGATGTCGCGCGCCAGATACGCAAGAGCCGTCCAGAGGCGCAGCTGGCCTTCTTCATGCATATCCCCTTTCCTGCTCCGGATATCTTCGAGAAGCTTCCCTGGCGCAAGCCCATCCTCGAGGCATTGCTGGAGCACGATCTGCTGGGACTGCAAACAGTGCGCGATGAGCGCAATCTGATCGCCTGCATCCGCTCCTTCCTGCCCACCGCGGTTCTGGAGCGCGCGCATGACGTGCGCCACGTCACCTACCGCGGCCGCCGTTCCCGCGTGCAGTCCTTCCCTATCAGCGTGGACTTCCTCCAGTTTGCAAAGGCGGCGGCCAGCAAACCGGTGACGGAGCGGGCCGCAGAGATTCGTTCCCAGCTGAACGGCGTGCGCATCGCGCTCGGTGTGGACCGGCTGGACTACACCAAGGGCATTCCCGAACGCCTGCGCGCCTTCGCCACTCTGCTGCGCGACTATCCCGCAACCCGTGGCCGCATCTCGCTCTATCAGGTCGTTGTGCCCAGCCGCGAGACCATTACCGGCTACCAGAACCTGATGTATGAGATTGAGCGGCTGGTGACCCACATCAATGGCGAGCACAGCCAGCCCGGGTGGGTGCCCATTCACTATGTGCATCGCTCGCTGCCGCGTGAAGAACTGCTGGCGCACTACCGCGCCGCCAGTATGGCGCTGATCACTCCGCTGAAGGATGGGATGAATCTGGTGGCGAAGGAGTACTGCGCCGCGCGCACCGACAATGACGGCGTGCTTATCCTGAGTGAATTTGCCGGAGCAGCGCCGGAGTTAGGCCGCGGCGCGCTGTTGGTGAACCCTTACGATGAGCTGGGTGTGGCCGCCGCATTGGCCCGCGCCCTCGCCATGGACCCGCTTGAGCAGCGCCGCCGGATGGGGCGCATGCGAATGTGGGTGCGCCGTCATGACATTCTGCATTGGCGCGACAGCTTCTTCAGCGCGCTCGACGACCATACGCCGGGGACTGCTGGGTGATTACCGCACCCCGCGGAACTACTCGATGGACGCAGGCAGCACGATGACGAAAGTGGTTCCGTGATCCACCGGATCCTGGCTACTGTGCACCTCAATGCGGCCATGATGTTTTTCGACGATTCCCTTCGATACCCACAGACCCAATCCAGTGCCGATCTCTTTCTTCGTCGTGAAGAATGGCTCGAAGATGCGCTCCATGACGGTATCCGAGATACCGCTGCCAGTGTCTGAGACCTGGATGATAGCCTCGTCCTTCGTGGCACGCACCTCTACGCCAAGCACCCCCTGCGGGTCCATTGCGTCGATCGCGTTCGCCACCAGGTTTGCGATCACTTGCCTTAACTCGCCGGTAACCGCGTTGGTCTTCACACCCTGTTCAAGGTTGCGGGTCACACGAATGTGCCTGGTGTCCAGCTTGCGCTGATAGAGCGACAGAACGTCACCTACCAGGGTGGATAGGTCGGTAATCTGTGGTGCGCTGGAGTCGCGATAGAAGCCCAGCGTCTGGCTGACGATATGCCCTACCCGCCGCAGTTCATCATTGGCCGTCTCCAGATACTGCGCGGCAGCGGGTGGCAAGCCCTGTTCATGCATCGCCAGATACAGCAGGTTGGCCACCGCCTCTAGCGGGTTGTTGATTTCATGGGCGACTGTTGCCGCCAGACGCCCGGCAGCAGCCAGCTTCTCTGCCCGCCGCAACAAATCGTCGGCCGTCTTGCGATCATGCACATCGGTCGAGGTGCCAAACCAGCGGACGATCTTGCCCTGCGCATCCACTAGGGGATGGGCTCGCGTCAGTACCCAGCGATACATCCCGTCGACGCGGCGCATGCGGTGCTCCACCTCATAAGGCGTCCCGGTACGCAGAGCCTCGTCAAATAATTCGTTGGTGCGCTCGCGATCGTCCAGATGCACCAGCGAGATCCAGCGTCCGCCGACCTCCCGCGGATCCATCCCGGTGAATGCGCGCCAGCGTTCGTTCACGAAGCGTGAACGGCCGTCCGGCTCCGCCACCCACACCATCTGCGGAATGGCCTCCATCAGCTGCATCTGCTCCTGCAGGGCCTCGCGCAGAGCAACCTCGCTGTCGACCAGCGCGCCGTTCAGCAAGTCCGCACGCTGCCGCGATGCGCGCTCCTGCTCCAGCAGCGCATGGCGCTCCGCGCGGCGTTCATCGCGGCCGCGTAGGTCGCGCAGCGTCACCACCAGCCCGCGCACCTGCCCGTCCACCACTACGGGCTCTGCGCTGTGTTCCACCACGATCATGGTGCCGTCCTTATGCCACAGCGCCTCCTCGTGGTTACGCACCTTCACCGCAGGGTCGCCCCGTTTGCATGCCTGGACTATCGCGCAATCGTCTTCGTGATATCTGCTGCCATCCGGATAAC
>JBBRLT010000086.1:0-12513 GCA_038231235.1 Terriglobales bacterium
AGATCGAACGCCTCTTCCGCCGCATGAAAGGCTACCGCCGCATCTTCTCCCGATTCGAGAAACTCGATGTCATCTTCCTCGGCTTCCTCGCTTTCGCCTTCATCGTCGAAGCCCTCAGATAGTGCTAACACGCCCTAGTGATCAGTCTTGTCCTCAACCTTGTCCGCGCCGCGCTCGGTAGCCCGTGCCGACTTGTGAACGACGTGCTTGGTTCCGCGCTTGGTGCTGCGGTAAGCATGCTTGGTACCGGATTTGGTCTTGTCGTAACCCGCTTCGGTCCCTTCCTTGGTCTTGTCGTATGCCTTCTCGGTTCCGTGCTCCGTGGCATGTGCGGTCTTGCGCGTACCCTTGGCGATCCCGTGGCCCAGGTCTTTGGTGGCTTCCTTGGTCTCATGACCAGCGTTGTGCACGTCCTGACCAGCAGTCTGCGCCAGCATGGCAGGCGCTACGCCGGTCATCAGAGCCGCTACCAGTACCAAGGATGCCGATTTCAGAAATACTCGCGTCTTGGAATTCATACGATCCTTTGCTTCACTCACTCTTGCTACCTCCAGTTGTCTCAGAGCTTATCCCAGCGTGGCTGTCGCGCCTATGCAGCATCCGGGCGCGGCACCAGCCGCAATCCCTTACTGCGATGCGGCTCATCGCGTTGGAGTCCACTCAAAAAGCCGTTAACTGCTCCGCCAAGGACCGAAGGCAGTTCTTCATGGGGAAGATGGCCGGCACCCGGAATCACCACCAGGCTGGCGCGGTCAAAGTATTCGACCAGCCGCTCCCCGCTCCGGACGCTCACGGCGCGATCGCGGTCGCCCCATAGCAGCAACGCTGGAACATGACGCAGGCCCGGCAGCATCGCAGCCAGATCCTGCATATCAACATGCCAGCGGTCCAGGATGCTAAGCACATAGGGGACGGTACCGGGTATGCGCAAGGACGTGATGTACGGTTCGAGCGAACCCGCGCGCACCCGGCTGGCATCGCCGTACATCCTGCCCAGGGCCAGGGATTGCACCGATTCGGGGACGGTAGGCACGTAGTTCGCAAACCAACGGCCCAGCGGCGTGCGATAGAAGCGAATGAGCGGGTCTGCAATATCGGAAAACGGGTTGGCCGGCGCCACCAGCGTCAAACTGCGCACCCGGCCGGGGAAGAGCGCTGCCATCATCAATGCCACTGCTCCGCCGTGGGAGGTGCCGACGATATCGGCCTGCGTTATCTGTTTGGTGTCCATCAGCGCAATCAGCCGTCCTGCTGTGGCACGCAGACTTACATCGAGACCAGGTTTGCGATCCGAGCCGCCAATCCCGATCGCGTCCGGCGCATACACAGTGGAGAGCGCCGAGAGCCGGTGAGCCGTTGGACGCCAGGCATCCGCCGTCCCCAACAGGCCATGCACCAAAACTACTGCCGGACCCTGGCCAGAGATCAGGCAGCGCATGCGAGAGCCCTCGATGCGGAGGAATTCCTCCCTCGTCTCGTCCGCTCCATCCAAGGCAGTCATCCATGTAGTCAGAGACATAAGAGCCTGTTGTTCGGATCGATCCGCATAGTGCCTGTATCGGCACAATATTCAAACTCCTGCAACATAGACAGCTCAGAAGCACAAAAGATAGACCTTCCGGTCGCTGTCGCCGCGCGCGGAAGTCACTTCGGGTGTCAGAACGGGAAGGCTGGATCTACTACTCGCTAAACGCTTCAAAGAGTCGATCCCGGCACCTATGTCTACCCATAGCGAGCTATTGTTTTGCGGAACTCCCCCGCTGACCCCTGCCCTCGTCCCCGCTCCGCTGCCTGTAACCTCGAATCCATGTACCTGGATGCAAGAGGCTTAACTTGTCAGCCGCCTCTATCGCGGAGGAATTCACGCTGGCAAGCTGCGTGCTCCGCCGTACACTGGGATCGCCCAACATCTCGGCTCGACGCTCCGTCCCTGGCACATGCAGAGGTCTCTAACAATCCGGCTCTCGGCGAGCATTCTGGCACTGTTCACGCTGGCGGCAATCCTCTTTGCCGCGCTGAATTTGGTCAAGGACCATCAATATCAGAAGCCTACGGATGGAATCTGGTGGGCAGAGGCGCATGGAGGGCTTGAAGCCCAGAGGGTCCCCTCAGGTAGTCCCGGCGAGCTGGCGGGCGTAAAGCCTGGGGACTTGCTGGTATCGGCAGCCGACCACTCGATTCCGCGCCTGGCCTCGCTGGTGCGCGAGTGGTTCCGGACGGGCATCTACCGCCGCATTGACTACACGCTGTTGCGCCATGGTGTGCGCATTGACGCCTCGGTGATCCTGATCACGGCGGATCGCACCCAATATCAGGGCCTGCGCGTCGTGGCGCTGGTCTACCTGCTGATTGGCTTGTACGTGCTCTTCCGGCGCTGGACTGCCCCCCACTCCACGCACTTCTATGTCTTCTGCCTGGTCTCCTTTGTGCTGTACGCCTTCCACAGCACAGGCAAGCTGAATGCCTTCGACTGGACGATCTACTGGGGCAACGTGGTTGCTGGCGCTTTGCAGCCGGCGCTGTTTCTCCACTTCGCCCTGGCCTTCGCGGAGGAGAGCCAGGCCGAGCAGCGCCTGACCCGGCGGCACCGCGCCCTGCTGGGATTGATCTATCTTCCCGGCGCAGCCGTCATCGCGATCCAGGCCTTCGCCTTCGTCTACTGGTCGGCTACTGCACTACTGCTGCATCGGCTGGACCAGATCGCTGTCGGCTATCTGGCGGCCTACTACGTGCTGGCTGCTGTGGTCTTCCTGAGTCACTATCGCCAGACAGACAACCCGCTACGACGCCAACAGCTGAAATGGCTGACCCGCGGCACACTGCTAGCGGTGATTCCGTTCACTCTGCTGAATGTGATTCCCTTTCTTGCGGACTGGCCGGTCCCGCTGGTGCTGACCAAGGTCGCCGGCCTGTGCCTGGTCTTTCTGCCACTCACCTTCTCCTGGGCCATCGTGCGCTACCGCCTGATGGATGTGGACCTGATCTTCAAACGCGGCGTGGCCTACACCCTGGCCACTGCTTCGCTGATCGGGCTCTACTTCGGCGCGGTGGCAGTGGCGGCGGAGGTGATCCACACGCGCCTGCCCAGCTTCGGGGCGTGGGGCCTGGTCACGACAATCATCATCACGGCGCAGTTGTTCGATCCGCTGAAGCGCGGGATTCAGGCCAGAGTCGACCGCCTCTTCGACCGGCGGCGCTACGATTATCGCCAGACATTGATCGACTTCGGTCGCGGCCTCAGCTCGCAGACCGACCTGGATGCGGTGCTGGCGTCGGTCACCGATCGCCTCTCCCGCACGCTGCTGGTATCGCGCGTTGCTATCTTCCTGGACGGGCCGCGCGGCCACTATTCCCTGGCTGCCGCGCATGGATTCAGTGCTGGCATGCAGACGGCGGCCGGGACAAATGCACAGCTCTCCGATAGCTCGGTCTCCACCTCCGGTCAGATCGGCGCGCTCGACTTGCGCTTCCTCAACTTCGAGCCCTCGGGCACCGCACCCACGAGCGTAGGCATCACGCATCTCTTCCTTGAGAATCCTCAGCAGGCCTTGCACCTGAGCGAGTCGGAGCGACGCACCGCCGCTGCACTCGATCTGCACTACTACCTGCCCTGCCAGGTACAGCAGCGCACCATTGCCGTGATCGGGCTGGGCCGTACCACCTCCGGCGATTTCCTCTCCTCCGAAGATGTGGAACTGCTGGAGTCGCTTGCCTCCTACAACGGGATCGCTATCCAGAACGCGCGCCTCTACGCATCCCTCGCCCTGAAGGCCTCCGAGTACGAGCGTTTGAAAGAGTTCAACGAGAACATCGTCGAGTCCATCAACGTGGGCATCCTGGCCATCGATCTCGACGAGACGGTCGAGAGCTGGAATGCGCAGATGGAGGTGATGTTTGCGCTGCCTCGCGTGGAAGTGATTGGACGCCGGCTGGACGCCATCTTTCCGGCCGAGTTCATCGCAGAGTTCCGGCGGTTGAAGGATGAGCCCGGCGTACACAATCTGTACAAGTTCCGCCTGCCCATGCGCACTGGCGAGACACGCACGGCGAATATCGCTGTCGCGCCGCTGGTGTCGCGCAGTTTCTCCGTGGTGGGACGCATCATCCTGGTGGATGACATCACCAGCCGCGTTCAACTGGAGGCGCAGCTCACGCAGGCAGAAAAGCTCTCCTCCATCGGCCTGCTGGCGGCTGGCGTGGCGCATGAGGTGAACACGCCGCTGGCCGTGATCTCCAGCTATACGCAGATGCTGGCCAAGCAGGTGCGTGGTGATGAGCGGCTGGCGCCGCTGCTGGACCGCATCACCAGCCAGACCTTCCGCGCGTCGGAGATCGTGAACAGCCTGCTGAACTTCTCACGCACTGGCTCGACCGAATTCATTGAACTGGATGTGAATGCCGTCATTCGTGACACCCTCACCCTGCTCGAACATCAGTTCAAAACCGCAGCCGTGGAGCTGGTGACCGACCTGCAGCCGGGTCTGCCGCCCATCGTCGGCAATGCCGGCAAGCTGCAGCAGGTCTTCCTCAACCTGTTCCTCAATGCCAAGGACGCCATGACCGCTGGCGGCTCTCTTCGTGTCTCCACGGAGGTGAATGGGCGCGTGGGCGTCGTGATCTCAGACAGCGGATCTGGCATTGCGCCCGAGCATATGCAGCGCATTTACGACCCCTTCTTCACCACCAAGAACGCGCCCGCAGAGGGGCAGCGTCGCGGCACTGGCCTGGGCCTTGCCGTGACCTACGGAATCATTCAGGAGCATGCAGGGCGCATTCAGGTGGAGAGCGCAGTCGGCCGCGGCACCACCTTCCACCTTGAGTTTCCAGTAGCCAGGAAAGCCATGCATGTCTGAAGCCCCTACCGCGCTTTCTTCGGACTCCGCGTCCCGCGCACCGCAGTCCGGCCGCATTCTGATCATCGACGATGAAGCGGCGATCCGGGAGTCGCTCGAAACCCTGCTGATGCTGGAGGGTTACAGCGTCGGCGCTGCGGTCGATGGCGTCAAAGGCCTGGACCAGCTGGACCGCGACTCTTACGACCTGGTGCTGCTGGACCTGGCGCTGCCCGGGGAGAACGGCATTGACCTTCTGCCTCGCCTGCTGGAGCGCCATCCGCAACTGCCGGTCATCATGATCACTGCCTACGGCACTGTGAACAACGTGGTGGACGCCATTCGAGCAGGCGCCCGCAACTTCGTCCAGAAGCCGTGGGACAACGAGAAGCTGCTGGCAGATATCCGCGCCGCGATTGCGCAGTTTCGCACCGAAGAAGAGAACGTGCAGTTGAAGCGCGCGCTCAAGCAGCGCTACAACTTTGAGAACATTGTGGGCAAGAGTGAGCCCATGCTGCGCATCTTCGACCTGGTGGCGCAGGTGGCGCCCTCCCGCTTCACCGTGCTGATCGAAGGCGAGACTGGCACGGGCAAAGACGTCATTGCCAAGGCTATCCACGCCAACTCGCCGCGGCGCGACAAGCCTTTTGTTCCCATCAACACGGGTGCGCTGCCCACTGAGCTGCTGGAGTCGCAACTCTTCGGCCACGTCAAAGGCGCCTTTACCTCCGCGCACGCGGCACAGAAAGGGCTTTTTGAAATCGCCAACGGCGGCACGCTCTTCCTGGATGAGATCGGCACCATGCCGCTGGAGACCCAGGCAAAGATACTGCGCGTGCTACAGGACAAGCGCTTCCGCCCCCTTGGCTCGGTGCAGGAGTCGCAGGTGGATGTGCGCATATTGGCCGCCACCAATACCAATCTGCGCGAGGCAGTGCGCGCCGGTCGCTTCCGCGAGGATCTCTACTATCGCCTGAATGTGGTCACCATTGAGCTGCCGCCGCTGCGCTCCCGCCGCGAAGATATCCCGCTACTGTCGGCCCACTTCCTGCAGCAATACTCGGAGGAGAATCAGCTGGAGCTGCGGCGGCTGTCGCCGGAGGTCGTCCGCGCCATGATGAACTACGACTGGCCGGGCAACGTGCGGGAGCTGGAGCACGTCATCGCGCGCGGGGTAGCCCTCTCACCCACTGCGGTCATCCCGCTGGATGTGCTGCCCGGCGAACTCACCGGCCGCTCCTATTCTGCTTCCCTGCTGGAGCATGACGCGAACGCATCGCTGTTCGACATCCTCGAAGACATCGAACGGCGCATCATCATCGACAAGCTGGAGCGCTCCAACTGGAACCAGACCGACGCGGCGGAACAATTCCACATCCCGCTCTCCACGCTGAATCAGAAGATCAAGCGGCTGAACATTGAAATACGCAAGAAAGTAAAGGAATAGCGAAGCGCTTCCGCAAGCGGACAACCCTGCCAGCGCCCCGCCCCGTTACAATTCCCCCATGCCCATCGCCTCGCTGGACAGCTTCGCCCGGAGAAGCGTCCGCTCTGTCCAGGACTACGCCATTCTCTCCGGCCGGGCGATGAGCAACATCTTCCGTCGGCCCCACTATTACAACGACATCTTTACCCAGGCCGACATCATTGGCGTGGGCTCCATTCCCATCGTCATCCTGACCGGCTTCTTCACTGGTGCTGTGCTGGCGCTGCAGTCCTCGTCCTCATTGGCCACCTTCGGCGCCACTGCGCTCACCGGCACGCTGGTCTCGCTCTCCATGATCAAGGAGCTGGGTCCGGTGCTGACCTCGCTGATGATCTCTGGCCGCAACGCCTCCGGCATGGCTTCCGAGCTTGGTTCAATGATGGTGACAGAGCAGATCGATGCGATGCGCGCCTTGGGCACCGATCCGATGAAGAAGCTCATCGTGCCGCGGGTGATCGCGACCATCTTCATGAACTTCTTTCTCACCATCATTTCGGACACGGTGGGAACGCTGGGCGGTGCTGCAGTTGCCGTCTTCCTGCTGGGGCAGAGCGGCTCGCAGTACTTTCACACGGCCTATCAGTCGCTCACCTTTCCTGACGTCCTGCAGGGGTTGGTGAAGCCGGTCTTCTTCGGATTCATCATTGCGTCGGTGGGCTGCTACTTCGGTATGTCCACGCGTGGCGGTACGCAGGGCGTCGGCCGTTCGACAACCCAAGCAGTGGTTGTCGCGTCCGTGCTGATCATTGTGATCGACTTCATCATCAGCCGCTTCATGATCGGGATCTTCGGACGCTGATGCCTCCAGCACTCACGGCAGCTCAGACAGAATCGGATCGCTATCGGCCCAAGGCCGATACACTCCCCGTGGTCTTCGAAGACGTATCGATCGGCTTCGATGGCAATGAGGTCCTGAAGAACATCTCCTTCGAGGTGAAGCCGGGCGAGAATCGTCTGTTGCTGGGTCCGGCCGGCGGCGGCAAGAGCGTGCTGATGAAGCTGGCCAACGGCCTGATCCGGCCCGACTCTGGACGCATCTTCATCTTCGGACACGAGATCACGGCCATGCGTGAGCAGGAGATCTTCGAGCTCCGCTCGGTGATCTGGATGGTCTTCCAGGAAGGCGCGCTGTTCGATTCGATGAACGTGCGCGACAATGTCGGCTTCCGGCTGATCGAGCGCCATGTTCCTGGAGAAGAGGTGAATCAGCGGGTGCTGGAGGCGCTGCGTTTTGTGGAGCTGGAGCAGACCGTCGAGAAGTTCCCTTCTGAGCTCTCCGGAGGCATGCGGCGTCGCGTCGCCATTGCCCGGGCCATCATTGCCAAGCCAAGTCTGCTGCTCTACGACTCACCCACCGGGGGACTCGATCCGATCACCTCGACCAATATCATTGAGCTGATCATGAAGCAGCGGGATGTCTACCACACCAGCTCCATCCTCATCACCCATCGTCTGCAGGATGCCTTCACCATGGCCACCCATGTCTTCGACAAGGAGACCAACCGCATGGAAGCGCTGCCGGCCGGCCAGGCAGACCGCGACACCAGCTTCCTGGTGCTGCACGACGGCAAGCTGGTCTTCGACGGCAGCACGCATGACCTGGTGCACTCCGACGACCCATTCCTCAGGCAATATCTGGCCTGAAGAGCGCCACACTGTCATCCCGACCGGAGCAAAGGACCTGCAGTCCTCTTTACGCGCCCACAAATAACACCGCTACCGGCGCGCCCAGCGGATAGGTCCGCCCTGTCGCAGTGAGGCGGCCGGTGCGCGGGTCGCGCGCAAACACCACGATGTTCTGCGAGTCCTGATTGGCAGCGACCAGCCATCGCTCAGAGGGATCGAGGGTGAAGTCGCGGGGGGTCCTGCCGCCGCTTGGGAGGCGCTGCAACAGGGAGAGTTCGCCCGTCGATGCGTCGATACGGAAGACCACCAGCACATCGTCACCGCGATCCGAGGCGTAGAGATAGCGGCCTGCGCGATCGATGACGGCTTGCGCTGCCTTGGCCGCACCGGCGAACTGTGGCGACCGCACGCGCGCCTCTGACATCAGCTTCAACTCCCCGGTCTCTGCATTCCACTGCAAGACATCGATGGTCGACATCAGCTCATTCACGCAGTAGACCCACTTGCCGTTGGGATGGAAGAGGGAGTGCCGCGGACCCGAACCTGGCCGCGCCTGAAAAGGCGTGCCGGTATCAGTTAGCGCTCCACTAGCCAGGTCTACGTGAAAGACCATGATGCGATCGATGCCCAGATCGTTCACCAGAAGGAATCGCTCATCGGGCGAAAGGGTGACGCCATGGGTGTGCGGCGCCTCCTGGCGGTCTGCATTGGGGCCGTGGCCGTGGAATGCTATGCGTGACACGGGGCCGGTCAGTCCACGTTTCGTCGCGCGGAAGGAGGCCACCGTGCCACTCGAATAGTTCGCAACAAATACGTTGCGTCCGCTGCGGTCGACCGTGATATGGCAGGGATCGCTGCCGCCCGAGGGCACGACGTTCCGCTGCGCCAGCGCTCCGCTGACCGGGTCGCGGCGGAAAGCAGTCACTGTGCCGCCCAGGCTTCCGTCCTTTGCCGGCGACTTCTCAGTCTCGTTCACGGCGTAGAGCACGTTGCCCGAAGGCGACACTGCCAGGAACGACGGGTCCATCGTCTCAATGTCGCGGCGCAGTGGCGTGAGCGTCCCCGCCATCGCATCCCACTCCGCCACGTAGATGCCGTCGGCCTTTCCGCCCGGGCCCATGTCATGGGTGTAGGTGCCGATATACAGGTGGGCGCTGGCAGCTTTGCCGCGTGCCTTTAACGCAGCGTGGGCGGCCAATGCAATCAGAGGAGCAGCCACGATCATTGCGCGGCGGGAGATGCGAGCCATGACGCTCATCCTAGTTCATTCCGCAGTGAACCCCGCTGTCCTCAGCAACATCATTCGGGTTGCTGCGCTCCCCTCGAACACGGCATGATGGGGCGGATCGCCATGAACAAGCCACAACGATTCCGCGCCCTGCTGGAGCCAGACGGAACAGCCCTGCGCTGGACGGTGGCCAGGCTTCCCTTCGATCCGGCGAAGGTATGGAAGGTGCGCGACCGCCTGCGCGTCAAAGGAACGATCGGCGGCTTTCCCCTGCGTACCTCCTTGTTCGGCTCCCAGGAGAAGGGCTATTTCCTGCTGGTAAACAAGGCCATGCAGAAGGGCGCCGGCGTTCAGGTGGGCGAAATGGTGGCGATCACCCTGGAGCCGGATCTGGAAGAGCGGCCCACAGCCGTTCCGCCAGAGTTTGCCAGCCTGCTGAAGCGTGACCGCGCATTGACGCGGTTCTTTGCGGAGTTGAACCCCTCGGCGCGCAGGGACATCTGCCACCATGTCGCCGAGCCGAAGAGTAAGGACGCGCGCAAGCGCCGTGCCGGACAGTTGGCCGAGCGGATGCTGCTGGCGATGGAGGGCGAGACGATTCTGCCGCCCATTCTGCAGGTCGCCTTTCGGCAGTTTCCCAAGGCACACCAAGGCTGGCTGGCCATGACGCCGGTACAGCGGCGCGGTCACCTGCTCGGTATTTTCTACTACCAGAGCCCGGAGGCGCGGGGCCGCCGCGCGCAGAAGGCAGTGGAGGAGGCGCTGCGCATCGCGTCGTCGTCCACGTAATCAGTACCATTACGTATTGACTGCTTGCGCTCAGATCTGGCCACGCCGGCGCTTTGCCGTGGTTGTGGATACATACAGCTGCAGCACGCGTTCTGCCTCTGCGCGGATACAGTCACGCAGGCACGCCGGCTCCAGCACGCAAACCTGAGAGCCGAGCCCCTGCACGACGAAGATGGCCTGCTCCTCGCTCTCGAAGTCCACGCGCAACGCCTGCCAGCCCTCCGGTGCTGATTCCGCACATGAAACAGCGCCGCACCAGCGCAGCAGCATTTGTGCAGCCTCCGGTCCCGCTAAGAGCGTTGCGGCGTAATACTGGCGACGCGCCGCAAGCTCCGCAGTGCTGCGCTTCCAGTGGGCGGCCAAGTCAAAGCGCGCCGGCCGATCAAACCCGACGGCCAGCGGTGTCACCGCACGCATCCGCGACACGCGATAGGTGCGCATGCCACGCGGCGTCCGCGCCACCAGGTACCAGGCTGCTCCCTTTGCCACCAGCCCCAGTGGATCCACCGTGCGCGGTCCCCGCTCCCCATCAGCGCGCGTGTAGTCGAAGCAGAGACGGCAGTCGCGCGCCACGGCGTCCTGCACTGCCGCCAGCATGGAGAGGTCCTCCTGTACCGGGCGCCATTCCGCCACATCGACGAACAGGCGCTGTCGCTGGTGCGCTGCCTGCTCTCGCATACTGCTCGGAAGCGCCGCCATCAGCTTGCCCAAGGCGCTCTCGGCAGCGCCGGCGAGTCGCGGGTCACCTAATGCTCGCGGCTGCACCATCAGCAATGCCGGCAATTCTGCAGAGCTCAGGCCTGGTACCTGCGTCCGCCAGCCCTTCTCCAGTTGCCAACCTCCCTGGGCACCTCGGAACGCAATGACTGGAACGCCCGCCACGCTCAGCGCCTCCATGTCCCGGTGCATGGTTCGTTCTGAGACCTCCAGCCGCTCCGCCAGCAAGCGTCCACTCATGCGGCCATGCGCCTGCAGCAGCAGCAGCGCCGACAACAGCCGGTCAGACTTCATTCAGGGCCTCACCATGTCCGCGGAGTATTTCGAAATACATGACATACCGTGTCATATATAAACTTCTAGTCTCATAGTTGCTGGATTAATTGTCCATCACAAGGAGAACTAACATGGAGCTCAAGCATTTCTTTTTGGGTCAACTGGAGCGTGAAACCGCATCCACTCGCAAGGTGCTGGAACGCGTCCCGGAAGGGCGCAACACCTGGAAGCCGCATGAGAAGTCAATGGAGCTGGGCTATCTGTCTGCGCTTGTGGCCTTCATGCCGCATTGGATAGCTCTGATGATCGAGCGGGATGAACTGAACTTCGATGATCCCTCCAGCGCCGAGTTCCGCGTGCGGCCAGTAGAGACCCGGAGCGATCTATTGCAGCTGTTGGATGTAAGCGTCGCCAAAGGGCGCAGGGCGCTCGAAGGCACCGATGACCACCATCTGCAACAGAAGTGGCGCATCATGTCCGGAGGAAGAACCCTCTTAGAGGAGCCGCGGCACATCGCGTTGTCCGATTCGTTGTTCAGCCACCTCGCGCACCATCGCGGGCAGTTGACCGTCTACCTGCGGCTGAACAACGCCGCAGTGCCGGCCATCTACGGTCCCACAGCCGATGAGCCAATGTGAAGGTATGTGCGGACGCGATCGGTCACGACTCAGGGCAACGCCCGCACGGTGGTGTTGAACAAGTAAGGGTCCTCGTACTCCGTCCGCTCTCCAACCTTCTTGTTCATGACCGGCTGCAGGCGGGCGGAGAGCGGCTTGCTCCACTTCACGGCAAGGGTTGCAACATCGCCGTAGATACGCTCCATCTGGTCGAGCGTGACGTCGCCCGGCAGGGGAACAGTATCGAGGCCAGTCCCGCACACTGCCGAGTAGGCCAGCAGTGAATCGATGGTGTAGGCCGACTCTGCCCAGCGCTGGGCCAACAGCTTGTCTTCCATCACCGGCACCATCAACCCGGAGTAGCCGACCTGCTTCTGCGGCACTGCCTTTACGGCGGCAGTGATGATGCGGGCCGCAGTCATGGTCCCGCTTGAGCCGAACCGGACGCCAGTGAAGGCTTCTATCGCTGCTCCAATCGACACCTCGCCCAGCGGCGCGGGGGTGGGATCGACGCCAACGTAGTCCCAGCCAGTCTCTGCCGCGACCTGCTTGCCGACCTGCTCGGCTACAGCTGCGTGCTTCGTCAGCGCCGCAGTCAGGTCGGCGGTGGCGGCCTCAGCATTGCCGTGGTCCTTGGCGAAGACATCGCGGACGACATTGGCGCCTTCGAACCCGATTGCAAACTGCCGCCCAGCGCCCGTGTGATACGAGCCTGGAAAGAACGGGGATAGGGGCCGCAGCATGGCGGTGGCGGTGAAGTTGAAGGTTCCCTGGCTGTGCGGGCTATGTTCGCTGACATACTTCACCAGCTCCGCCGTGCGATGAATCGTCTTCCAGTGGATGCCCCGCTCGTCCGCGATGATGGCACTCGCCTGCAGTTGCGACAGTGTGGAGAGGGCGCGCTCCAGCAGATGCATGGCGGCAGGATCGTCACTGTCAGTG
>JBBRLT010000087.1:0-12309 GCA_038231235.1 Terriglobales bacterium
GCACATCTGCTCTCGACTGAGCATCGTCAGTCGGGCATTCTGGTGATAGTCCATCTGGTCTCCTGAGTCGCTTTGCTTCGCAAACTCAGCTTCACAGTTCTCGATCAGATGGACAACCTATTGAAACCTCGCAGCTAGAGCTTTTCGCTCGCCGTCGGCACGAGGAGGATCGGACAGGTGCACTCCTTCACGATCTGCTGCAGCATTGCATCCGTACTGGGTGACTCGATCGGGTCCACTCCGAGCGCCAGAAACCTGGCATCGCGCAGGACCGTCCTCGTCAATGCTTCGCAGATGGAGCCGTGACAGACCCTTACCTCTGGGTGGGTGGCGCCACAAGCCGCAGATCTGCCCAGCAGTTCGCAGGCACACGACAAACCCATCAAGTTGTCCGGCCGGGAAAAGTCGTGAAGCGCATCGACCACATGAACGATCCTGACCGGCGCACTGAGTGCGGCAGCAAGCCACGCAGCCCGGTCCACAACCTGGCGGCTACGCTCGGAAAGAGAGACTGCTGCAACCGCCGCACCGTGTCTCAGCCTCGCAACACTGCCCATCGCCTCTCCGTGCAGAAACAGTATCGGCTTCCCTAGCATGCGAACAGCGCGAAGCGGCACGTCGCCATCCCTGGGAAACAGCCTCCGGCAGGAATTGGGCGTCATGATGAGCATGTCCGCCGCTGCGCTTTCGCTTACGGACGGCTCTACCGAGTCGCAGCGGGAAGCAAACTGCACCAAGGCCTTTCCGGAAGCGGAGATTTGTTCAGCCAACTCGGCCAAGACATTCCGCTCTTCTGCGGCGGCAAGGCACAGAACGCTCGCGCGGTTGTTATAGGTTTGGTGGACTTCGGATGAACGATCGTGTGCAACCAGTGCGCATGCCATATCGGCTCCTTGCTTATCTCAATCAAGAATCATCAGATCCATATCGTGCTCCCAGGCTGACGCACCTGGGAGCTCTTGTGCAGAACTGAGAAGCGTAAGAACAGGACACCGCGATCTTGCGATCACCTTGAATGCCGTTCCCGGCTTGCCTCTTGTTCCCAGCGGACCCAGACTGTGAGCGCCCATCAGAATCAGATCGGGCTTCTTGTGGAACATCAGCGATTCCATCTGTGCATCGACCTCACCAAAGGCAACGACCTCCTCCGGATCGCACCAGTCTTTCGTGGAGCGCTCTATATAACCGGAGAGCGCATTGTCGAAGTATCGCTGCACCTCCTCCTTATGCCACGGCGCGAATCTGCCATCGTGGATGTGACAGAGGCTGACGCGCGCCCGAAACTCCTCCGCCAGTGACAACGCATAGACAGCAATCTGACCGCATTGCGTGCCGAAGTCGGTCATCATCAAGACTCTTTCGAACTGAAGTTCTTTGCCCGTGAAGGGCGGCACGCTGATACCTACCGTGAGGACTGGCTTCGCGACGCGGCGAAACACACTCTCCGCGACCGAGCCAACCAGGACTCTTCGCGCGTCGGCGATGCCAGCGGTTCCCTGGACAATCAAATCGGGCTCAAGCTGATGAATAGCTCGCACCAGGCCCTCAGCGCACGATGCGGACTCCACCAGGTGGACTTGAATCTCCATACCATCGGATCGCAAGGCATCGGCCAGCGCATGCAAACCTGCGCGGGCCGCTCGTGCCCTCACCTCATAGGCTCTGCTCAATCGCGATTTTGGGAACGAAGGATCCTCAAGTGCGTGAACAAGAGTCAGGCGAGATGAATAGTAGTGGGAGAACGCGCGTGCATAACTCAGAGCGCTCTGCGATCTGCTGGTCAAATCCGTTAGCAGAACGATATGTTCGTATGTCGTCTTGGGGATCGGTTGTGCCATGGCGTCGCCTCCTAAAACTCAATCGGACTGGCTGGGAAAGACCAGCACCGGACAAGGCGCCTGCGCTAAGAGATGCGGCAGCGTACCGCGGCCGAAGAGCGATGCCAGGTCGATGAATTTATGACGGCCCTCAAGCAGAATGAGATCAGCGCGGTGCTTGAGCGCTGCATCGATCAGGCTTTGCGCTTCTTCTCCTTGCAACCTTGAAACCTGATTGGGATTCGCCTCGTGTCCCTGAACCTTTTCGATCCGCCCACGCATGAGGTTGATCCAATCCGTCTTCTCAGCCACTGACGTCTTCACCCCCCAGCACACAACCTGGAGGGTTGCGTTCTTGGTGTGGGCGAGCTCCGCGGCAAACGTGACGAGTTGTAACCCCTCCTCGTCTGGGGTCGCAACGCACAGGATTCGCTCAGGCGCCCAGTTCGATTGAGGAGCAGACGGTACATATGGGCCTACGATCAGCGTGGGGATATGGAGCGTTCTCGCCAACTGTTCGGCATGTGACCCGAAGACGAGCCTCTCAAGCCCATGCCGGCCGTGCGTACCTACCACAACGAGATCGGCTCCGTAATTCTTCGCGGCATCGCTGACTTCCTGCTCAACATCGCCAAATGGGCAGAAGCCGGAGACGTGCAGCCCTTCGGCACTGAGTGCCTGGCGAAGAGCCATGGTCTGCTCGCACTCACGCTGCGGCCGCTCGGGATCATCGACCCACGCTCCTTCCGGGATAGCGATGTACGCCACCGGCGTGCCAACGTGAATCAGAAGCAACTCACCGTCTGAAGCGCGCACGATGCTCTTCGCATAGGCGAGTGCGCGGTTCGCCTCATCGCCAAAGTCGCTGGCGATCACTACATGCTTGAAATCAACTGTTGCAGGCGCCATTGTCGTGACCATCGGAGATTCCTTCTGCGAACAACTCTAGGAGTTCTCCAGGGATCAGTCTGTGATTCCGATCACATAAGCAAGTGCACGGCGTGCGATGCAGTCCAGCCTGCTTTGACAGCGTTGCTAGGGGACGTCTCAGCAGAGGCAGGAGCTATTGCGCGTTGGGATCCGACAGTAATGAACGAATATAGGCGACCAAAGCATTCATTTCTTCTGCCTTCGCAGTCGTCGCTGGCATGCCGCCGCTGCGCATCCGCGTGCTGTAGTGGCGCAGCAGATTTTCCAGTGTTGCCTCAGGCAGGATAGATGCTGTGCCTGCCAGATCAGGTGCGGCGATGGTTCCGTGCAGTCCGCCTTCTCCATGGCAGGTCTGGCAGGAGTAGTGCACGAAGACCTGCTGACCGTGCAGGGCCAGCGGACTCATCGCAACGGCCGGTACGGTATGGGCGATCGTGCCCCCGCCTGGCGACGATGCGGTTCCTGGGCCTGCAACCGGACGCTGCCGGCGAAATGTCGAGTTAATGTGGCTTGTTGGACCTTTGTATCCGGACCATAAGAGACAAATTGGGGTTGTTGCCGCCTGATCCCGAGCAAGGTTTACACAGCCGTCTGCGCAGAAGGGATCGAGTACGGTCTTGCTTTCGTCCAGAGTCGGAATCGACGAGAACATATCGTAGCTGCAGAGGTATTTGCTTTCAATCCTCCGACCACCCCTGAGAAAGTGAACCCTCCGCGGATCCGGCGCCGTTGAGGCTCTCCCTACACGACTAAGCTGCTCCAGAATGACGACGTTATGCCCGGGGGTATGGCCGTCCCGGATGATAAAAACGGCAGCTGCCATCGACGCAATGCACCCACCAACGAGATATACATGCGATTCTGCCTGTTGAGTGAAAAGTGTGACTATCCATACGTCTTCTCCGCATTTACTTCATTTCCTTCGGCTGTCCTGCTTGGGAATGGTCCCCGGAATGGGCTGTTTGGTAATCATCCGCGAGCATGAGCATCCGTTCAAGGACCCGCAACGGATGCCCATTGACGAACTCTCCAGCCCAAAGCCACTGCAAAAATGCTCACCGTGTGTCATTCACGTCGATATAATACGGGGTTGCGGAAATTGAACCGATCTAGAGAGTCTGGCTGCTGCAAGCCAGTCCTTGACGGGATGATCGGCGTAGTTCACCTGGCCGAGCAATCTTGTGTTCTCAAAGAAGAACTCCTCTATTGTCGGATCCATTGCCCGCTCCCCGATTTCATATGTTTCGCCGAAGCGGCGGCGGCGCATCGCCTGATGGAGTCGAGCGCACATCTCGGCAAGATTGTGCTGACGCTCTGAAGCCAAGACGCACTTGGGGTTGGCCGCGGCATGTACACTGCAGGCGCTCATTCACTCTCGAGACTAGGCCGTCTACCGCCCGCAGAAAGGCCTCTCCCCGGCAGGCATTGGAGGCGCGTTTGTTGAATACTGACGGCGGCGAACAGCAACCACGCGCACCGCGGCGACGATGGCGCATTGCATGGCTCCTGGGGCTGGGCGTGCTGGTCAACTACTTCGACCGAGTCAATCTCTCCGTCTCGCATGATGCTTTGTACACTGCGTTTGGCATCTCGGATGTCGCATTCGGTTACTTGCTGGGCGCATACAACTGGACCTACGCGATGTGTCAGCTGCCCGTGGGTGTGCTGTTGGATCGCTTCGGTGTGCGTCGCGTCGGACGCATCAGCGCGCTGATCTGGAGTGCCGCATCATTCGCAGCAGCAGTCACGCCTGGGCTTCCTGGCTTCTTTGGCGCAAGGCTGCTGCTCGGCGTGGGTGAAGCGCCTACGTTTCCGGCCAATGCAAAGGCTATCGGCGTGTGGTTCCCTGCGCGCGAGCGCAGCTTCGCAACAGCCATCTTCGATGCCGCAGCAAAGTTCGCATCCGCTATCGGCGTTCCCCTGCTCGGTATCCTGCTGCTGCGGGTTGGTTGGCGTTGGAGCTTCGCAGCAACTGGCGCCATTAGTCTGCTTTACTTCGTCCTGTTCTGGGCGATCTATCGCGACCCGCATGAAGACAGCAAGCTTAGCGAGCCCGAGCAGCGCCTGATTTCTGAGTCCGCAATAGCGCCAGTCATTGCGACGCAGGAGCCAGGCCTTCCACTCTCCATGCTTCTCCGCAATCGTAAGGTACTGGGTCTGGCGCTGGGCTTCGGCTCCTACAACTACGTCTTCTATCTACTGCTCACTTGGCTGCCAACATATCTATCGCGGGCGCTGCATATCGATCTGCTGCACTCGTTCCTATACACTGGCGCTCCCTGGCTGGTGGCAACAGTCACGGACCTGCTGGTTGGCGGCTGGCTGGTTGATGCGTTGCTGCAGCGTGGTTGGGACGCGTCTCGCGTGCGGCAGGTTGTGCTGATCGCAGGCACTGCATGCGGGCTGGGCATTCTTGGCGCGGCGCGCGCACATACGGCCCTGCGTGCACTCGCGTGGATCAGTCTTTCCATCGGCGGCCTGGCTGCAGCGGCACCCGTGGGCTGGTCGATTCCCTCGCTGATTGCGCCTCGCAGCAGCGTAGGGCGCGTGGGTGGCATCGTGAACTTTTCAAATCAGCTGTCGGGAATCGCAGCGCCCATCGCTACCGGGTATCTACTGCGTGCCACGCATTCCTTTGCATGGGCCTTCGGTGTTGCGGCTGCATATCTGCTGGTTGGCATTGCGGGGTACGTCGTGCTATTGGGTCGCATCGAGCCGATCTCCGCGCCGCATGCCCCTTAGTTTCCTGCTGCGTTATAGGCCTTCTCGATGTGGCTGCGGCCGTTGATCACACGGAAGCTGCCATCTGGTCTTGCGTCTAGTCGCAGGCCGTTGCCATGGTCTGGCCCGTCCAGATTCGCGATGTACTGACGGTCGGTGTTGTGCGCCGCACCTCCCTCGTCGGAGACATGCAACTGCCACAGTGTCTCAAGACCAGGAGTCTTGCGCACTGTATCGAGCACGGGGATGGAGCCGCCCTTCTTCGCGCCGTTGTCCATGATGGCGACGCGCGGATGGATGGCGTCGACCAACGCGGGACTCGAGCTTTGATACCACCCATGGTGCGAGACAATCAGCACATCGACCTTGCCCAGCTTGTTGACTGGACACATCAGCGCGCGCTCTTTATCCGCGGTCAGGTCGCCAAGGTCCAGCATCGTGAGCTTGCCAAAGCGGAGCAGCACACCAAGCGAACGCGCATTCTCTGTCTGGTCGGCTTCTTGCACAGCGCTCTGCTGGCAAAACGGATTGGACTGGCCAGCGCCCGGCAGTGCATGAGAGATCAGGTTGCCGTCAGCGCTGATCACTGTCACATCGACACCACGGAGCGGCAGGCGATCCCCGGGCTTTGCGACGATATGCTTCGCTCTGGTCTGCGCAAGAACAGCCTGGTACGTGGCGTATCCATGCTCGGTTGCACCCTTGTCCAGTTCGCGGTTGGGGCCGTGGTCAATGAATGTGCCGATCTGAATCCGCTGTACCAACTGTGGCACCCCGCCGACATGGTCGTCGTGGAAATGCGTGATCAACACATAATCAATGCGGCTGAGCCCGGCCTGCTTCGCTGCAGCAACGATCCGCTCCGCATCGCGGCCTTTATTACCCGGCCATCCCGTATCGATTAGCAAAGATTGGCCAGCAGGCGTAACGAACAACGTCGCCTGGCCTCCCTCCACGTCGATGAAGGAGACGCGCAGATCACTCGATGCGGGGGCAGCGACTGCAGTGAGCACGGCCGTCGCGACCACCGAAAGGAGGACGGGAACACGGATGCGCATCATGGTTGGGTATCGCCTTTGCTTATGGCAGTCGCTGCTCGTGAACTGCCCTGCTGAGCGGTTGCGCGGGTGGCGCCCGTAGAAATGCCGCCGTCCACCAGCAGCGTCTGGCCGGTGATGTAGCGGCTCGACTCGGACGCGAGGAAGACCACAGCGCCATCCAGATCGTGCACGTCGCCCGGTCGCTTCAGCGGGATGCGGTCGATCAAATAGTCGACCCACTCCTTTCTCTCGTACAACACCTTGTTCTGGTCCGTTTTGAACCATCCAGGTGCGAGGCAATTCACCGTGATGCCATGCGGGCCCCAGTCATCCGCAAGGCTCATCGTGAGCTGACGCACACCTCCGCGGCTTGCACCATAAGGTCCAAGTCCCGCATACCCTGCAACGCTTGTCACCGAGCCGATGTTGATGATTCGACCATAGCCATGACGCACCATACCGCGCGCGATGGCCTGTGCAACAAAGAAGCTGCCGCGCAGATTGGTATCCAGCACCAGGTTCCAGTCGTCCCAGGTCACATCCAGCGCCGGTTTACGCACGTTACAGCCTGCATTGTTCACCAGGATGTGGACTTGTGGGAACGCAGCATCCACCGCAGCAGCCATGCGCATGATGCTCGCCTCGTCGCGCACATCAAGTGCCAGCGGGTGCGCTCGCCGTCCCATGGCTTCGATCTCCGCGACGAAGGGCAACAAGTCATCAGCATTGCGGCTGGTGAGGATCAGGTCTGCCCCGGCTCCCGCCAGCGCTCGCGCGAAGTGCTGGCCCAGACCGCGGCTCGTCCCAGTGACAAGTGCAACCTGCCCGGAGAGATCGAAGAGCGCATTCCCCACTGGCGAAGGACTCATGCGGAAGGGCCTGCCTGCTGGATCGCCATGCCCGAGCGCGGATCAAGCACCACCTTCATCAGGTGCGGTTCACGCGCGTGCAGCCGCGCAAACCATGCAGGCCCTTCCTCAAGCGATGCAACCGCAGTGATCAACGGCGAGACCCGCATCTTGCCGGCCGCAATCCACTCCATCGCCTGCGGATACTCCCCGGCAGATGCGCAGCAGCCTTGTAGGCGAATCTGGCGCGTGACTACCTTCTGCAGCGGTAAGGTAACCTCTCGCGCGATGTTGCCGACCATTGCTACGGTGCCGCCCTTTCGCACGCAGTCGACAGCAGCCGTTACTGTCTCTGGCCGGCCTACTGCTTCGAATACCAGGTCCACTCCGCGGCCTCCCGTCGATACATCGATGGCCGCGATGAGCTCTGGGCCCGTCGCAAGCAACGTTTTATCCGCGCCCAGCGACTCGGCAAGCGCAAGTCGTGTGGCATCTACATCTGCAATCAGCACGCGTGAGCAGCCCGCGGCACGCGCTGCCTGCAGTATGAGCAGTCCGATCATGCCAGCACCAATCACGAGCGCGGTCTCGCCCCCGGCCACCTCGGCCAGCCGGACGGCATGGATGGCCACCGCTGCTGCTTCCAGCATTGCTCCGTCGGCGAATGAAAGCGCATCTGGCAGGTGGTACAGAATCCTCGCGGGGACTGTTACATATTCTGCGAATGCCCCGGCACGGCGATAGTCGCCGCAGGAAACGCCCAGGACCTGGCGGTTGTCGCACAGGTTTACCTCGCCTGCCTCGCAGAACTCGCAGACGCCGCAGTAGACTGTCGAATCAAATGTGACCCGGTCGCCGACCTGATAGCCATCGACTCCGGCACCGATACCTGCCACGGTTCCAGAAGCCTCGTGCCCCATGACAATGGGCGGGATGCGCCGGCCCGAGCCTCCATCGTACCCATGCACGTCACTGCCGCAGATGCCGCACGCCGCCACCTGGATCAGGACTTCGCCAGCAGCAGGCTCCGGCTGGAGGACAGTCGTCACCTCTAAATGTTTGTATTCCGAGAGCAGAAGAGCCTTCATCGCAAACAGGCCACCTTTTGTGGACACCAGAGTATCGCGATTCCGATCTTTGATCTTGAGCTTTCCCGCCGCAATGCGCCGGAGTGCTTCGATCCGCCTGACTTCCTCTCTGAGGGCAGAAGGGCCAAACCCCGACAGCATTCGCATCCTCCCGCTGATACTTTCGCAGATGGTCGGGAAATTGGGCGGTCTTGCAGGCTACCGGCCCGCCCTGGATCCGTCTGCGTCACCATCATCGCAATGCGGTATCAACTCCGATTCATCCGGACCAATCACAACCCGTGGCTTGTTTCTGCATCGACTCTGGGGGCCCCGGGGGCACGTCAATACACCTGAAAGTTATGGGTGCGGCGCGCTTCAGGGCCGACCCACCGCGGAATCACATTGTTCCCCATTCCCTCTTCTTCCACTCGACTGCCCCCGTCTGGACCCAAAAACTCGAAATATGCCTCGTCAAAGCTGCGATTCATTTGGCCGCGTCTCTCATCACCACATGCGTCCACTCGGCTGTATTAGGGATACGAACGTCGGCCTTAAGAGCCCCGGACAGACGTAAACGCCCCTCAGGCAGCTCAGAGGCAAGGGGACGCCGCAAACGGGCTATGTGAGCGATTTCGGGGCATTTCTAAGAGCAGTGGACGGGGCTAACAGAGCGGCAGGCTGAAAGCTAGAGATTGAAGCTCCCTCGCCGCGTGATCATGCTGGGCTCTAACGGGGCCCTGTTCTCTCGGCTCAGGCCCAGCGTGCGTCTACAGCCGGATGTGAGGACTCAGCCACAAGTTGAAAAGGCTCTGACTATTCGCCGTGGTCCCTGCTGTGGCTCTTCCGCGCCTGCGCTGCGGAGCGAAGCGCGTTCTTTAGTGAATTTTCTGGATGCACACAGGACCGTGAATCCATTACTACGTCCATTGATATGTCTAGATACGTAACACCATTTAATCACTATTCTATGACTACATTGGTTAGTATTTTCTTCTAATATCCAGACACCGTACTGGCTTCAAGTGAGCATACTATGGGTTCCCGGAAGGTCTCTCAAGCATCCCAGCCTGTCAACTGGAGCGAAGCTGACGCGAGACGATGTCGGAAATACTTGAATGTGGATGGTCGACCGGCTTGGTGGCAGCCGTCTCCAACCACCCAACTCATGGACGCTTGCGTGTAAGCCGCAGCAATGCTGACGCGTGCGGCGCAAGCTGCAGGTTGATCGCATCCGCAGTCGTCTCCTGGTACGTCCACAGGTCGCGTATCGAGTACGTACCCGGGTCGAGCTTCAGCTCGGTGGGCCTGTAGTGCATCTTCTTTGACTGGTCGGAAAGGTTGAAAAGCGCAACGTACGTCCCGGACTTGTCCTCAGGCTGCGAGCTCCACACCGCGACTTCATTTGCCTGGAGGATCGCGTGCTGCCCCGTTGCGTGCTGGTTGACCGCAAGCACCTCTTTATTGGTCAGCAGGCTGGCTGTCCAGGGGTCCATCTGCGTCAGGTCGCCACCCATGAAGAGCGGCGAACGCAGCATCGACCAGAACGTAACCAGCGTCCGCTGCTCGTCGTGGTTCAGCTTGCTCTGCCTTGCCGTACCGTCACCGGGTCGCGGTCCCAAATAGCCGATCGGCAGCATGTCCGCATCGGGCCAGTGCCCCGGAACCGCATACCGGCTCCACGCTCCGCCGATGACGAACTGGCCCAACACACTCTGCGACCAGTCCATTCCCGCGACCGGCCCCCAGTGATCCCACATATCTCCTGAAATACGCCACATCTGCGCCCGCTGCGTCAGCTCGTCGGCTTTCTCGATGGGCGCAGGTCCCGGAGAAAGACTCAGCACAATCTGCCGTCCAGACGCGCGAATCGCCTTCTGCATCATGCGAATCTCACCTGCATGGTAGGGGTAGGAGATGCAGTCGATCTTGATCAAGTCAACGCCCCACTTCGCGTAATTTGCCACCATAGCGGTGTAGTAGGCTTGCGCCTCCGCGTTCTCCTTTAGTCCATAGTTGTCCGGGTTCCAGGAACAGGTCTCGCCCCGCTCGGCCGCATCCGCGGCGTGAAAGCTCGAGCCCGCGATCGGCAGATTGCGGTCCACCGCCTCGCGCGGAATGCCTCGAATGATGTGGATGCCGAAGCGAAGCCCTTTCCGGTGTACGAACGCCGCCAGAGCCTGAAATCCCTGCGTGCCGTCGGCCGACGGAAAACGCGCGATTGATGGCGTATACAGACCGTTCGCATCCATCGTGTACTTCCATGCCGGCTTGCCCGCGTTCTCGGGATCGGTCAGGTACCAGCCCTCATCCACCACGGCGTATTGCCAGCCCAGCGCAAGCAGGTTCTTTGCCAGGTAATCGGCGTTCGCCCTGAACTCGTCCTCGCGTACCGTCAGTCCGTAGGAGTCCCAGCTATTCCAGCCCATCGGGGGCGTCGCAGCCAGCGGCGTCTCTGCTGGCTGAGCGTCCGCATTCATTGAGAGAACAAATGGCATGCTCAGGGCAAGCAGCGGCACACCCAACACGAGGTGTGCGACGGCGGCATGCCGCCGCTCCCCTCTGAGACGGAGCAGGAGAGTTCGAAGAGTCATGTTCAATGTACTGAGAACGCTTGCATCGGGGAGTTTACCACTGCAGTTCATTGAGGTGTGATGACTCCGACTGCCGCCGTGAATCGGGCGCAGTCTGGGCTCCAGTCGACGCCTTCAACTGTAGCGTGATGGCCGTCATTGCAGTTCCATTCGCTACCCGCAAAGACGCCGGTTCGATAGGCCGGATATTCGGATTGTCGTAGAAGTCCGCGAATGAGCACACAGCAATTGCTGGTACGGCGACTCACTAAATTGATCTGTGCAAAGGTACGATTCCAACTGCCGTCAATCCGGATCGGAAAACGTTTATAGTGCGTTCGGGGTCTCTCAGCATGTCCCGCGCCTCAGCGTTTGCCCGTGCTTCCTTCGGTTCCCTGATTGCCTCACTCCTTTGGGCGACGGCTGGGGCTATCCGCGCGCATGCCACCGACCCAGCGGGAGCGTCGGCGCACCTGACGGTGAATACCACCGACGATCTCAGCCCCGTTAGCCCTATGCTGTACGGTCTGATGACGGAGGAAATCAACCACTCCTACGAGGGCGGCCTGTATGGAGAGCTGTTGCAGAATCGAACCTTCCACTCGACATGGGAGGGTCAGCCGCCTTGGGATCTTGTTCGATACGGTGATGCGCAGGCGTCCCGATCACTCGACATGTCCAGTGGCCCTAGCCATGCGTTGCCTTACAGCATGAAGCTTTCAATCTCCTCCGCGGCCTCTGGTAGTGCAGCTGGGCTGAGCAACCCCGGGTACTGGGGCATTGCCCTTCAGCCGCAAACTCAATACGACGGTTCGTTATATGCCCGGGTGGATGATCCGAGCCTGGGTCCGCTCACTGCGCGACTCGTGAGCGACGCTGACGGGAAGGTGCTTGCGAGCGCAGAGATCAAGCTTCAAGCGGGCGGCTGGTCTCATTACAACTTAACGCTTAAAACGGGGGAGCTGACTCCCTCCGCGGAGAATCACTTCGAGCTCACCGCTGCTCAACCGGGCACAGTTTGGCTGCAGCTTGTTTCACTCTTTCCGCCAACTTTCCGCAGTCGTCCAAATGGACTCCGTCCCGACTTGATGGAGCGTATGGACGGCCTCCATCCGCAGTTCCTGCGGCTGCCGGGAGGCAACTACCTGGAGGGGGACACGCTCGCCGACTGGTACGACTGGAAGAAGACCATTGGGCCGCTCGTCGACCGGCCAGGGCATCAGGCGCCGTGGACGTATTGGTCAACCGATGGCCTAGGGCTGCTTGAGTTCCTGGAGTGGTGCGAGGATTTGCATGTTGAGCCCATCCTGGCA
>JBBRLT010000088.1:0-12121 GCA_038231235.1 Terriglobales bacterium
ACGGTAAGAAAGCCGCGGTGCATGCGAACGATGCGCATGGCGATATCCAGGCCAAGGCCCTGTCCCTGACCAGGCGCCTTGGTGGTGAAGAACGGTTCAAAGATGCGCGCCTGCAGCTCCGGCAGAATCCCAGGCCCGTCGTCTCGTACCTCGACCACCAGCATGTCATTGGAGTGGCAGACTTTGAGCCGGATTTGACCACGATTCTGTATCGCATCGAGCGCATTTTCCAGTAGCGCTGTCCACACCTGGTTCAGCTCGCTGCCATAGGCAGAGAGCAGCGGCAGATTCTGCTCATAGTCCCGCTCGACCGTGACATGCTTCAGGCGCGACTGCAGCATGGCCAATGTGTTCTCCAGGCTGCGCGGCACATCTATGTCCTGAATCGGCGCCTGGTCCATGTAGGAGTAGCCCTTGATGGCCGTGATCAGGTCAAAGATGCGCGCCGTCGAATCGAGCATGGCCTCCGCCATCCGTTCCGCGCGCAATGTCGAGGCGTGCTGAGAGAGCAGCAGCCCGGTGCTCTCCTTGGTGAGAAAGTCCGGCATAGCGTTCAGATGATCCAGCGTGACGCCGGCCTCGGCCAACTCTGGCGCGATCTGCCAGACATCGGGAATCTGCCGCTCCAGCAGCCAGGCCTGGAGCGACTCTTCGCGCAGCGACGTCTCAGATGGACTCAATCTGGGCTGGCTCTCCAGGCTCCTGCGCATCTGCTCGTCCCAGGCGCGCAGCGCGCTCACTTCTTCGGGTTCGAAGCACAGGCTACCCAGCCGCAGGTGCTCTCGTCCGAAGATCTTCAGCTCCTCCAGCATCCCGGAGGCAGCGCGCTGCGCTGCAGATGCCGGATTGTTCAGCTCATGCGCCAGGTTTGCTGCCAGCTTGCCTAACGCGTTCAGCTTCTCCGTCTGCTGCTCCATCCGCGTGATCTCGCGCGAGCGATCGAGCAGGATGCTGACGGCGATCTGCGTCATGGGAGGGATGGCGCGCAGCATCTCCGGGAAGAGCGACTTGTCAAACTCCAGCGTCCAGGTGGGCGCCGTGGTGAAACCCTGGCCGCCGTAGCTCTTCATGCGCGACCAGGGCAGCAGCCCAGTGATCTGCCCGGCGCGGCCGATAAACATGACTGGTGAGCCACCAGTGCGATGCGCACGCACCTGCACCTCGCCCTTCAACAGAATCGACATGCGGACGGCTGGCTGACCTTCCTCGAACAGCGATGCATTGGCTTCGAGAAAGCGCTCTGTCCCGTGCGTCGCCATCCACAGATACTGCTCCTCTGTCAGGCCGGAGAGCGCCGCGACCTTTTGCAGCGCTTCCATCAAGGCGAGGATGCGGTCGTTCGAGGTAGTGGGCGGTGTATCGATGAGGCTCTCGCTCATGGCGGATGCTCCCTGCGCTCCATGGTAGTCGACCGGCGTGGGTCGGCTTCCACAGGAGCAAACCTTATGTGGCCGGCACAGGCTCCGGCTTGGCCGGCGACTGTGACTCTGCTGTTACAGGATCGAGAAACGGCATGGCCGCGCGGAGTTGGCTGCCCACCTGCTCGATGGGGTGTGCACGCTCCGCCGCGCGGTACTTCTCAAACTGATGGCGGCCGGTGCGATTCTCTTCCATGAATTTCTTGGCAAAGGAGCCGTCCTGAATCTCGGCCAGGATGCGCTTCATCTCCGCACGTGTGGCGTCAGTGACAATGCGCGGGCCGGCGGTGTAGTCGCCGTACTCGGCCGTGTCGGAGATGGAGTAGCGCATATAGCTGAGGCCGCCGCGGTACATCAGGTCGACGATCAGCTTCAACTCATGCAAGCACTCGAAATAGGCCATCTCTGGCGCGTAGCCTGCTTCCACCAGCGTGTCGAAGCCTGCCTTCACCAGCGCCGAGGTGCCGCCGCAGAGGACTGCCTGCTCGCCGAACAAGTCGGTCTCCGTCTCCTCGCGGAACGAAGTCTCATACACCCCGGCGCGGGTGCAGCCGATGCCGCGCGCATAGGAGAGTGCGAGCTTATGTGCATTGCCCGTCGCATCCTGCTGAATGGCGATCAGGCCAGGCACACCCCCGCCTTCGGTAAAGAGTTCACGCACGCGATGGCCCGGGGCCTTGGGCGCGACCAGCGCAACATCGATGTCAGCAGGAGGCTTGATGAAGCCGAAGTGAATGTTGAAGCCGTGCGCGAAGAGCAGCAGCTTGCCATGCTTGAGGTGAGGAGCAATCTCTCTGGTGTAGACGTCGGCCTGCGTCTGGTCAGGGACGAGGACCATGATGACATCCGCCCATGCGGCCGCATCGGCGACAGACAGAACGGCGAGGCCAGCCTTCTCCGCCTTGGCGCGCGATCGGCTATTGGCCGCCAGCCCGACCCGCACATCGACGCCAGAGTCCTTCAGATTGAGTGAGTGGGCGTGCCCCTGAGAGCCGTAACCAATCACTGCGACTTTCTTCGCCTGGATGAGTGAGAGGTCCGCGTCCTGATCGTGAAATACCTTCGGCATATGTGCTCCTTAGAATCAGCAAGTCGGCAGGTCAGCAAGTCAGCGAGTCAGCGGTTGTCGTGCCGGTCGAGAGATGGTGAGCGGTTAAGGTTCCTGAGGCGAATTTGGCGAGAGCAATTTTCCTGTAGGTGTAAGAGGGTTGGCTACTGCTATGGCGGCCTTTCTTTGGGGAAAGGCCACGCCGAGTCGGTCTTCGCACCGCTCAGCAGCAGGCAAATTGCTCTAAGCCTCTTCTTCATGTACGTTTTCGAATTCGTTGGGAAGGATCTCTTCCGGATCGAGTTGCTTCGCGTAATCCGGAGCGTCCTTCGCGCCTTCGGCGCCTTGCGTTCCCAGCGCGCTCAGGACGCGGCTGGTGTGGTGCCCGCGGCGCATGGCCATCCGGCCGGTGCGCGAAATCTCCAGGATGCTGTAGCCGGACTCGGTGATCACCTGCACCAGTCCTTCGATCTTTGAGGAACTGCCGGTCATCTCCAGCATGATGGACTCTGGTGCCAGATCCACCACGCGCGCCTTGAAGACAGTGGCGAGCTCGAAGATCTGCGAGCGTGAAGACGGGCCGTGGGGCATCGTTGGTCCGACACCGATCTTCATCAGACAGAGTTCGCGGACCACAGCAGCGGCGCGATCGACCTCGTCGACGTGAATGGTGGTTTCGAGCTTATAGAGCGAAGCGCGGATGCGGTGCGCTGCATGCTCATGCGCATCGCAGACGATGGTCATGCGCGAGGTGTCCGGCCGCTCCGATTCACCGACGGTGAGCGAGACGATGTTGATGTTGAGCCGGCGGAAGAGCGACGCGACGCGGGTGAGGACACCGGGCTTGTCTTCGACCAGAGCTACGAAGGTATGGAGCATGTCTACTCGTCCTCCGCAGTCTCAAGCAACGGATCGTGCTGCGGCCGGAAGACCATCTCATGCAGCGCGGCGCCGGGCGCGATCATGGGGTAAACCCCGTCTTCCTTTTCTACCTGGAAGTTGATCAGGAAGGGCTTACCCGAGGTGCGGGCGTGCGTCACTATCGGCGTCACGTCCTTGCGCCTGTTCACGTGCGCGCCGGAGATGCCGTGCGCGTCTGCCAGCTTCACGAAGTCGGGCGAAAGAATTGGCGAGGCAGAGTAGTTCTTCTCATAAAACGTCTCCTGCCACTGCCGCACCATGCCGAGGAAGCCATTGTTGATGACAGCGATGTTGATGGCGAGCCCCTCCTGCATGATGGTCGAAAGCTCAGCCGCCGTCATCTGGAAGCCGCCATCGCCGGCGATCACCCAGACGTCTTTGTGAGGGCAGGCCGTCTTCGCGCCGATGGCCGCAGGCAGCGCAAACCCCATGGTGCCGAGGCCGCCCGAGGTGACGAGCGAGCGGGGCGCCTCATGCTTGAAGTACTGCGCCTCCCACATCTGGTGCTGGCCTACATCTGTAACGATGATGGTATCGTGCTCCCGGCCCGCTGCCTGCGCCTCCCGCCAGATGTCGTGAATCACATGCGCTGCGTACAGATGGCCATTGTCCGGAAGGTTGATGATGTCGCGGACGGCGGCGCTGCCCTTGGAGGTATGGATCTCGCGCAGCCATGCGGTGCGATTTGACGGCGAGATCTCTCCACTCCGGCCTGCGGCCTCCGGTCGAGATGACGAGTGCTGGAGGAGTGGCAGAAGGACGTCGAGCACTGTCTTGAGGTCCCCGATGAGCGCGACATCGGCGCGCACGTTCTTATTGATCTCCGCCGGATCGATCTCAATATGGATCTTCTTTGCGTGCGGCGCATAGGACGCCAGGTTGCCAGTCACCCGGTCGTCGAAGCGCATGCCCAAGGCCAGCAGCAAGTCCGCCTGCTGGATCGCTTGATTCACCCACGACTCACCATGCATGCCCATCATGCCCAGGTGCAGCGGATGCGCTGCAGGAACGCTCC
Source organism: Terriglobales bacterium (assembly GCA_038231235.1). Lineage (GTDB taxonomy): Bacteria > Acidobacteriota > Terriglobia > Terriglobales > Acidobacteriaceae > KBS-83. The sequence goes on from JBBRLT010000088.1 coordinate 4,403, forward strand.
CCAGGCCAAGCAGCGTGGAGGCGATGGGGATCTGCTGCGACTCGGCAAAGGCCAGCACCTGCGCCTCCGCGCCGGACTGCGTGATGCCGTGTCCGGCGAGGATCACTGGCTTCTTCGCTGCCTGGATCAGTGCGACTGCTTCGCGAATGGCGCTTGATTCCGCCCGCAGCATAGGGTGGGGGCGCGCGGCTGGCGGAGCAGCAGCGGCGAAGTCGAAGCCAGCCGTGGCCTGCTGTGCATCTTTTGTGATGTCTACCAGCACTGGCCCCGGGCGGCCAGACGCAGCGATCTGGAAGGCAAGCCGCACGGCTGGCGCAATATCGTGGGCGCGGGTGACCAGGAAGTTGTGCTTGGTGATGGGCAGCGTGATGCCGGTGATGTCCACTTCCTGAAACGCGTCGGAGCCCAGCACCTTCGAGGAAACTTGGCCAGTGATGCAGACGATGGGAATCGAGTCGAGCATGGCAGTCGCGATGCCGGTGACGAGATTCGTGGCGCCCGGCCCGCTGGTAGCCATGCAGACGCCCACGCGGCCGGAGGCACGCGCGTAGCCGTCGGCCATGTGCGCCGCGCCCTGTTCATGCCGCACCAGAATGTGGCGGATAGGAAACTTGCGCAGCGCGTCATAGATGGGCAGGATAGCGCCGCCGGGATAGCCGAAGACCTCGCGCACGCCTTCGCCCTCGAGCGTGGCCCACAGGATCTCCGCGCCGGTAAGGGCCGTATTGCTTGCGTTCGCCTTCATCTATGACCCTCCTGCCCGTTCGGAGATACGTGCACGTTGCTGTGACTAGATGGTGACCGCGCCCAGCGATGCTGAGCTGACGGAGTTGGCGTACTTGGCGAAGACACCCGTCTTGAATCGAGGCTCCGGCGCCTTCCACGCAGCCAGGCGCTTGGCAATCTCGGCATCTGAAACGTTCAGTGTGAGGACGCGCTTTGGGATGTCGAAGGTGATGGTGTCGCCTTCCTCGACTGCAGCAATGGGTCCGCCGAGCTGCGCCTCCGGTGCGACATGGCCTGCCATCAGGCCACGCGTTGCGCCAGAGAAGCGGCCATCGGTCAGCAGCGCCACCGTCTCGGAGAGCTCCGGAATCCCCTTGATTGCGGCTGTGACGGCGAGCATCTCGCGCATGCCGGGGCCGCCGCGCGGCCCTTCGTAGCGGATAACCAGCACATCGCCAGGACGGAGGGTGCCGGCCTCAACTGCAGCAAAGCAGTCATCCTCGCTGTTGAAGACGCGCGCCGGGCCGGTGTGGTGGAGGCGTTCGTGGCCGGCGACCTTGACCACGCAGCCATCCGGGGCAAGATTGCCTTTGAGGATCACGATGCCGCCCGTCGTCTTCAGCGGATTGTCCCAGTTGCGGATGACAACTTGATCCGCCGTCTCTGCGGCATGTGCTGCCTCTTCGTGCAGCGTCTTGCCACTCACCGTCATGGTGTCGTGCAGCAGCCCGCGCTCGAGCAGACGCTTGGCCAGCACGCGCGACCCGCCTGCGTCCTGGTAGTCCTTGGCCACATACTTTCCGCCCGGCGTCAGGTCGCAGATGAAGGGCGTCTTCTCGCTGATGCGGTCGAAGTCTTCCATGGTGAGCGCGAGGCCCATCTCCCGCGCGATGGCGATCAGGTGCAACACGGCGTTGGTAGACCCGCCGGAGGCGCAGACGGCGGTGATGGCATTTTCAAGCGACGAACGCGTGATGATCTTCGACGGGCGCAGATCGTTCCTGCACAGTTGCATGATGAGCCGGCCGGCCTCGCGGCTGGCTTCGGCCTTGTCTGCAGCCATGGCGGGCACTCCGGTGAGTCCGATGGGCGAGATGCCAAGAAATTCGCCGGCCATGGCCATGGTATTGGCAGTGAACTGGCCACCACACGCGCCGGGGCCGGGGCAGGCTGCTGCTTCCACTGCTTCCAACTCATCATCACTGATGCGCCCGGCAGCATGCGATCCAATGGCTTCAAAGACATTCTGAATGGTGATGTCGACCAGCGAGCCATCCGGCTGCTTCAGCTTGCCCGGCGCAATCGATCCGCCATAGAGCATGAGGCCTGGAATATCCAGGCGGCACATGGCCATGATGGTGCCCGGCATGTTTTTGTCACAGCCAGCGATACATACAATGCCGTCAAACAGATTGCCGCGCGCGACCAGCTCGACGGAATCGGCAATGACTTCGCGGGAGATCAGCGAGGCCTTCATGCCCTGCGTTCCCATGGTGATGCCATCCGAGATAGTGACGGTGTTGAACTCCATGGGAGTGCCGCCCGCCTCGCGCACGCCTTGCTTCACCGCTTCGGCAATATCGCGCAAGTGGACGTTGCAGGTGCCGATCTCTGTCCAGGTGTTGGCGATGCCGATGATGGGCTTGTGCAGGTCTTCCTTGCTGAAGCCGACGCCGCGCAGGTAGGAGCGCGCCGCAGCGCGCGATGGGCCTTCGGTAAGCGCAGCAGAGTTGATCTTCGGATTGTGCGTGCCGTTCTTAGTTGTCAATGGGTCAGCCATGGTCTAGCGAGTCTCCATCGCTGCTTGAGCCTTGGGCGCCGCCCAGATGTCTCGGTCATGGCGCTGCTCATAGGCGTCCAGCGCGGCAGCGTGGCGCAGGGTCAGCCCGATGTCGTCGAGCCCGTTCAAGAGACACTCCTTGCGGAAGGGATCGATGTCGAAGTGCGCGTGGAAGCCAGCAGCGTCGGTGACAGTCTGCTGCTCCAGATCAATGGTGAGCGTGTGTGCTGGATTTGCCGCACAGCGGCCCAGCAAAAGGGCCACGTCTGCGTCTGACAGGCGCACCAGGATCATGCCGTTCTTGCCTGCGTTCGAATAGAAAATGTCTGCAAACGATGGTGCGATGACGGCGCGGAAGCCGAACTGCTGCAGCGCCCAGGCGGCGTGCTCGCGTGAGGAGCCGCAACCGAAGTTCTTTTCTGCAATCAGTATCCTTGCGCCGTCATACTCCGGTTTGTTCAACACAAAGTCGGGATTCAATTCGCCTGCTTGTGGACCATCCTGGATGCGGCTCCAATCGTAGAAGAGAAAGTCTTCATAGCCGGTGCGCTCAATGCGCTTCAGGAACTGCTTGGGGATGATCTGGTCCGTGTCGATATTCGGCAACGGCAGCGGGGCAGCAATGCTGGTAAGCGTGCGGATGGCTTCCATTTAGCGTGATCCCCCTTGCGCGAGCGCGGGTGACGCAGCGGCATGTGCGGCCGCAGGCCACTTGCGAATGTCGGTCAGGTGTCCGGTCACGGCGGCGGCGGCGGCCATCGCGGGGGAGAGCAGATGCGTGCGGCCGCCTCGCCCCTGGCGCCCTTCGAAGTTGCGATTGCTGGTGGAGGCGCACCGCTCGCCGGGCGCAAGAATGTCCGGATTCATGCCCAGGCACATGGAGCAGCCAGGTTCGCGCCACTCGAAGCCCGCCTCGCGAAAGATCGTATCCAGCCCTTCCGCTTCTGCCTGCTTCTTCACCTGCTGCGAACCGGGCACCACCATTGCGCGAACAGTAGACGCCACATGATGTCCACGCAGAACGGTGGCTGCGGCGCGCAGATCGGTGATGCGGGCGTTGGTGCAGGATCCGATGAAGACGCGATCGACAGTAATGTCTTCAATCCGAATGCCCGGCTCCAGGTCCATATACTGAAGCGCGCGCGCGTAACTCTTGCGGTCTGCTTCGCTGGGGGCATCACTCACGGAAGGAACAATCGCATCGATGCGGGACACCATGCCGGGCGAGGTGCCCCAGGTGACGGTGGGCGCAAGCTCGGTCGCGTCAATGGTCAGTTCACGATCAAACTTCGCGCCATCCTCGCTGCGCAACGTGCGCCAGTAAGCGACGGCTGCATCCCAAGCCGCGCCTTGCGGAGCGAAGCGGCGGCCCTTGAGATAGGCAAAGGTGGTCTCGTCCGGTGCGATCATGCCGGCACGCGCGCCGGCTTCGATGCTCATGTTGCAGATGGTCATGCGCTCTTCCATCGACAAAGCGCGGATGGCCGAGCCGGCGTACTCGACCACGTGGCCGGTGGCACCATCGGTGCCGATGCGGCCGATGATGTCGAGGATGATGTCCTTCGCGGTGACCCCGCGCGGCAACTCGCCCTCGACGTTGATGCGGAGAGTCTTTGCCAGGGACTGGGGCAAGGTCTGCGTCGCCATCACGTGCTCGACCTCCGAGGTGCCAATGCCGAAGGCCAGCGCGCCGAACGCGCCGTGTGTGGAGGTGTGGGAGTCGCCGCAGACGATGGTCATGCCCGGCTTGGTGGCGCCGAGTTCCGGACCGATCATGTGCACAATGCCCTGATCGCGATCCTGCACGTCGAAGAACTCGATCCCGAACTCCGCGCAGTTGTGGCGCAGTGCATCGACCTGGCGGGCAGCGATGGCGTCCACAATCACCAGGCGGTCCTGCGCGCTGGTGGTAGGTACATTGTGATCGACCGTGGCGAGGTGCCGGTCCGGCCGGCGCAGCTTGCGGCCCGCCAGCCGCAGCCCATCAAAGGCCTGCGGTGACGTGACCTCATGGACCAGGTGCAGGTCAATGTAGAGCAGCGTCGGTTCGCCCGCTGGTTCAGCGACGACGTGCGACCGCCATACTTTTTCGAAGAGTGTTTGCGGCTGTGACATCAATGACTGCTTTCTTGACAGCAGGCGTCAGCTAGACAGCGTGGAGAGACTGCTGCCGGTGCAACGTGTCGTTGAGGATGCCGTGCACCAGCGCGCCCATCTGTTGCGTGGACGTCGCAGCGTGCCTGGTATCGTCGGCTCGCAGCAAGTCCGCAGTGCGGTAGCCGCTCTCCAGCACGGTACGCACAGCGGATTCAATCGCCCGCGCCTCGGACTCCAGTTGCGCGCTGTGGCGCAACAGCATGGCTGCGGTGAGAATGGCGCCGAGCGGATTGGCGATGCCCTTGCCCGCAATGTCCGGCGCAGAGCCGTGCACGGGTTCGTAGAGATTAATGGCGCCCCCGATGGTGGCCGAGGGCAGCATGCCCAGCGAGCCGGTGATAACGCCCGACTCGTCGGAAAGAATGTCGCCGAACAGGTTCTCGGTAAGGACTACGTCGAACGCGCGCGGGGTATTCATCAGGTGCATGGCACAGGCGTCAACGTACTGATGTTCCAGCGTGATGTGCGGATACTGCGCGCCAATCTCGGTAACCGTGGCGCGCCATAGCTGCGAGACCTCAAGCACGTTGGCCTTGTCGACCGAGGTCACCTTCTTGCGGCGATTTCCGGCCAGCTCAAAGGCGATGCGCGCCACCCGCACCACTTCATCGCGGGTGTAGCGCATAGTGTTCCACGCGCTGTTTGACTCGCGCTGCCAGGCGCGCGGCTGGCCGAAGTAGAGGCCGCCGAGCAGTTCGCGCACAAACAGAATGTCGGCGCCCTCGATCACCTCTGGCCGCAGCGGCGAGTTGGCGGCGAGTGCGGGATAAGCAAAGGCGGGCCGTAGATTGGCAAAGCCGCCGAGGGCCTGGCGCAGTTGCAGCAGACCTGCTTCCGGCCGGCGATCCGGTGGCAGCGAGTTCCACTCATTGCCGCCCACTGCGCCCAGTAGTACGGCATCGCTCGCGAGCGCGGCATCCAGCGTTGCCGTGGGCAGTGGCGAAGCGTGCGCGCGGATGGCCGCGCCGCCGATGGGCGCCTCGGTGAAGCGGAAGTCGTAGCCGCCCACCTCGGCGACACTCTGCAACACCCTCACCGCTTCGCGAGTCACTTCAGGGCCGATGCCGTCGCCCGCCAGCACCAGAACTTTCAGCTTCATTCCATGCTCCTATGCCTGCGCCAGCGTGGCTGCCGGCACTTCCGTGAACAAGCCAACCAGGTCCTGGTCGTAGATGGACTTCTTGCGATCGGCCAGCGCAACAAAGCGGTGATACACCGCGTCAAGTTCTGCCTGTTCCAGCGGATAGCCCAACTCGCGCAGCCGATGCGCCAACGCATGGCGGCCAGAGTGTTTCCCCAGCACCATGCTGTTGGCCGGCGCGCCCACGGAGGCGGGGGTCAGGATCTCGTAGGTCAGCGGATTAGCCAGCATGCCGTGCTGGTGGATGCCAGCCTCATGTGCGAAAGCGTTGGACCCGACAACCGCCTTGTTGGGCGCGGGGCGAAAGCTGATGTGGTCGCCCAGCATCTGGCTGGTGGCGTAAAGCCGCTCATGCACCAGTCCGTGCGAGTAGGGATACTTGTCGCGCCGTACCAGCATGGCGGCGGCGATCTCTTCCAGCGCGGCATTGCCCGCGCGCTCGCCGATGCCGTTGATGGTGCACTCGATCTGCCGCACGCCCGCGCCCAGCGAAGCAAGGCTGTTGGCGACGGCCATGCCCAGATCGTCATGACAATGAGCAGACAGCGTGATGTTCGCGACGGCCGGCACGCGGCGGCGAATGTCCAGGAACATGGCTGCATAGTCGTCCGGCGTGGAGTAACCGACGGTGTCAGGAAGATTGATCGTCGTTGCGCCAGCATCGATGGTGACGGCGACCATCTCTGCCAGGAACCCCATATCGCTGCGCGTGGCATCCTCGGCGGAGAACTCGACATCGTCGACATAGGTGCGCGCCTGGCGAACAGCAGCCGCTGCCTGGTCCAGTGCCTGCGCGCGAGACATGCGCAGCTTTACCTCAAGATGCAGGTCGCTGCTGGCGAGGAAGGTGTGGATGCGTGCGCGCTTGGCCAGATCCAGCGAGCGCGCGGCGCGTTCCACATCCAGCTCGCGGGCACGTGCGAGCGCAGCGATGACCGGGCGATGGATTTCACGGCTAATGGCGCGAATAGCCTGAAAATCGCCTTCAGAGGATATAGCGAAGCCTGCCTCCAGTATGTCGACCCCCAGGTCTTCCAGCGCGTGCGCCATCTCGATCTTCTCTGGCGTAGACATGCTGCAGCCGGGGGATTGCTCGCCATCGCGCAGCGATGTGTCGAAAAAGACGATCCGGTCCTGTGCCTGACTCACCCGCTCACCCTCCGCTCGGCAATCAACGATGCTTCGATCATGCGGCGGATGAGTGCATAAAGCAAATTTATTCTGTTAACATGATTCATTAATAATTCTTATACAAGTGACTCTGTTCGTCACAGCATGGGGTGAGGCTTATGGACGTGCAGCAGTTGGAAACCTTCCTCGCCGTAGCCGAAGAGCGCAGTTTTTCCCGCGCAGCACAGCGGCTGGCGCGTACCCAGCCGGCGGTGAGCCAGGTGATTCGCAAGCTTGAAGAAGAGCTGGGTGAGCCACTGTTTGAGCGTGCTTTGCGCGACGGCTCGCTGACGTCTGCGGGAGAGGTGCTGCGCGTCTACGCCGAGCGCCTGGTCGGGCTGCGTGCAGAGGCAGCCAGCGCGGTTCGCGAGCTCAGGACGTTAGAGCGCGGTCAATTGAACCTGTCGGCGAACGAGTACACCAGTCTGTATCTGCTGCCAGTGCTCGATCGATTCCGGCGCATCTCCCCTCAGGTGACGCTATCCGTGCAGCGCGCGCTGGCCAGCCGTATCCCGGACGAGCTATTGGCGCGCCGCGCCGAGTTGGGCGTGCTGAGCTTCCGGCCGGACCCCGCACAGTTCCGCTCCATCCTGGTCTATTCGGATGAGGTGGCGTTCCTGGTGCACGCAGGTCATCCGCTTGCGGGCCGCCGCCGCGTGCACCTGCGCGAACTGGGCGCACAGAACTTTGTGGCGCACAACGTACCGTCACCACTGCGCCGGGAGATTGTGGCGACCTTTGCGGA
>JBBRLT010000089.1:0-11941 GCA_038231235.1 Terriglobales bacterium
AGATCGAACGCCTCTTCCGCCGCATGAAAGGCTACCGCCGCATCTTCTCCCGATTCGAGAAACTCGATGTCATCTTCCTCGGCTTCCTCGCTTTCGCCTTCATCGTCGAAGCCCTCAGATAGTGCTAACACGCCCTAGTGAAACAAGGACTTCTTGACTGTCTCTGAGACAACGTCGACGAGAATCTTCCGCGCACTCTCCATAAATGTGGTGCCCCCTTTTTTGAGTAGTAATTGCATCTTTACAATGCCCGCCTGGGTTCTTGGTGTACTTGATTTACTCAAAAGGTCAGGCAAGAGGTCTCGTAGTGTCTCTCTGTCTGATTCATTGAATGATTGAATGCAGTCTGCAATTTGGCGCATAGCGTCAAAATGCATTTGCGTCCAAGGAAGTGCCTTCCCACAATGTAGGCAATACCGCGTCGGGTGTGGGATTGGGAATTACACCCGCATATGCTGATAGGCCCCTAAGTGGCCCCTTGCAAGTGGGACATTGGTCGATTGTTGCGGCTCCGCATTTATGACACCAGAGTTGAGGCTCTGAGTCCCCGCCCGGATCATGGCTGACTTGGTTGTTAATGACGTGGTACGACTTCAATGTGTTTTCTGAGGCCAAGCGCGTGGAGAAGCTGCGCTATATCCATCGCAATCCGGTCATGCGTGGGCTGGTGGCTGAGCCCGCGGACTGGAAGTGGTCGAGCTATAAGCATTACTGGACTGGGGAACGCTGGTGGGGTGGAGATTGGTTCGCGATGGACACCTTCTGAGTGATCCCACGTCTCAAAAGTGAGACATGGGCACCCCTTATTGCGCGGCTTCGCTCTGGATTTGCTTGAACAGCCAGAGGCGGGCCAGGGCCCAGTCGCGCTTTACTGACCGGGGTGACAGGTTCATGATGGCGCCAATCTCCTCCACGGAGAGGCCTCCGAAGTAGCGCAGCTCCACCACCTTGGCCTGCCTGGGGTTTACTTTAGCGAGCTGATCCAATGCGTCATGCAGCGCGAGCACTTCGCCGGAGCTCTGCTGGGTGATGAAGAGGCCTTCGTCGAGTTCGACACGCTTCAGGTCGCCGCCGCGCATGTTCGCATTGCGCGCTCGCGCGTAGTCGACCAAGACGCGGCGCATGGTGTTGGCCGCAACAGCAACGAAGTGTTCCCTGCTGCGCCAATCGACTGCATCATCCACCAGTCGCAGGTAAGCCTCATTGATGAGCGCCGTGGGCTGCAGTGTATGGTCGGGCCGCTCGCGCCGCATGTAGGAAGCAGCCACCCGGCGAAGCTCACTGTAGACCAGGGGCAGCAGCTTTTCTGCCGCAGACGCGTCCCCCTCGTGCATGGCTCGTAGCAGAACGGTGACCTGGCCATCCGGTGCAGACATAGCTCCCGCTCCCTGTGCGTCGCGACATTGCAAGTCCCGGTTGCTGCTACAGATTAGGATGGGAGTCCTGCGCATGACAACCGCGATCGTGCTGCTGGCGGCGGCAAAAAAAATATTGCGATAGGCTGGCCCTTTTTTGTGACCCGTTCCGCCTTAGAGAGTGAAGGCAGTCAGATACCAAGACGCCTCGATAAGGAGACTCGTCATGAAACGGACTATTGCAATTGCCCTCGTCGCCGCCTCCGCCCTTGCCGCAACCGGAAATGCATCCGCACAGCAAGCTATGGTACGGGCGACCGTCCCGTTCGACTTCAGCCTGAACAACAAACTGCTGCCTGCCGGGGAGTACACCATCACTGCAGCCTCTGCCCACGCCCTGCTGGTACAGAACCAGGCCAAGCACGCTGCGGCCTTCACCAGCACCTATTCGGACGGGAAGCAGTCGAAAGACTCAGTACTGGTGTTCAAGCGGTATGGCAACCAGTATTTCCTGAATGCGGTCCGCGGCAGTACGTGGTCGAGCATGAACGTGGCCATCCCGCAGTCGAAGCGGGAGCAGCGCGCGCTCCGCCAGGAAGCTGCAGTGCGGCAGACGGGTGCGATGGAAGGCGGTCAGCTGGACAGTGGCGAGATGCTGGTCGCGTTGAAGTAAGTGGGTTGTGTGGCAGGGAGCCTGGGGACGCTGTCTCCAGGCTCTTCGTCTGCTCACGGCTTCAAGCACTTCCGTCTTGATACCGAACGGCGAACAAGGGGGACGAAAGCAGATCCCTCTACTACGCTACGCTCCGGTCGGGATGACCGGGGTACTTGTGGCGGCGCAGGAATGCAGGTCCTTCGCTGTGCTCAGGATGACATGATTCTTGCTGACCTGCTGACTCGCTGACTAGGCCATCTCCTGCCCGGCGGCCACGGCCTGCAACTCACCCGCCGAGACGCCCGCCTTCACGCCACCTTCCGGGAAGAACAGCATGAACACTGTGCCTGACGGCCGCGCATCCTCACAGCGACTGCGCACCGCGATCGTTCCCTCATGCTTGCTCAGGATGTCCTGCGTCACCCACAGTCCCAATCCGGTGCCGGTTGCCAGCTTGGTGGTGAAGAACGGCTCATAGATGCGGCGGCGCACTGCGTCTGTCATGCCACTGCCGTCGTCCGCCACCACGACGCGCACGCCCATGCGGCCATCCTTCCAGGAGCGCGAGGGATACGCCCGGATGTACAGGCGCCCCTGGTCGCCGAGCGCGTCGAGTGCGTTGGTGATCAGGTTGGCAAACACCTGTCGCAATGCGCCAGAGAGGCAATAGAGGTCCACCTCTTCGCTGTACCGCCGCCGCACGTTCACCTGTAGCGTGTGAATGCGTCCGCTGTGCAACGTGAGCATGGAGTCGAGAATTTCTGCCACGTTGGCAACAGCGGGCGAGGTGGACGGTTTGTAGAAGCGCAGCGTCTGCTGTGCTATCTCAGAGACGCGCGCCAGTTCATGCTGCGCCATATCCGCAAAGCGTCGCGCCTCCTCATCGAGCGAGGGCTGCAGGCTGAGTAGGAAAAGCAGATTGGTCACTGCCTCCAGCGGATTGTTGATTTCGTGCGCGATAGAGGCGGCCAATTGGCCGGCGGCTGCCAGCTTCTCGGTGCGCCGCAGCGTCTCCTCGGAGCGTCGCCGCTCCGTAGTGTCGATCATCACCGCGCCCACCCAGCGCACCTCCTGCTGGCCGCTCTTCACCGGATACATGCTGACCAGCCAGCTGCGCGTCTCGCCGTGGACAGTCTGGCTGTGAGTGTGTTGTTCCTGAGCATGCTCGCCGCCTGCTTTCTGGATCTGCAACTCAAATGGCTCGCTCAGCCGCGAACCGGCAAAGATCTCATCCCTGCGCCGCTCCAGCGCTTCTACCTCGGCCGGGGGAAACAGCTCGCGCGCCGTGCGGCCCAGAAACTCTGTTAGCCCAATGCCCATGCCGTCTGCCAGAAACCGATTCACCCGGATGAAGCGGCCCTGCGCATCCAGAAACGCAAAGCCGATGGGCGCGCGCGCCAGCATGGAGTCCAGCAACGCCAGCGTGTCATTCAGTCCAGAGCGCTGCTCCTCCATGGAGAGCACCAGCAGGTTGAAGGCATGCGCCAGCTCTGCTGCTTCGTTCTTTCCTTCCACTGGCAAGGGAAAGCCTTCCTTGGTCTCCGGATCGTGGATCAGCCGCCGCGTCGCGTCCATCACTGCCTTCAGCGGCCGGGTGATGGACCGCGCCAGCACCGCTGACGCCAGCACACAGCCCAGTGCTCCCAGAACGGCGGAGAGCAGCGTGATGCGCACCAGCGCGTGCACCTCCTCGTCTTCTGCCATCCGGTTTTCAGTCACCCACACATAGCCAAGAACGTGCTGCGACTCCTCTTCTCCCAGGCCGTGGATGGGGCGCACGCCTTCGCGCGCGCCATCTTCGGCCTGAAAGATCGCCGCACTATCACGCAATGCGCTCAACAGCGGCAGTTGCCGCGTCTCGCTTGCGTGGAGAGGACTGTCATCGACGGTCCCGGTATGGCTCAGCAGCGGATTGCCCTGAGCGTCTGTCAGCCGTACCGAGCGCACGTACGTGCCCGCCCGCATCGCGCGGGCCATCGGCTCCAGGCGATGCTTCTCCTTATCGATCATCGCGTCGGTGGCCATGGTGGCCAGCAGACTGGTCTGCTGCTCAATGCGCCGCTGCGCGCGCATATGTATCTCCGCCAGCTCCGCGCGCAGGATCAACAGTGAGAAGCACAGCGTGAACAGCAGCTCCAATGCAATGAAGCCGAGCGTCAGCTGGCTGCGAATGGTCCGGTAGCGGAGCCAGGGCATCCAAATCACTTCCTTAAGGAATGGTGGAAAGGTCCACCGCAACAGCGCTACGGAACCCTTCCGACGGGCATGCGCATGGATCGTCTCAGCGCAGATATTCAGCAGGCGTGCGCATGTCGGCCGATAGCCAGCCGCCCAGCCGCCGACTCAAGGGTACCCTGCAAGACCCGCTGCTGGAAAGGATTACCTGCACCTGCACGCTTCACAGGATGCGCGGCAGCGTCAGCTCGTCACCCGCGGGCCGCTCTGCCAGCCGCGCGGCAATGTCCTCCGCAATCTGCCGTCCGTGGAAGCGCCCATTTTCAATGAAGATCTCATTCGTGCGTTCGCCAGCTACGATTACGCCGGCCAGGTAGAGCCCCGGCACATTGCTCTCCAGGCTTGCTGGATCGCAAGCGGGGCAGCGGTCTTCGCCCTCCATGCGTACTCCCAGCGCGGTCAGAAAGTCAAAATCCGGATGATAGCCGGTCAGCGCGAACACGAAGTCGTTGCGCAGACTCTTCACGCCGTCCGGTGTCTCCATCTCCACGCGGTCCTCGCGTACTGCCGTTACGCGGCTGTTGAAGAACGCCTCCACCTCGCCGGCCTTGATGCGGTTCTCAATGTCCGGCAGAATCCAGTACTTCACGTGATGATGGATCTTCGGCCCGCGGTGCACCAGGGTCACGCGCGCGCCATGCCGCCACAGGTCCAGCGCCGCAATCGCTGCCGAGTTCTTGCCGCCAATCACCACCACATCCGTGTCGTAGTAGGGGTGCGGATCGTGATAGTAGTGCATCACCTTTTCCAGCGCCTCGCCGGGAATGCCCAGGTAGTTCGGCAGATCGTAGTAGCCGGTGGCCACGATGATCTTCTTCGTAGAATAGCTCTGCTCGCGGCCGAAGCGATCTGCCACGCGCACGCGAAATGCGCCGTCCGCCCCGGTCACGCCAAGCACCGTTTCATACTGCCGCACGTCCAGCGCGTAATGGTCCGCCACCTTGCGGTAATACTCCAGCGCCTCGTTGCGCGTCGGCTTCTGGTTGGGGCTGGAGAAGGGCATATCGCCAATCTCCAGCAGCTCCGGCGTGGTGAAGAAGGTCATGTTCGACGGATAATGGAACAGCGAGTTGCACAAACAGCCCTTGTCCACCAGCACCGCGCGCAGCCCGCGCCGCTGCGCCTCGATCGCACAAGCAAGTCCGGTAGGCCCCGCACCCACCACCAGCACATCGAAGTGCGTCGCGCCATGCCGCCGCGCCGCCGCGCGCTGCTCCATCTCGATCCTCTTCGCGCCCATGGCTCTAGCCTAGCGCAGGGATCAGGGATCAGGGTCGTGCTGCGCAAAGCGAATGCAAACCTTGTCATCCCGACCGCAACGGCGAGCCGCTGCAACCTCGTCATCCCGACCGCAGTGGCGGGATCTGCTGTCCCCTGCTCAGGTGCGGACCGACGCGCAAAGCAGATCCCTCCACTCCGCTACGCTCCGGTCGGGATGACAGGCTCTCTTTGGGAGCGCCACCACAAGGGGTGCCCCATCCTCCGCAAAGCGTAGGGTGGGAGAAGTGGATAGTGGTTCCACCCGAGCGCAAAGCAGGCATCACTGAACAACGTCCAGCAACGCAGGCCGCCCTGCAGCACGCACGGGAGTGCCACCGCCCGGACGGCTAGTCCCGCCCCGGACGGCCAGTCCGCAATGCTCTAGAATTGTGGGCGCAGCCCCCATCATCGATTTCAATACGCTGAAACCTAACGCGTTCAGGAGAAGCTCCCATGATCAAGCTCACACCCGGCAAGCTGGCTGGCCTCAAGGCGGTCTCAAACGAGCGCGGCATCATCGCCGCCGCCGCCATGGATCAGCGCGGCTCGCTGCAGAAGTCGCTCGCTAAGGAAGCCGGCGTCGCCACTGTGCCCGGCAGCGCGCTCGAAGAGTTTAAGACGCTCGTCACCTCCGTGCTCACCCGTCATGCCTCTGCCATCCTGCTGGACCCCGAGTATGGCCTGCCCGCCACAAAGCATCGCAACGGCAAGGGCCTGCTGCTGGCCTATGAGAAGACCGGCTACGACGCCACCACCACCGGCCGGCTGCCCGACCTGCTGGATCACTGGTCGGTGCGCCGCATCAAGGAGGCCGGCGCGGACTGCGTCAAGATCCTGCTTTACTACTCGCCCATGGAGACGTCCGACATCAACGACCGCAAGCACGCCTTCATCGAGCGGATTGGCGATGAGTGCCGCGCCCACGACATCGCCTTCTTCCTGGAGTTTGTCGGCTACGACCACAAGGGCGGCGATGAGAAGTCGCTGGCCTACGCCCAGGCCAAGCCGATGATCGTCTCCGGCTCCATGGCCGAGTTTGGCAAGGAGAAGTACGGCGTCGATGTGCTGAAGGTAGAAGTGCCAGTGCAGATGGAGTTTGTCGGCGGCACCAAGGCCTTCAAGGGCGAGCAGGCCTACACCCGCGCCCAAGCGCTGCAGCACTTCCGCGATGCCGCCGGCGCCACCCACAAGCCATTCATCTATCTGAGCGCGGGCGTCTCGAATGCCGTCTTCATCGAGACTCTGGAACTAGCCGCCGAGTCCGGCACCACCTTCAACGGAGTGCTGTGCGGCCGCGCCACCTGGAAGGACGGCATGAAGGTCTACGCCGTCCAGGGAGCCAAAGCCTTCGAGCAGTGGCTCAACACCCAGGGCATCGAGAACATCGAGAACGTGAACAAGGCATTGCTCAAGGCCCATAGCTGGCACGACAAAGTGGACCAGCACGCCACCATCCACGAACCCGTCCACGCGTAACTCGCCCGTCACGAGCAACGGACCTTTCGGGCCAGCATAAAGAGCGCCGCTAACGCGGCGCTCTTTTGATTTTCACTGGAATACCTCAGAGGTTTACACAGGCAATTGTGAAAGTCTGCCCCCAATGATTCAGTGGCCACGGAAGATCAATACCTACAACTACCTCTCCACATATACGGTTCGGATTTGGGTGGTAGCAAATCTGGGCAGTGGCCACGGAGATGGAATAGACAGGGATACACGGCAGGGAACTGAAGTCTATAGAAAAACGATCGTCCCGATCGATAACAACAATATCAATGTCATGCCCTGGCCAAGGAATTGATTGATGCAATTTGAGGTAGGAGCGTAACGAGGCAGTTATCTGTGTGCCCGCAATTGATACATCATGGAAGTGAAAATCTGCGTTTACGTCAACCCGTGGTCTGACTGCCGGAGCGAGAATCGCTTCCACAGGCCCTACGCTAGGCTGAAGTGATATGAGGTTGCTTCCTTTTGGGAGCGACCACATCCGGAACTTTCCGGGGTCGCCAAATTCATCACACCCGCTAGGGTCTTCGCCATTTCCGGGAACTACCGAAAAAACCGGAAATGGTAGTCTCTCGCATTTCCCTAAGATCTTTGCGCCTTGAATTTTTGCGACGCCTAGTTTGTCCGATTGGTAAGAGCGAGAAATAGAAGAGCTCCCGGACAGGTCCCATTTCAGATCGGTGATGAGGTTGCCAAATAATTTGACGGATATGAGGTCAGCTACGGATTCGGTCATTGAAGCGGTGCTAGCCATGTATATCTCCTGCAGACTCTAAAGGTGAATTTGTAACCCTCGACGGCAGGAGGAGAGTCCGCCCGCCCACTGGTGGGATCTGGCCCAGTCATTTCGGATAGCGATGGTATTAGCCCTTGCAAGGTGATGGCAATATTGTTCTATATCGTAACTTAAGTCAAGTAAATTGATTTGAGCCGTGGCGTGCGTCCGAGTCGCATCGTTAAGAAAGATTTGCTTGGTGCCGGTGTCAAGATTTTGAGACGTGGGATTCAGTGGGTCGTCTTGACTTTGCTCGGCGAATCGGAAGCCGGGACGCATGTCTCTCGTAAAGAATCACGATGTGCTAGTTGAATAGTCAGACACGATAGCGCCCGTAGATAAGCTGACGAATCTCGTCGAGGTCATCTTCGTTCTCGGGAGCCAGCGGGCGCCGGCCTGGCATCTCTCCCAGTCCGTCCAAAGCAACGAAGAGCCCCTCGATCCAGCCTCTGCCCTCGCAGGCGAATCTGCGGCGATCCAGTTCTCTGCTTCGGCTATGCCCTGTCGTGCGGAAGCGGCCAACTCAACGCGATATCGCGCCACGCTTTTCCTTCATCACTCGGCGCCGCTCTGCTTTGATGGAGTCGATGGCCTCACGCAAGGGTTTCACGCGTCCTTTCGCCATGTCCTCCAGCCCGCGTCGAATGCCGGCATTCGCTTCGGCCCTCTCCAGCGCATCGAGCGTCTGCTGATAGCTGGCCGCGTCCTGCACCACCATCTCCGCGCGCCCATTCACTGTCAGCACCATGGGCCGGTGGCTCGCGCGCATGTGTTCGAGCGCACCCGTTGTGTCTCGCTTGAAGTCGCTCAGTGACCGGATATCTTCCGTCAATCGAATCATGCACTCAATTTACATCGAATTGAGTGCGGGTGCATTGGAACCCACGTCTCAAACGCGAGACGTGGGGCACCCGGACACCCGGGACTAGCGCGGATGCGTGAATCCGCACTCCTTCCACAGCCTCTCCCAAACCCAGATCCCACTGCCGACCGAGGTCGGCAGTGGGTAGCCGAGCTGGTGGGCCAGCATGGTCACCTGCCCGCGATGGTGTGCGTCGTGCGTCATCATGTAGGCCACCATGGCGGCGCCTGCGGGCCACGGTCGCGCCCAGCCGTCGCGGCGAAAGCTTTCGATACGCCTCTGCGGCCCAGACAAAGCATCCGCAAGCGTTCCTGAAAGTGCTTCGGAAAGCATTCCTGAAATCATTTCCGTGCACAGCCCGCCGCTCTCCGCCAAAGCGGCCCGGGCCTGCTGGAGCGTGCAGCTGGCGCGGTCGAGCGGCGCAGGCTGCTTGAGATGTGGGGCGGAGAGCCGCAGCCATTTGCGGCGCATGTTGTGAACATGCACGACGATGGCAGCGATCGTCCGTCCCTTGCTGCCAGCTAGTTTCGCGCGCCACGCTGCCGGATCGAGATGCTCAAGGATGATCTGATTCATGCGCTCGTTGACGGCGTAACTCTCCACCAGTCCGTGGCAAAGGTCGCCGTGCGCGTCAGCCTGTGAGCGGGTCTGTGAATGGATCTGGGAATGGGTCTGTGAAGGACTCATCGGATCACCTGCTCTCTCGCTTATGGGACGCGGGTCAAATACCTTGCACTACCCTACCGCCGGGTGCCGGATGCCCCACGTCTCGCTCTTCAGACGTGGGATTTAGCGGATGCGGGCGTCGCCATTGGTCCTGGTGGTGCTGGCGATGACGGAGACGGGCACAGTGCAGTGGATGCTAAGCGGTCAGCGACTGTTCAAGAATTCTGGGCCGCCGCCTGTTCAAGGAACTTCAGCCGCCCCTCGAGCGCCTCGGCGCCGACTATGTGCTGGTCGGTCCACCTGGTCTCCCACACCTGCTCATCAGTGCGCGCGGAGGTGTTGTAACGGCGGCCGTAGCGCTGGCGCAGCATCTCGACTGCGTTGTCCGCGGTGTCGCGTTCGGGCTCGGTCATCAGCAGGTGGAAGCGGTCCGGCAGTATGGCGATGCCGCGCACCTCGAAGGCGAACTTGCCGGCAATCTGTTCCAGCAGTTGCAGCAGGAGCGCGCGATGCTTCTCCGCCGCCAGCTTGGGCTGCTGCCGGAAGCAGACGGAGGTGATGAAGTGCAGTTCCCCGCGCCCGTAAACGCGCCGTTGACCTTTGGGCATGGGCTCCAGTCTACCGGCGAGGCACAAGGATCACACAGCGCTCTCACCGCCGGCCATCCCCGCCGCTGCAGTTTCACGAACATAGAACATTGCCCATCCGGGGAACACCTGGTCAGAATTGGCCTGACAATGCCCCAATCGCAGGCGTATTCTTCTCGCGATCTGGATAACTGCCTGATCGAGTCGCACCAGACGAGGAGGCGACCACGATGTCGATTCCGTCTCTCTTCACCCTATCTGCGCTTTTCCTGCTGGCCTGCTGCGCACCAGCGCAGACGCCAGTCGGCAGCCTTGCCCACACTGTTGCCGCCGGCCCCAGCCAGCCAATCGTTTCGAACATGTACCGGCTCTCCCCAGAGGAGCAAGGCGACCTTTACATGGCGCGCCGTCAATATGTCGCAGCCATCGATGCCTATCGCCACGCCCCCCTGCTCCACTCCCTCACCTGGACCAAGATCGGCGTCGCCTACCATCACCTGTTCGCACTGGATGAGGCGATCAAGGATTACCAGCAGGCGCTGCGGCTGGACCCGCAAAACTCCGACGCGCTGAACAACATGGGCGCCGCCTATCACGGCAAGCGCGACTACGGAAACGCCACCCGCTACTACAAACGGGCGCTGAAGTATGCGCCGCGCAACGCCTCCATCTACTGCAACCTGGGGGTCGCGTACTTTGCCAACCACAAGTACCGCGATGCGGAGAAGGCCTATGGGCACGCCTTTGCGATCGATCCCAACGCCTTCGACCGTGACCCGAATGCCACCGTGGACGCGGGCGCCTCACGCGAGGAGAGGATCGCCCAGCACTACTACCTGGCACGCACCTTCGCCCGGGTTGGGCAGCAGGCCCAGGCACT
Organism: Terriglobales bacterium; assembly: GCA_038231235.1. GTDB lineage: Bacteria > Acidobacteriota > Terriglobia > Terriglobales > Acidobacteriaceae > KBS-83. Next base: position 10,782 of record JBBRLT010000089.1, read on the forward strand.
GCAGTATCTGCGCAAGGCCCTGGATGAGGGCTTCCGCGACAAGCACAAGCTGGATGGAGAGCAGGACTTCGCCACACTGCGTACCACGCTTGAATTCAAGCAGCTGATGGCGCAACAGGTACTGCAGTAGGCTAAGGCTGGCCTGATCTCAGCCTGGGTGCGCCAGCCGGCGGTGGAACAGCGCCAGCACCCAATCCTGCAGCAAGTGTGCCAACTCCGGATCGTAACGGTAGCCTTCATCGCGAAGGAAGGCGTGCGCGCCGTTGACTTCCAGCCACTGGTAGTTTGCCTCGACCTCGTCGAGACGCGCCTGGATCCTGCGCCGGCCTTCGAGCGGCACGTGCGGATCCTGCCGGCCCCATACATGCAGCAGCTCGCCGCGGATGTCCTTCGCCCGCGCCAGCGAGTCGTCCTGCTTGCCACGGCCCAGCGTGCCGGAGTGGATGTCGGTTGCGTAGAAGCAGACGGTCGCCAGCACCTCTGGCATCATGGCGGTGCGGAAGGCAAGGTGTCCGCCCAGGCAGATGCCCAGCGCGCCAATCGATCCGGTGCACTGCTGGTGTCCCTTGAGCAAGGCTACCAGCGCGCGTGCATCGTCGTCGTAGCTGGTCAGCTCCTTGGCAAACTTGTCGCGGTTGCCCTGATCAGACCCCGCCTGGTCATACGCCAGCACGGTGCCTGCTGGCTCCAGCTCGTGGTAGACCTCCGGCACCACCACCATGTAGCCGTGCCCGGCCAGCCATGTGGCGAAGCGGCGGATGGGCCCGGTCATCTGGAAGATCTCCGAGTAGAAGATTACCCCTGGCCAGCGGCCCTCCGCATTGGGCTCGAACACGTAGGTGCGCATGGGGCCACGCGCCGTCTCCACATTTACAAACGCCTCTTCGCGAATCACCATGGGCTCACCTGCTGCTCAGCATAACCGCTCGCCATCAGCAGTTGAAGCGGGGTCAATATAATCAATGGGTGGCATTCTTCCATCGCAAGCCCCGGCTCAAGCAGGAACACAAAGTGATGCAGCAGGCCGAGCGTGCCGGCGGCGCGCTGCTGCCCGAGTATCACCGCGCCACGCCGGAGTGCCCGCACCCCGAGCGATGGAGGATGTTTGACTCCATGACCGCGGAGTTTGAGGTGCTGGAGTTTCTGCGCACGCTGGTGAC
>JBBRLT010000090.1:0-11872 GCA_038231235.1 Terriglobales bacterium
CTCAGAAGAACGAGAGCAACATCTCGCTCCATGGATCCACCAGTACAACTGGCACAGACCACATGCTAGCCTCGGCCTGTCGCCGCCCATCAGCAGAGCAGGCTTCGATCAGAACAACCTGTTGAGACTCCACACCTAGAGCTCTCAGAGATGAGTCAACTGCGTCTCTGCCGAAAGCGGTGTCAGAGAGATGTCCAACCCCGCCATTCATCGGTCCTATTTAAACCAATGGTTATAAGTCAACTAGTGGTCGAAAAACGCTCAAAAAGGGAGTAAGCTAGTGAAGTGACATCCACATCACCAAGTCGCCGGGTAGAACGTAAGGAGAGGCTGCGGGGCGAAATTCTTGCGGCGGCCAGCAAAATGTTCGCCGATCGCGGTTACGAAGCCGTGACGCTTCGTGCGATCGCTAAAGAGATCGGCTATACGCACGCCGTGATCTACCAGCATTTCCCTGACAAATGGCATATTCTTGCGGAGTTGAGCGGCGAGACAATCGGGCTGCTGATCCAGAACTTCGACGCGATTGCAGCAGAACATCTTGCGCCGAAAGAGCGTCTTTTTGCGACTTCACGCGGCCTTATTCAGTTCTGCACCACCCATCCACAACACTTCCGCAACGTCTTCTTCGGGCCTGAAAACCGCAACGGCATCCGCGCTGGACAATATATCAACGACATCGGCACGCCTTTGTTCCAACGTTTCGTGCAGCTTTTCTTCGATGTTGCCAAGGATGAAGGATTGCCAAGTAGGGATGACATAGTGGTAGCCCACACTTGGTGGTACACGATCCTCGGCCTCGCCACGCTCATGGTCATCCAAGGGGTAGTGCCCGACTTGCCTGAACAGACTCTCTTGGTTGAGCAAACGATCGCTACGCTTTGGGCGGGCGTTCAGGTTGTTCCGCGATTGCCGAAGAGCGCGGTCTCTAAGCGATCCAGCCGATCCAGTGCCTCAAAGCAATAACAGCTCTGTCTACTTAGGAGTCGTTGGAGGTACCTTCCCGCCCTGGGCAAAAGCAAAGAAGCTGCTCGCCAGCGGCGTTCCTCCAAGAGACGTGGCCAGCATCTTGGAGTCCCATCCCAACGCTTTACAGGTGGATTCCGGCCTCCACAATGCCTTAGCGTGCTCTATCGTCCGTTTTTCTGACCCGCCCCCTAGTTCGGCTTAAAAGCGCTGTGACTCCGGTCCTCCAGAGAAAGCTGCGCTCTTTTTCAAGCATGATAATGTCCTTTCCCATGCGTACAGGCAATGCAATGATCCCTCCTAAAATAGCCATGATGGATAGTTTCAAGGACTGTGGAGTCAAACTGACCCACTACCGCGCGGCGGTGGGGCGACTGGACATCGCCGCCGCCGCCCGACGATGATGGGCGCGATGGCTCATCCAGCGGAGAACGCTACCACCAACGACCTGATTCGGGCCCGCACCACGCTGGGCGACTTCGAACTGACTGTGCTGACGGACGGCACCTATTTTCTGGACGGTGGCGCGATGTTTGGCGTGGTGCCCAAGCCGCTATGGGTGAAGCGGGCTCCGGCGGACGCGCAGAATCGCATCCTGCTGGGGACCAATACCGTGGTGGTGCGCACCGGCAAGCATATGGTGGCCATCGAAACCGGCATTGGTAACAAGCTGAGCGACAAACTCCGCAGTATCTACGAGGCCAAGCAAATGCTGCCGCAGAGCTTCGCCGCCGCCGTCATCCGCCCGGAAGAGGTGGACGTGGTGATCAACTCCCACCTGCACTTCGATCATTGCGGCTGGAACACCACACGCCGCGACGATGGCGCCATCGTGCCCACCTTCCCCAACGCCCGCTACTATGCGCATCGCGGCGAGGTGGAGCATGGCCACCTGCAACTGGAGCGGGACGCGGTCAGCTATATCAGCGCGAACTACGATCCGCTGGTCGAGAGCGGGCAGATGACCCTGCTCGACCCGGCACGCGGTGAAGTGGTTGAGATTGTTCCGGGCATCTCAGTCGAGTTGTACCCGGGGCACACCAGCCAGCTAATGGCAGTGCATGTCGACTCCGGCGGCCAGCATGCCTGCTACATCAGCGACCTGCTGCCTACCAGCGCGCACCTGGATGTGACCTGGGTGCTGGGTTACGACCTGGACCCGCTGCGCTGCATAGAAGAACGCAAGCGCTTCTACGCGCGTGCCATCCCGGAGCAGTGGCTGGTGCTGTTCACCCACGACCATCACGCCCCGATGGGCTATGTGCAGTGGGGGGACAAGGGTAAACCAGTCTTTCGCCCGGCGTAAGCGGCTCCGGCCATAGGACTTAGGCGACAGGTCATTCCATTCGCTGCGGCCGCGGTGGACCTCGTAAGCGCCTTCCATGAAGTTGTGACTGTGCGGTTTCGCCGGACAGTCATTTTGCAGCGACGATTTCCACCGGACAAATTCTTTCATTTCGGAGCAAATTCAGGCCGCCCGACGCCAAAGGATGCCATCTTATAAGCGCACCATAGAATTTGCCCGCGGAGGCCGCCGGCAGACGTCACTGTCCGCCGATGCACGGTTGGATATTCAATCCGAAGTTTTGACCCTCGGTTTTTCGAGAGTGAGTACCGCGATGGCATCCCCCTATCTTGTCGACCCCATCAAGCCGATCGATCCGGTAGACGCCTTACGTCTGCTGGTAGTGGACGTGCAGGCGCTGGCCGACCGGCTGGCGCTGCGGCAGGCGAACCGCGGACTGCAGCAGCTGCTGGACGCCACTCAAGAGCGCGTCTTCGGTCCGCGCACCGTCATCATGCTGATGGGCGAGACGGCAGCGGTGAAGCGGCGGTTTTTGGAGCGCTTGCTAGGCCCGCAGTTGAACGCCGTTCCCGAGCCTGCGACCGGCTGCCTGCGGCTACAGTACGGGGCAGAGGCGGAATGCACCGTGAGCCTGCCGGAAGGGTTGACGGCGGTGATGCCGCTGGAGCAGGTACCGGACTTCCTGGCCCGTCAAGGCGGAGAGATGCCACAGCATTCAAGGCAGACGGTGCGGCTGCCCAATGCGGCGCTGGCGCGCGGGCTCGCCATCATCGACACGCCGGCCATGGAGACGCTCCCGCCATCTGGGGACGTCGAGAATATACCCTGGCTGTTGGAAGCAGCCGCCCAGGCCGACTGCTGGATCTTTGTGCTGGGAGTCGACCAAGAGCCAAGTGAACAAAGCCTTGCCTTGCTGCGCCAACTCCCCCGGCCGTGCGGGCGATTGGACATTGTGGTGGAGGGCGCGGAGAGTCTGAGCGGCGAAGCCCGTCAGAGAGAGCGCGAACAGTTGCTCCGCACGCTGGAAGACCGGTGCTCGCTGGAAAACCCGCGCCTTACGCTACTGGCCTCGCCATCGGCGGAGGGAGAAGCGGGTGGCTTCTGGAACGGACGCTTTGCCAGCTTCCAGTCCGTCACGCTGATACGGGGCCGCGAACACTGGTTGCACACCACCCGCGTGGCGGTAGCGGAGGCGCTAAGCGCCGTGGGCGAGGAGATTCAGGCGAAGCTGCTGGGCGGCGGGTTGGACTTGCATCAGGCCCGGCTGCGGTTGGGACAGAAGGATCTGGAGGTACTGCGCACGCGTTTTGACGAACTGGGGCTGCTGATGACAGATATTCCGCGCCAGTCGCCCTCATTGGTCTCCGCGGTTATCTGGCCCGAGACTTCCGCTTCGGCGCAGGATGCCCCAGAGCGAGAAGCCGCCGCAGAGGACCGTCCGGCCACCAGTGGACCCCCTCAATCCGCTGCGAACCGTGTCGGCGACTCCGATTCGCCGGCAGTACCGCCAAAGAGGATCAGGAGTGACCGCGCGGCGGTGCAGCAAACGCCGGCGAGTAAGGTGGATGGCCGGCACGCTCCTCCGTGGCGGCAGGGCGATGCGACTGCCACCCCTGTGTCCGTAACGCGCCAGCAGACAGCGCTGGATGTGATGGATTCGTTTGCGTCCAGGCTGGCCGCACCCGAGGCGATGGCGAGACTGTTCCCCTTGCGGAAACGCGATGCAGGCAGCCCGACGCAGGTTCATGTTGAAGGCGAGCCGGATAAGGCGTTCCGCACAGATTCGACGGAGTCTGCTGGTCTGGATCCATCGATGGCGCGGCAATCCAACTCGCGTCATTTCAGTTCCGTAAGCGGCGTGCCCTACATGGTTGCGGCGAAAAACCTGACGGCTGCAGTCACGCTGTTGTTCAAGCCAGACCCGCTTATGGAGAGTTCCGGATTAACGGGCCGGCGCTGGCGGATGGTCGGCATTGCTTCCATCTTTGCTGCAGCGTGGCTAATCCTGTGGGGGACGTGGCTCCGACAGCATAGCTATGCGCCGGCAAGAGCGGCACAATGGAGCCAGTCGTCCAATGCGAGTGACGCCGCGGATTCGGATTTCGAAATGCCAGAGTTTCAGAGCCCCGCGAAGGAGCAGGCATCCGCGCCAGTCTCCCGAGTGATTCACCATGCCGGCGAACACGAGATCATTGCCGATCCCTCATTCACTGATCTGGGACTCTCCCGGGCGTCTGCAAAGGCGCCACTCCAGACCCTGGCCAGCAATCATTCGCCTGGCAGCAGCGCTTCCCCGGCTCGTAGCAGTGGTGCGGTGCGCACGGCATTGCCGCAGACTGCGCCCAGCGACATAGAAACCAACCCACCCCGGAAGTCAAACCGTCGCGGCTTCCTGGGGCTGGGCAAGGTGTGGCACTGGGTGCGCCGCGGGGATCCGGTTGCCCAGCCCGCTCCAGCCCAGCCTGGTCCAGCCCAGTAAGCGCAGTAAACGCGCGCGACCATCAGAAGTTGTAATGAGAAAAGCTCGCTAGCCTCTCATCCGGTTGGGGCAACGCCTCTTCCTTTACCCAACAGAGCGGCGATCTTTTGCCCATCGGGTGAGCCAAGGCCGGTGCAGGGATCCCAGCCACGGGCTGCCTTGTAGTTGCCATTCGATCCCGTTTTGATGTCGAAGAAATTCGCCTCCCCGCCAGGGTAGATCTGCGGGTTGAGATAGCCGGCCGTGCGTCCGGTCTGTTGATTGACCAGCGCGATCAGGGCGGCCCATAGCGGGGCAACGGCGCTGGTGCCGCCCACAACCTCTGGCTTGCTGTCCACCAGCACTTGATAGCCAGTAGCGGGGGCGGCATCGCCGGACACATCCGGAACGCCGCGGCCCCCCTGGGCTCCGCGCGGCGCCGGCACGTGGAGGCCTGACTGCCAGACTGGCAGCGCGAAGACGCGGGAGACACCGCCACCGGTAGCCCCGCCGCCCTGCGGCTGATCGTTCCACACCGTCTCATGGATGCGGGAGCCGTTCTTTATCGTGAAGTGGGTGCCGCCGCAGGCCAGCACGTGCGGGCTGGATGCAGGAAAGTCCACGTGGTCTGCGCCGTCGGTCACACCGTCGCTGGAGCCGGAGTCGCCCGAGGCCGCCGTGATGGTGACGCCCACCGCCGCTGCTGTCTGCATCGTGTTGTCGAAGCTGGTCAACGAAGCCTGGTCCCAGGTGGACTCCGGGCCACCCCAGGAGATGGAGATGACCGACGGCCGGTTCACCGTGTCGTGAATGGCCGCGGAGACTGCGTCCTGAAAGCCCTGCGTAGTATTGGGGGCGAAGTAGACCGCGATCTTTGCCGCCGGAGCAATCGCCCCTGCTACCTGGATGTCGAGCGCGACCTCGCCATCGGCCCCGTTCGGATCGCCGGGCTGATTGCTGCCGCCATCGACTGGTACAGCGACCACGCTCGGCGGCGTGAGGCCGAGCTGGCCAAAGTAGGTTTGAATATCCGAGTCCTGGAAGCCGCCGCCCAGTTCGATAAGCCCGATGCACTGCCCCTGCCCGTCGCCCGCCGGATAGTCGTAGGCCTGCGCTACATGCAGCGGAGTAAAGCCGCTGACTGTGGCCTGCGGGCTGACGATTTGCAGGTCCCGCAACCAGCGCAGATGCGGGCGCGCAACTGGCCGCGTGTCCAGGCCCAGCACTGTCTCAATCACTGCCGCCTCCGGCTCCGGCACGGAGAGGGCACCTGTGAAGGCGTGAAAGCGCTTGCCCGCAACCGGCGCCGCAGTGTGCTCATAATCCAGCAATTGCACGCCGAAGGCCTGCTCCATCTGCTGAACCGTTCCGCGCAGCCATACCCGGCGCGCCGCGCGGTCTTCATTCACCAGGGTCAGCCCATGGCGGGCAGCGAGCGAGCGGATCTGGTTCACCGCCTCCTCCGTTGCCCCGTGCGTGGCGCCGTACTCCTCACGGCTGAGCGGATGGGCGGCGAGCGTGGCCAGGTCGAGTGGCTGCGGGCGCTTGAGGATCACCGTCACCGTAATCTGCCGGCTGGACGGTGTCTTGCCCATGGCGCGGCAGCCGTGCGGTGTAGCGTGGTCACTGTTTGCTAGCGGGATGAGCCGAGCGGGGCGTTCGGGGGACATGAAGGTCTCCTTCATCGCGGACGAGCGGGACATGAGAGCGTCCGCGTCCATTGGCGAGCGGGGGATGGAGGTTCCCTGACTAGAGATGCAGGCCATCGCGTTCGCAGCTACCCGCAAGGCCAATCGAAGGCGCAAGTGACCGGAAGGCGTGACCTTTTAACCGTGCGACAATATTGTCATCGCCATGACAAAGACGCTCTCTGCGGTGCCCGCCCCGGCAAGCATCTCCCCCGAGCTTCTGAAGCAGCACAGCCTGACGACGGAAGAGTATGCGCGGATTGAGGCAGCACTGGGCCGTACGCCGTCTCTGACGGAGCTGGGCATCTATAGCGTGATGTGGAGTGAGCACTGCTCCTACAAGTCTTCGCGGGTGCACCTGAAGCGCCTACCCACGCGCGGCGAGCGCACCACCGGGCCGGGCAGCGTGGTGCAGGGGCCGGGTGAGAATGCCGGCATCATCGACATAGGCGATGGCTGGGCCTGCGCCTTCAAGATCGAATCACACAACCACCCCAGCTACATTGAACCGTTCCAGGGCGCGACCACGGGCGTGGGCGGCATCCTGCGCGACATCTTCACCATGGGCGCGCGGCCGCTGGCGGTGATGGACTCGCTGCGCTTCGGTCCGCTGTCGACCGCAGACGGGGAGAGCGATCCTGCGCTGGTGCGCAAGAACCATCAGATCGTCGAAGGCGTGGTGGGCGGTGTGGCCCATTATGGCAACTGCTTCGGCGTGCCCAACCTGGGCGGCGAAACGCGTTTTGAGCCCTGCTACAGCGGCAATCCCCTGGTGAATGCCTTCGCGCTGGGCCTGGTACGCACCGACGAGATCTTCTATGCCAAGGCCACCGGCGTAGGCAATCCAGTGATCTATGTGGGCGCAAAGACGGGCCGCGACGGCATCCACGGCGCCACCATGGCGAGCGAAGAGTTTACCGAGGGCTCCGAGCAGAAGCGGCCCAACGTGCAGATGGGCGACCCCTTCATGGAGAAGCTGCTGCTGGAGGCATGCCTCGAAGCCATGCAGACGGGCGCGGTGGTCGGCATTCAGGACATGGGCGCAGCGGGGCTGACCTGCTCCACCTGCGAGATGGGTGCGCGCGGCGGCGTTGGTCTGGATGTCGAGCTGGACAATGTGCCGCAGCGCGAGACCGGCATGAACAGCTACGAGATCATGCTGAGCGAGAGCCAGGAGCGCATGCTGCTGGTGGCGGAGAAGGGCCGCGAAGATGAGGTGCTGCGCGTCTTCGCCAAGTGGGGCCTGGATGGCGTGATCGTAGGCGAGGTGATCGGCGAGCCGCAGATGCGCATTCGCCACCATGGTGAGCTGGTCGCGGATATTCCGAATCAATCGCTCACCGACGATGCTCCGCTGTATCACCGGCCAGTCGGGACATGGAAGGCACCGGTGCCGCTCGATCCACCGGCTGAAGTACTGGAAGAGTTGAAGAAGCCGCGTGACTACACTGCGGACCTGAAGAAGCTGCTGGCGAGCGCAAATATCTGCAGCAAGCGCTGGGTGTTTGAGCAGTACGACTCCATGGTGCAAACCAACACGGTGCAGGGCCCGGGCGGCGAAGCGGGCGTGATGCGGGTGAAGGGGTCGGGCACGCCGGGACATGAACGCGGCCTGGCGATGGCGCTCGACGGCAATGGGCGCTGGTGCTATCTCGATCCGAAGCAGGGCGCGAAGCTGGCAGTCGCCGAAGCCGCGCGCAAGGTGGCCTGCACCGGAGCTGTGCCGGTCGCAGCGACGAATTGCCTGAACTTCGGCAATCCAGAGAAGCCGGAGATCATGGCGCAGCTGTCTGCTGCCATCGACGGCATTGCCGAGGCGTGCACGGCGCTGGGCACACCGATTACCGGCGGGAATGTGTCGCTCTACAACGAGACCAAGGGTGAGGGGATCTATCCCACGCCGGTGATTGGCGTAGTGGGGATATTGGAGGATGCGAGTAAGGCGGTGGGTGCAGACTTCGCGCGTCCGGGTGATGTGCTGCTGCTGTGCGACTCCGAGACGCAAGGGAATGTCTGGAAGTACTTCGGAAGCACCGAATACGCGCAGGCCGTGCTCGGTTTGACTTGGGGCGCGCCATACGTCATCGATCTACCCGCCGAGGCGGAGCTACATCGCCGGTTGGCCGCTCTCAGTGAAGCCGGTCTGATTCACGCTGCTCGAGATATCTCTGATGGCGGACTTGCCGTATCACTTGCGGAAGCCTGTTTTCGTCATGGTACCGGCGTAGATGTGCACTTCAGTGGCTACGGTGCCCATCCCGAATTGACCAAGCTGTTTGGTGAAGATCCTACGCGTGTTCTGATCGCCTGCGATCCTCAAGAAGCCTCCCGCATCCAGCAGATTCTCTCCGGTGGCTGCGCAGGTGTCTGGCCCATTGGCACAGTGACCGACGGGAGCTTTCGTATTCGGATGGATCAGTCTGAAGAAATCGGTCCGGGTGAATACAAGAAGGTGCAAACTGAAACTCTTCTAGATACGAATACAGCCGAGTTGATGCGGAACTGGTCCGGCGCGCTACAAGAATCGCTCGCGGGCGATGTGGTGACGGCATGACGCGGCGCCTCTATCAGGGTGTGCCGGGCGTTGCTGAGGAACAGCAGATCCCTCCACTGCGCTTCGCTCCGGTCGGGATGACGGATGCAGCGGTGGGGTCGTTGGTCGAGGTGACGGATGGTGTGGAGAGGAATGACGACACCCTCCATGAGGAGTGCGGCGTCGCGGCTATCTATGCGCATCCCGAAGCGGCGCGGCAGATTTACCTGATGCTGTATGCCCTGCAGCATCGCGGGCAGGAGTCGGCCGGGATTGCTACTGCGGATGGTTACAATCTCTCGAACATCAAGGGCATGGGGCTGGTCGCCGATATCTTTACCGACGAAGTCCTGCAGAAGCTGGCCGGCAACCTGGCTATCGGGCACACGCGCTACTCGACTACCGGCGACTCCGCGCTCTTGAATGCGCAGCCCATTCGCGTCGAATCGACCAAGGGCCTGATCGCCATTGCGCACAATGGCAACCTGGTGAACCTGGGCAACATTCGCGCGCGGCTGGAGCGCGATGGCGCCTTCTTCCAGACCACGTCTGATTCCGAGATCATCGTGCAGTTGATTGCGCACTCGCACGCCACCACGCTGGTGGATGCGATTGCCGATTCGCTTTCGCAGATCGATGGCGCGTTCTCGGTCGTGATGATGACGCGCGACCGCATCTTTGCTGCGCGCGATCCGCGCGGCTTCCGTCCACTCTCCATGGGCCGGATCAAGAACGACGATGGCACGCCCGATACCATCGTATTCGCGTCCGAGACCTGCGCCTTCGACCTGCTGCGCGCCGAGTACATCCGCGATGTGGAGCCGGGTGAGCTGGTCATGGTCTCGCCCGAAGGCATCACCTCGCGCAAGTATTCAAGCGGCGTGGAGCAGACCAGTTGCGTCTTTGAGCATGTGTACTTCGCGCGGCCGGACAGCCGCATCTTCGGCCGCTGGGTGCAGGAGAGCCGCGAGGCAATGGGCCGCAAGCTGGCGCGCGAGTCTCCCGTGCCGGCGGATTTGATCGTGCCGGTGCCGGACTCTGGCGTGACGGCGGCGCTGGGCTATGCGGCCGAGAGTGGCATTCCCTTCAACTTCGGGCTGATCCGCAATCACTACGTGGGCCGCACCTTCATCGAGCCGGAGCAGCGCGTGCGCGACTTCGGCGTGAAGCTGAAGCTGAACCCGGTGCGCAATCTGCTGGCGGGCAAGCGCATCGTGCTGATCGATGACTCGATCATCCGCGGCACCACCAGCCGCAAGATCGTGCGCATGGTGCGCGCTGCGGGTGCGAAGGAAGTGCATCTACGCATCAGCTGTCCGCCGACCATCTCTCCGTGCTTCTACGGCGTGGACACGCCATCGAAGAAAGACCTGATCGCGGCCAACAACAGCGTGGATGAGATATGCCGCTTCATCGAGGCCGACTCGCTCGCCTATCTATCGCTTGATGGATTGCTGGCGTCGGTCGGTGGCACACCCACCTTCTGCACTGCCTGCTACACCGGCAACTACCCAACCGCGTGGGTAGATGTGGATGAGATATTACCAGCCATGGCCAGCGCCAAGTAGCTTCTGCGGTCACAACCAGTGGCACCTGTTCTGCCTCTCAACGATGCGCAGGGAGAAATGGCGCGCATGGCGCGCATCCGGAGGCAGATATGGAAACTAAGAAGGCAGCAAAGAAGACCGGATCAAGTAAGACCAGCGCAAAGAAGAAGAGCACACGCAAGTACGGGCCAGGAGCACAGAAGTCGGTGGAGCGGGAGATGAAGGCGTTCAAGTCCGGCACGCTCAAGTCGAGCTCTGGCCAGAAGGTCACCAACCCTAAGCAGGCGATTGCGATTGGATTGTCGGAAGCACGTGCCTCGGGTGCGAAGGCTCCAAAGAAATCCGCTAGAGCAAAATTATAGATAGTGTAATGTAGAAGAGGCGAGACTCTGCGACGACGACGATATGGCGCGAGCCTACGAGGACGATTTGCGCCGGAAGATATTCGAGGCGCATGCGAAGGGTCATGGTAGCTTCCGCGAACTGGCGGCGGTGTTCGGTGTGAGCCTTGGTTATGTGGAGAAGATCTTCCGCCAGCGGGCCCAGAGTGGGGTGATGGAACGGGTCCGCCACCGGCCTGGGCCGAAGAGCCGGGTGAGTACGGCGGTGGCGGCACGGATGGTCGAGCTGGTGCAGGCTCATGCCGACCTTACCGTGGCTGAGTTGCAGGAGCGGATCGCGTCCGATACCGGGGTTCGGATGAGCTGGTCTCTGGTGCGGCTGTGGGTCGGGCGTCTCGGATTGCGGCTCAAAAAAAGTCGCTCCACGCCATCGAGCGCGACTCGGAAGCGAACCTCGGGCGGCGCAAAGAGTTCCTCGAAGCCATCCGCGCCATCTCGCCGGAGAGGTTGATTTATCTGGACGAGAGCGGTGTCACCACGTCGATGACACGGCTCTACGGTCGCTGCCTTGGAGGCAGGCGCATCCACGAAGCCACGCCTGGAGGTCATTGGAAGATCCTGACGATCCTGAGTGCCATGAGCTTGCGCGGCTTGATCGCCACCATGACCATCGAAGAGCCTACCGACAGCGACATCTTCCTGGCCTATGTCGAGCATGTGCTATGCCCCGCGCTCGAAGCCGGCGACGTCGTGGTGATGGATAACCTCAGCTCCCATAAGGTCGATGGCGTACGTGCGATGATCGAAGCGCGAGCAGCCCAAGTGCTCTACCTGCCACCCTATTCGCCGGACCTCAACCCCATCGAAAAAGCCTGGGCCAAACTCAAACAATTGCTGCGCTCCACCAAGGCGCGCACCCAGGGGGCACTCGATCAAGCTATCTCCGATCTGCTCCCATCCATCACCGCCGAAGACGCTCAGGCTTGGTTCAGGCTTCGACTCGGTACATTACATTAACATTGCTATCGCTTTA